>JAAYBW010000173.1 GCA_012729975.1 Clostridiales bacterium
ACCACTGCGTTCGCATACCGCATAAAAAAGTTCAGGAAAATCCACTTTTTATGGATTTTCCTGAACTTGGTGGAGACGAAGAGGATCGAACTCTCGACCTTACGGATGCGAACCGTACGCTCTCCCAAACTGAGCTACGCCCCCAAATTATCCCATTTTCCCGATGCGAACCGAGTGGTTGCCAAGTGAGTTACACAACTGTTGCTGAAACCGTACCGGGTGCGCTCCCAGCTGAGCTACGCCCCCATATTTTACCAATTGTTGTGATGCGAACCGAGTGGTTGCCAAGTGAGTTACATGAAAGAGGCTAGAACCGTACCGCGTGCGCTCCCAGCTGAGCTACGCCCCCATTTTGTGGATATTGCACAATTTCGCTTGTTTTCACCCTTGCGTGAAATGAGTCGTTCCGGGTGTCGCTGTCGGAACTTTCCGACTGAAATCGGGGCCTGCTTTACGCTTCGCTTGCTCTCCCAGCTGAGCTACGCCCCCAAATGTAATAACCGATGCTGTACCCCGTAAAACGAACCGCGGCAGAGCTTCTCTTTGAATACAGCGATCAGAAGCCTAGCTATTATAACATGATTTTTTAATTTGTAAAGCAAAAAATTACCCGCAGCTCATCAATTCCCGTGTGTCAATGCGCCGCAACTCACGATCAGGCTTTAAGCTATTTGATGAAAAGGCAAATAAGAAGCGGCAGGAAGATCGCGATGATTCCGTTAATAACCTTCAGCTTTGTTACCCCCAGAAGGTTGAGACCCAGCGCGATGATGAGCAGCGAGCCCACACAGGTCATCTCCGCGACCATGTAATCGGAAAGAAAGGGTGCGATCCACTGGGCAAGCAGCACTATCCCGCCCTGGAAAACCAGTACGAAAGCCGCGGAGAGCATAACACCGGCGCCGAGTGTTGAGGCCAGTACTATAGCCGAAACAAAATCCATGGCAGACTTCGTATAAATCATGCTGTGATCGCCGGTAAGCCCGCTTTGAATGGAGCCCACAACGGTCATGGAACCTATGCAAAACAACAGGCAAGCGGCGACGAAGCCTTCCGCCACGGAGGCGGAGCCGTCTTTACGAGGGAATCTTTTTCCGATCGACTCTCCGAATGCCGAAAGTCTGCCGTCAAGGTTGAGCAGCGTGCCAATGAGCGTTCCGACAACCAGGGATATCATGGCTACGATAGCGTTCTGCCCGGCCAAAGAACCGGATATACCGACGTAGAGCGTGAATATCGCTATCGCCTTCATAGCTCCGTCGGTATATTTTGCGGGCAGCCCCTTATTGAGCAGCAGACCTATGGCGGATCCGACAAGTACGGCGGCCGTGTTCGCAAGTGTTCCCAGCATGTACAGCCTACGCTTTCATGGCGAGGAAAGCATTAATGAATCCGTCGATCTCGCCGTCCATGACCGAGTTTATATTGCCTGTCTCAAAGCCTGTGCGATGGTCCTTGGCAAGGGTATAAGGCATAAACACATATGAGCGTATCTGGCTGCCCCACTCTATTTTCATCTGCACTCCCTTGATGTCCTCAATCTTTTCAAGATGCTCGCGTTCCTTAATCTCGGCCAGGCGGGCGCGGAGCATGTCCTTGCAGTTTTCGAGGTTCTGGAAGTGGCTTCGCTCTACCTGGCTTGAAACCACTATGCCAGTCGGAAGGTGAGTAAGGCGTACGGCGGATGAGGTCTTGTTGACTTTTTGTCCGCCGGCGCCCGATGAGCGGTAGACATCCATTTTGATGTCCTCATCGCGAAGTTCTATCTGCTTGTCGTCCGTAATCTCGGGCATGACCTCAACGGCGGCGAAAGATGTGTGGCGCCTGCCTGAAGCGTCGAACGGCGATATGCGAACCAAACGATGCACGCCGGACTCCGACTTTAAATAACCGTAGGCGTTATCGCCCTCAATTTTAATCGTAGCGCTCTTCATGCCGGCCTCGTCACCGTCCAGCCAGTCCATCAGCGTAACCTTATAGCCGTGCCGTTCACTCCAGCGAGTATACATGCGAAAGAGCATCTGAGCCCAGTCCTGCGCTTCCGTGCCGCCGGCACCCGCGTGGAAGGTTATTATGGCGTTATTGGCGTCATACTCGCCGGTGAGGAGTGTGGAAAGGCGGGTCGTCTCCAGGTCCGACTCAAAGGATTTCCAGCCGGACTCAAGTTCAGGCAGCAGTGAATCATCATCCTCTTCAACCGCCATGTCGATGAGCGTCATCAGATCGTCCCACTTTGTTCTGAGCTGTTTGTACCTGTTGAGCTTGTCCTTAAGCTTCTTTATGTCGCGCTGAACTTTCTGGGATCGCTCCAGATCGCTCCAGAACCCGTCCTGGGAGCTCTCCTCCTCAAGATGCGCAACCTCTCTTTCGGCCTCGTCCAGTTTAAGAGCGCCGCGCAGCATGTCCAGAGCGGGCTTTTTTTCGTTTAATTTGAGTCTGTATTCGTCGAAAACGACAATTGATTCCATATAGGTTTCTCCCTGTATCAGAGTATGCGGGGGATTATCGCTTGCTCCCTTTAGAGCCTTGGCCGCTATAGTGTTTCAGTATGCCCGTATCAATGGAAAAGCTGCGTTCGTCCCGCTCCCGCTCGCGTTTGAGCGCGAGGCGTACCATCTCATCGAGCAGCTCGGAATATGACAGGCCCAGCGGCTGCCAAAGATAAAACGCCAATGAACCGGGAATGGTGTTAATCTCGTTGATATACAGCTCGCCGCTGTCCGAATCCAGAAGAAAGTCTATCCTGGCCACCCCGGCGCAGTCAAGTGCCTTGAAGGCCTCAACGGCCAGCGCGCGGGCCTTTTCCCGCATTTCGGGCGGAATCGGCGCGGGAAGAAGTCTTTTAAGTCCGGTCATGCCTTTTGAAGCTCCGTCTTTCCCCCCCGAAACGTACTTATCCTCGTAGGAAAGTATCATCCCGGAGCTGACGGGTTCCTCGCATTCGGAAGCGCGCGCCTCGTCGGCGTCGCCCAGCACGGCGCAGTTTATTTCGCGCAGGTTAATTATCGCCCGCTCCGCAACCGCGGCGGGGGAGAAGCTGAATGCGTACTCCAAGGCGTCCCGCGCCTCTTCGCGGTTTTCGGCGATGCGGATACCCACGCTGGAGCCCATGTCAAACGGTTTGATAATCGCGGGCCAGCCTGTCTTTCCCTTTATTTCGTCAAGCATCGTTTCCGGATCGGCCGCGAAATCACGGGCGCGCAGCTTCACTCCCGGGAGCACGGGCAGCCCTCCGGCCGCGAAGAGGATCTTCATCGCGTATTTATCCATTCCCAATGCCGAGGCCTCAACATCACAGCCCGCAAACGGCAGACCTATCGTGCGGAAAAATCCCTGCAGCGCACCGTCCTCAACATTGGTGCCGTGAACTGCGGGCAGAGCGGCGTCCAGGGTGTCATATATGTTTTTTCCGAATCGTTTCGGCGGGTACAGCACCAGATCGGCGCGTCCCTCGCGGCCTACGGGAACCACTCGCACGCATTTTTTAAGAAGCGATGGGATATCGGAGTATTCTTCGATTTTTCCCGCGGCCTCGCCGGTCCAAAAAGCACCGTCTCTGGCCATATAAATCGGCACGGGGTCGTATTTGCCGCGGTCAAGATTATTTATCGCCTGTATGCCCGTTATCACCGAAACCTCGTGTTCAACACTGCGTCCTCCGAAGAAGACGCCAAGCTTAATCTTCATCATAACCTCCGAAATCCAGTAATATCAACGTAAAGCCGCGCGCCGGTCAATAATTATCCGGCAGATCGTTTTCAAGCAAAATAACACGCGGTGTGCCCTGCCTGAAGGCGTCGGCAGCGGCAATGGCCTCTTCGAGGGTGTCGCATACCCTGACCGAAGCCTCCGGAAAGCCCGCCAGACGCAGACCGTCCAATATAGGCTGAGTTTGCTTTTCTCCCACGAGAGCCACGAAATCGCAGACACGGGCGGCCTGCTCGCCGAAAACGCGGTTGAGCTCATACTGCCGCTTACCGAGCTCCACCATTCCGGGAGTAACCAGAATATGCAGCCCCTCAAACATTGACAGCGTTTCGAGAGCAGCACCGGCACCCTCCGGGTTTGAGTTAAAAGCGTCGTCTATTATTAGCCTCGGCGGCGCGCCGAGAAGCTGAAGCCTGTGCAGCACGGGGTCGAGGCGGCGGACCTGAGCTGAGATATCGCTCACAGGCACGCCCAGGTATACGGCGGCCGCGACCGCGCCTGTAATATTGAGCACGTTATGGCGCCCGAGAAGCCGGGTGGATAAACGCATCCGCACGCCGTCTGGTCCGGTCACGGTAAACTCCGTGCCCCGGGCGGACGCGGAGATTTCCGAAGCGCGCCAATCGCCGTTTTCGGTTCCGTAGCCGACGGTTGCCGCGTTTTCAACCCGGCGCCCTGCGGCGTAAGCGTTGTCCGCGTTATAAAAGAGTACTCCGTCCCCGGGCAGCGCGTCGGCCAGTTCAAACTTTGTCTTTATAACGTTTTCAATAGTCCCGAAGCTTTCCAGATGCTGAGGGCCTATGGAGGTGATTACGCCGCAGCGAGGCTTAACGATATCGCAGATTTCCCGGATGTCGCCCGGATTGCGCGCGCCCATCTCGCAAATGAATATCTCATGAGTTGCGCGAAGCCGTTCGCGTACGGTTCGAACAACGCCCAGAGTGGTGTTGTAGCTTTCTGGGGTCACGAGCGTCTCATATCCGGCGGTCAGAAGCTTGCCCAGTATAAACTTGACGCTGGTCTTGCCGTAGCTGCCGGTCACGCCTATGACAATGAGGCCCGGCATATCGCGTATTATCCGTTTCGCGTCATTGATAAACCGATTGTTTATCGCTTTCTCCACGGGCCGGTTGATGAAATTGGCGGCCAGCACCGCGTAGGGCGCTGCTAGCGCGATAAAGACCATAACGATGCAAATCTTCGCTCTGCTGCCGGCTTCAAGCGCTCCGATAAGCACGCAAGCCAGACAGATGAGCGCGAGAGTAAAGATAAGACGCTTAACGCGGCCTGTATAAACAAGCGGTTTTTTTGCCTTTTTTGGAAGCCACAGAAGTCCGACGAGTAAAAAAGGAGCCGCGGCAAATACAAAGCCGAAAGAACCGAGTTCCTTAGCGGCAGGTAGGGCAAGCACGACCCATACCGTTTTTATAAGCCACTCGAATATGTTATCCGCCACCCATTTTCTCTGCACGGCCGGCTTATATGAATTGAGCTGAAATATGTGCAGGGAGCGTATAAGGAGCATTGTCATACAAAACAGAAAACAAACGCCCAATATCGCGTAGAAAAGGTCGGATATCATTGACTGCCTCCAAGGAAATATTCCAACACGCGGCCGACATGCTCGGGCCGGTCAAGAAAAGAGTAATGACCCGCGCCGCTGACGGTGACGATTCCCGCGTCAGGTATGAGCTTTTCCATAATACGAGCGTCGGATATGGGCGTTACTGAGTCTTTATCGCCCCATATGAGAAGCGTAGGCTGGGTTATCATCGGCATAATCGTACGAAAGTCCTCGTTAACGAGCTTAACCATCGTTGCGCGCATAAGAGGGGAGGCCGCTTTGTAGTCCGCGCTGCCCCGCTTTTCCCGCAGCCTGTCGAGTGTGCCGGGGAACAGGCGCGTGCCGATGCGCGTTGAGAGCAAAGCCTTCGCGGCTTTGTACAGGCGCAGGCTGAGCTTCTGACCGGGGGTCTTTGCCGGGACGATGCCGGAACTGTCCATGAGAACTATCTTAGGCACCGAAATGCCGCTCGGGCGGGTGACAAGCTTCATTGTTATCCGGCCGCCGTTCGAGTGGCCCAGAAGATAAGCCCGGCTTATTTTCAGCGCGGAGAGAAAATCCAGCACAAAATCCGCGTAATCGTCCGCGCACCAGGGCTCCGGCGGTTCCCGCGTCTGCCCGAAGCCGGGCAGATCGGGTACGATAACCCGCATAATATGTGAAAGACGCGCGGAAAGGGAAGCATAGAGCTCGGCATGGGTACCCCAGCCCTGCAAAATTACCAGCACCTCGCCGCTGCCTTCGTCCGTATAGTTGACGGTGAACCCGCCGACTGAAATCTTCACTTCCGCCTCCGAAACAAATAATGCCTTGCGAACGTCAACCTAATAAAACATTATACACCGGCCGCATGTGTTTTACAACGAAAATGCTGCCGCGCACACGCGGTGCACACGCGGCGGTCCGAAGGGCCGAATTGACAAAATCCGTTACAAAAGCAAGAGCGTGTGATATAATATCAAAGAGGAACCGGTCTGGCAACGTCCGTTGTATCGTTGTATCATAGAAGAGCGGGAGGGGGAGAATATGTCCGGGAAGCTCAGGAATATATTTTTAATAGTTTTCTGCATACTCGTAGTCGCTTGTGCGGCGTATCTCGCTTTTGACTATATAAACAGATATCGGGCCCGTGCGGAGCTCAGCAGCCTTGCAGGCATTGTCGCGCAGGCGCAGGCGCAATCGGAAGCCGAGGCGGAGACAGAGACGGAAGCTGCGGCCGATTCGCCTTCACCTGTTCCGGAGCCGGCAAAGCCGGCGATCGCAGACGAACCTGTCGCGGCGACAGGGCCGATCGAAGCCGTTCGCCCGCCGATTTTGCCGAAGTATCGTACGCTTTATTCACAGAACCGGGATCTTGTCGGATGGCTTAAAATCGAAGGCACCGTAATCGATTATCCCGTCATGCAGACGCCGCAGGAGGAGGATTATTACCTCCACAAAGGATGGAACGGGGAGTATTCGGTATACGGCCTGCTGTACATAGATGAAAAATGCGACGTAGACGAATCCGACAATGTTATTATATACGGCCACAATATGAGAGACGGCTCCATGTTCGGAGACCTTTTGGACTTTGAAAGCCGCAGCTATTGGGAAAAGCACCCCACATTCACGTTTGACACCATATACGAGGAGCGCGAATATGAGATCGTCGCGGTTTTCCGTTCACGAGTGCTGTATAAAAACGAGGAAGGCTTCCGATATTACTCCTTTATCGACGCGTTAAACAAGAAGGAATTCGACTCCTATATAGCCTCGATAAAGGAACTGTCGGTGTTCGATACGGGAATCACGCCCGAGTACGGCGACAGGTTTGTAACGCTGTCTACCTGTGCTTACCATACCGAAAACGGCCGCTTCGTCGTCGTAGCAAGGCAGATAAACCATCGGAATGGCCCGACTGCCGGCGGAAGCCTTGAATGATTTATAACGCGGTGAAAACAGTGAAATACTTCTGCCGTATTCGGCAGACAGATAACCGGAGGATCGCATATGCTTGAAATCATAAACTTTTCGAAGACATACAGGGGAGGCAAAAAGGCGGTAGACAACCTTACCCTTCATGTGGAGCCCGGAGTGATCTACGGCTTTATCGGCCATAACGGCGCGGGTAAAACTACTACTATCCGGGCGGCAGTAGGAGCGCTGGAGTTCGAAGAGGGAGATATTCTGGTAAACGGGATTTCAATAAAAAAAGACCCGATAGCGGCCAAGCGCGTCCTCGCTTATATACCCGACACCCCGGAGCTTTACAACAACCTGACCGGAATCAAATATCTGCGTTTTATCGCCGATGTTTTCGGCGTTACCGAGTCTGAGCGCAGAGAACGGATAGAGCACTATGCGGGCGCTTTTGAAATGACAAAACAACTCGGCGACCCGATTTCCTCATACTCACACGGCATGCGGCAAAAGCTGATCGTTATCTCGGCGCTGCTGCACGAGCCGAAGCTTCTGGTTCTTGACGAGCCCTTTGTCGGCCTGGACCCGAAAGCGGCCTTCACGCTCAAGGGCTTCATGCGCGAGGTTTGCGACAAGGGCGGCGCCATATTCTTTTCCACGCATGTGCTTGACACGGCCGAAAAGCTCTGCGACAGGGTCGCGATAATCAAACAGGGCCGGCTGGTGGCCGAGGGCACTATGGACGAGGTGCGGGGAAACGAAAGCCTTGAGCATGTGTTTTTGGAGTTGACGGACTGATGAATCAGCTTATAAGTATATATTTTGCCAATCAGCTGAAGCTTTCAAAGGGAGACACGAAAAGGACGCGCCGTATTTTGGGCGGCGCGGCTATAGCCGTTTGTTTAATGTTCGGGCTGATCTCCTATAATCTGACCTTCGGCATTTCTTTAAAACAGACGACAGGCAATCTTGAGCCTCTTCCCGTAATAATGGCCGGGGCGTCTTCGCTCCTGGCGCTTTTTTCCGCGATATATTCCGCTAAGAGCCTAATTTTCGCGTACAAAGACAGGGACATGCTGGCGGCATTGCCTTTGCCCCGTGCAAAGGTTGTGCTTTCCCGCGTTTTGATTTTATACATTTACGAGCTTATATACACATTCGCTATAATGCTGCCCTGCCTGGGAGTATGCGCCGCGCTGACCAGGCCGGGATTTACCTTCTGGCTGACCGCCATCCCCGGCTGCATTATGCTCCCGGTCTTGCCGCTTGTCATCGGCTGCGCGCTGGGAGCCGTCGGGGCCGTTCTCACCTCCGGGTCGCGTGCTATGGGCGCGATGCGCTATGTGCTGATAACCGTTTTCGCACTCGGTTTAATGGCGGTGTCGTTTTCTTCCTCCTTTTCAACCGGGGAAAACGGACTTCTGGGCGCGCAGCCCTTAGCTCTCATAGGCAGAGCGTCGTCGGCAATGAGAAGATACTGGCCGCCCCTGGCATGGTTTTCCGATGCGGTCTGGAAATATCCGATAAGGCTGCTTTTACTTGCCGCGGTGTCCGTTGCGGGCCTTTTTGCCTTTACCTCTGTTGCCGGGAAATACGACGGCCTGGTTGCCGACAGGGTAGCCTCGGTCAAATCCCGGGGCAGCGCCCGTCTCGGGCGGGGAAAAGCGCGCGGCGTACTGCGTGCTCTGCTTGTTAAGGAGTTCGCCACATATACGGGAGCGCCCCTGTATGTCTTCAACACGGCGTTCGGTCTGCTGCTTATGCTTATCGCTTCGGGCGCCTTCCTTATCTACGGAGATAAAGTAATCTCGGTATTGGTACAGACGCCGGGTGGAGCCGAAGCGCTCATACCCGCTTTGCCGCTTGCGCTTGGCCTTTTTGCCGTGCTCAGCTGTACCTCGGCCTGTTCGGTGTCCATGGAAGGGTCGCGTCTGTGGATATCCCGCATGCTGCCGGTATCCCGCATGATGATCTTCACGGCAAAGATGGGCGTCAACTTCATATTATCCGCTTCCGCGTCGCTGATATCGTCGATCATGATAGCCGCAAAGCTCGGTGCGGACGGAGAGTTTCTTTTTTGGCTTATAGTCACACCGCTTGTCTACAGCGCGTTTACGTCGGCTTTCGGACTTTTCATAAACCTGCGCCATCCTAAGCTTGACTGGACAAATGAAGCGGCCGTGGTAAAACAAAGCGCTGCCGTTTTGCTTGCCATGCTCGGTGGCTTTTTGGTAACGCTTCTTCCCCTGGGCCTGCAGAGCGCGTTCGGAGGCTTTATTGTCCTGCGCCTTGCCACTGTCATCATTGCGATCTTCACGACTCTGCTCCTTATGTGGATGAAACGGCGCGGCGCCGCGCTCTACGACAGGCTGTGAAAATGATTTCGGGAGTGATCATTTGCGGGCAATCCTTATAATCGACTGCGGCGGGCGCGGCGCTGAGCTCACGGCAAAACGCGTGCGTGAGCTCGGCGTCTGGAGCGTTGTTGAACGGGACGTATCCGAATCGCGCATACGCGAACTGGAGCCTGCCGGTATTATAGTGGTCGGAGGGGAAGACGGTGTTTTGCCGAACCCCTCCGTACTGTCGCTCGGCATACCGGTGCTGGGCATAGGCTGCCGCCTCGGCGCGCGAAAAGCCTCCGTCCCCGTCTCCAGATCGGAGCTCAGGGCGGACAGGTCTTCCGCGCTTTTTAATGGTTTGGGACGACTTATCGTAACGGCCGAACGCGCGCTGGAAGCTCCGCCTGAAGGCTTCAGAACAACGGCGTTTTTCGCGGACGGCCCCGTTGCCGCTTTTGAAGACGCCGTAAGGCGCATATACGGAGTTCAGTTTCATCCGGCGGCATATCCCTCCGAATCCGGGACGGATGTTCTGAGTAATTTCGTCATCCGCGTGTGCAACGCGGACACCGGCTGGTCGCCGGACGCCTATCTTCGCGCGCGCGTT
Source organism: Clostridiales bacterium (assembly GCA_012729975.1). GTDB lineage: Bacteria > Bacillota > Clostridia > Oscillospirales > Oscillospiraceae > JAAYBW01. The sequence continues at coordinate 10,124 of JAAYBW010000173.1, forward strand.
GCCGAAATCCGCCGCAGGGTGGGTGATGCGCGTGTTTTCCTGCCCGTTACGGGTGATGCCGCATCCGGAGTGTGTGCCGTCCTCCTTTCAAAAATCCTGCCCGGCCGCGTGTATTGCGCGGCCGCGGATACGGGAATTCTCAGCGACCCCGATACGGAGTCCGCGCTCTCTGACCTTTTATCCTTCGGGCTTCGGGTGTCAGCGGCGGATGCCGAGGAATCCGCGATGTCCGGATTATCGGGTCTTACGGACAGAGCGGAAAAACTGGCCGCGGTACGGCACGCCTCGCTTCAGGCTTTGGCGCGGGCCGCGTCGGAAATACCCGGCCCTTTACTGCTGGGGAGAAGCTCGCTTTATCCGGAGGAAGACGCGCAATCACAAGGACTCACCGAGCTTTACGGGTTTTCGGACGTCATTTCACCGCTTGACGGACTCTTTCGCGAAGAAGCGCTCCGTCTCGGCCTGATTCTCGGAATGCCTCGTTCTTTTCTCAGGCGTCAGAGGCTTGCGCCCGGAGCCGCCGCGCGGATCATCGGAGAGGTAAACTATGAAAAAGCCGCCATGCTGCGTGCCGCCGACAGGATATTCCGTGATGAGGTCGAGCGGGGCCGGGTGAGACCCGCGCGGTATTTCGCGGTGCTCACGGATATGCGCGTGACTCGGGGTGCTGTCGTTGTTCTGCGAGCCGTTGACGCCGAGGGCAGCGTTTCCCCCTATTCGCGGCTTCCGCACAGAGTTCTGGAGCGGGCTTCGGCGAGAATAAAAAGCGAGGTTCCGGGCATAGGCAGGGTGTTGTACGACATTACGGACACGCCGGCCGAACCCGATTGGTAATAAGCGTCCCGAAAAACCTGTGTAATAGTTCCGGCCGGAGGCGAGGAGATACAAGCGTGAAAAAGATACTTGTCATCGGGGGATCATACTTTATGGGCAGGGTGTTTGTCATACTTGCCTCGCGCACGGGGGAGTTTGATATAACCGTCGTAAACCGCGGGCGCTTCAAGCTCAATCTCGAGCGCGTCAGCCAGATACATTTCGACCGCCACGACACGGATTCCGTAAGGAATATGCTGCCTGACACCGAGTATGACGCGGTTGTGGATTTCTGCGCCTACGAGCCCGGAGACATATCTTCCTTTGTTGGGAATATTCCCAGAGCGCCCCGTCAGTATATATACATCAGCACATGCAGCGTATATGATGTGGCAGCGATACCGCCCATAACGGAGGAATCGCCCGTCGGCGGACAATACGGAAACGATCAGATGTCGAGCTACGCGGCGAAAAAGCAGCTGCTTGAGACGGAGCTTATGCAGGCGTGCGCGTTAAAAGGCATCCGGCCGACCATACTGCGCCCCACGATGATTTACGGACCCTTAAACTACGCCCCGCGTGAGCCCTGGTTTTTTAATGCGATTTTGCAGGATCAGGCCATACCGGTCCCGGATTTCGCCAAGGCAAAGTTTAACTTCGTGTATGTAAAAGACACTGCGGCTTTTCTGATGGCAGTCGCGGGAAACCCGGATACCTACGATCAGATCTATAATCTTGCCGCGCCGGAGGAGATGGATTACGCTTCGTTTATATCGGAGCTTGAATCCTGCGCCGGCGGTCCTTTGAAGAAAACCGTTCTTTCCCGCCGTCTGGCCGCGGACCGGGGTATAAGCTTTCCTTTTCCGACGGATCTGGACGAGGTTTACGACGGCTCGAAAATTACCCGCGCCACGGGCCTGCGGTATACGCCTTTTTCAAAGGCGTTTCGGGAAACATATGATATATATATGAGCGCTTATCAAAAGTGACGGGCGAAAAACAGATCCGGAGCCGAGTACATGGGCTCCGGATCTTTGCTTAACAAAACTCCGGTTCTTCGACAAGTTACGGCGACAGGCAGAAGCCTGTCGCCGAGCCGTCCTCGTCCCCTTGGCTCTCTATGGCGAGGGAGCTGTCAGCACATCTGACTGAGGATTGCCGTCTCCCCGTCGCACCCGCTCTCTCTTGCATGCCTGTTTCACGCGCATGTATCGCGGGTGTGTGTTGCACGGGTGTGTTGTGCGGGTGCAATGTGCGGATGCAATACGCCGATACATGTGTGTGCATTATGCGCTCGGGTCCGCGTGCACAGGAAAAAAATTTTTCGTCAGCAATCTTATCCCGGAGCTTGGGGTTATAAATAAAAGCTGTGCGCGCCTATGTCGGCTACAAATGCGCGGTTTTCGGTTATCCAGAAGCTTGTGGCGGAATCCGGGTTAAGAAAGAAAAGGGCTTCGCTCACAACCACCGCACCGTCCAGCACAAGCTTCGCGGCAATGACGGCGCTCTTTGTCGGCTCGTTATAGACCGTTCCGTTGGCAACGGGTGAAAACTGCACGCCTCCGGCCGTATCAAAAATAACATCTTTAATGGTTGAGGGAAAGTCCGGACAGGCTACACGGTTGAGCACAACGTTTCCCACGGCTATCTGACCTGACAGCGGCTCTCCCGAAGACTCGGAGGAGATTATGCGCGACAGCCACAGCAGATCCTCGGAATTATAGTATTTGTCGCCGCTTGTTATCGGTTTTATGCCGCCGCTGACCGAAACGATTCGTGAAGCGGCGCTCCACGCGATATTCGTGCCGAAGCATTCGGAAAGCACGCGAACCGGCAGGTGAATCCGTCCGTTTTTTATTAGAACGCCGTTTTTCATCCAGAGGTATCTTCCGTTTGCCACGACATAGTTATTGTATACGCAAACCGATATGTCCAGGCCGTCACAGGAAACGGAAGCGGTACGTGTCTTGTCGTCCCAGTCGATTCTGCAATCGGCTGACATTGCCGTACAAAATGCACGCAGCGGCACGTAGGTATTTCCGCCGAGGGCATATGTGCCGGTGTCGGATACCAGCTCGGTATCGTTTATTATTACACGGATGTCTCCGGCGGCCGCTGCCCGAAAAGATAAAATAAAAGCTGACAGAATGAGGACGGGTAGAATAAAAGATAGTCGCTTCACAGAGGTCACCTCCTATGCGGGGATTATAGCAATAAAAATAAAAAGGGTGCAATGGAAATGCGTGCCAACACAGAAGGCGTACCGGGTGCCTATAAAAACAATACGGGGAGAGCGAGAGCTCTCCCCGAGTCGTATGTACTCCGCGTAAGGCGGTGTTATTTGGTCTGCCGCCCTCGGCATTAGCGGAGGGCGGGCAGTAGTGCGGAACACCCTCTCACGAAGAAACCGGCATATCTTTTCTTCGCTCGTTATAAGTGTAGCACCGGTGTTTAAAGCATTATGTCGAAACGGTAAGCCGCGCCCAATCGATCGGCGGAATTTTTTCCGGCGCGATGCCGAAGTGCTCGTACAGAGCGCCCGGAATATCCTGAGCAGCCAGCTCGGTGCGCCGCTCTCCGCCTGAGTCGCGCACGGTCAAACGATTGTTAAAGAGTGAAACCCGCCCGTCTTCAATAGCGCGGGCGCACATCACGCACATTGCGAAACCGGAGGTCGGATGCCGCGAGGTATAAAAATTACCCACTTCGAAATCCTCGGGGACCGAGCGACCGTCGGCAAAGCCGAGCATGTCGGAAAATTCGCCGCCGCGTGATATTTGAATGCTCCATCCGCCCTCGATACGCATCAGGCGGTAATCCGCGCCGCCGCGCCTTTGCACCAGCTCGGGCTCAAGCAGCAGAGGCTGTTCAAAAACATCACCGCCGAAACCTACGTCGGCGACCCATGTTTCGCCGCCCAGCCGAACAAGATTTATGCGGTGCAGCATGGGACCGAAGCCTACATTCGGGCGCGCCACGCGCGCGATGCGGCCTTCGGCGTCAAACCCCATGGCGAGAAGAGCGTCGCAAAGCAGCGAGTTCATTTCAAAGCAAAAGCCGCCCCGCTTGTCCGTGACAAGCTTGCGAAAAAGGTCTTCCGGGGCAAGGGATATGCCAAGGCCGGCAAAGACATTGAGGTTTTCAAATGGAATGGAACGCAGGTGAGCCAGATGAACAGCAAAGAGAATATCTTTATCGGAACCGGCAGGGGTATAACCAATGCGAAGCAGATAATCGTTCAGGTTAAAATTCATATATTCATCCTCCGGGGGGATTTTATCACCGGAAGACCCGCACCGTCAAGGCGGAGTTCGAATAGAATGCTTTGTGCCGGGCGCCGGTGTCTGTTAGCGTATCCCGCGAACTCCACGGCACCCTGAAAACATTCGCGGGGAAAACCCCGCCGCAAAAGGAGTGCAGCGATATGATGGGACGGCGCAGGTTCGCCGTGATCGGGGGAGATATGCGGCTTGTAAGGCTGGCAGGTATGCTGGCCGAACTTGGTCACGAGGTGATTCTGTATGCCTGTGAAAAAGCGCCGCAGCCGAATAATACAACAATGGCCAAAACTCTGCGTGAAGCAGCCGCGGGCGCGGACTGTGCCGTATTGCCGCTTCCGCTGAGCGCAAAAGAGGGCGTACTTAACGCGCCCTTCTCCCAAAAGGAGTTTACGCTCGAGGAGATATTCGCCGGTCTGGAGGTTGTGCCGCTTGTCTGCGCGGGACGGGTCGGGGCGGCGGATTGGGAACTGGCAGCACGGCTCAATGTGCGGCTTATAGACTATTATGAAAGGGAAGAGCTGCTTGTCACAAACGCGGAGCTGACGGCGGAGGCGGCGGTGATGCTGCTTTTGCAGGAAACGCCGGGCGCGCTCTGCGGCGAGCGTGTGCTGGTTATCGGATTCGGGCGTATCGGAAAACTGATCTCGCTTCGCCTGCGCGCCATGGGCGCGCGTGTGACCTCGTCGGCCCGCAAGCCGGAAGACTTTGCATGGATGCGGGCGCTTGGTCTGGAAGTTCTTGATACCCGACAGCTGAAGGGTCGTCTCGGAGGCTTCGGCGTTATTGTCAACACCGCTCCCGCGCAGATTCTGACCGAGGAACTGCTGGCGTCGCTGGACCCGGAGTGCCTGGTGCTTGATCTGGCATCAAAACCCGGAGGTGTCGATTTCGCGGCTGCCGCGATGCTCGGGGTTCGTGCGATCTGGGCTTTGTCTCTCCCCGGAGAGACGGCTCCCGAGGCTGCGGGAGCTGCAATACGTGACGCGGTGCTTGGGATAATGGAAAAAAGGGAGGCTTAAAAAATGAGAGCCGTTTTGGGTTTTGCGCTATGCGGCTCCTTCTGTACATTCGAAAAAGCCCTGGAAGCCTTGCGAAAGCTTGCTGCGGAATATAAGGTCATACCGATAATGTCGGAAAACGCGGCAGCACTTGATACCCGCTTCGGCAAAGCCGAGGATTTCATAAGCGAAATCACATCAGTATGCGCCTGTCCGCCGCTGACCACGCTTGTTCAGGTTGAGCCCATAGGACCGGGGAACATGCTAGACGCGCTGGTCGTGGCTCCGTGTACGGGAAATACTCTTGCAAAGCTTGCCGGCGGGATTGCCGATACATCGGTAACCATGGCGGTCAAATCGCAGCTTCGCAACGGCAGACCGGTGGTGCTTGCGGTATCTACAAACGACGGGTTGGCGGCAGCCGCCGTGAACATAGGCACGCTCCTGGCGAGAAAACACATATATTTCGTCCCCTTCGGGCAGGACGATCCGGAAGGAAAACCGACTTCACTGGTGGCGGATATGACTCTCCTGCCGGCGGCTGTAAAGGAGGCACTTGCCGGGCGGCAGCTTCAGCCGCTGCTGCTTGGCCCGAAATAGACATCCGGGAGGCGCATATGCCTCCCGGATAAGATACCGAGTCCGATAAACCGCGTACCGAAGCGGCGCGGTCAGCCGCCGTTCATAACGAGTACCGGCTTTAATACTTTGCCGGCGAGCATATCGGCGCAAGCCTTGTTTATATCCTCAAAGTCGTAGAAAGTGATAAGCCTGTCAAAGGGAAACCGCCCCTGCCGGTAATAATCGAGCAGCTTGGGTATAAACACCTGCGGTACGGAACACCCTTCAACCAGACCGACCAGTGTTTTTCCGAGTCCCATAAGCTCGCTTTCACCATGGAATGTAACGTCCGGTGTGCTGCCCAGCATAACGCAGATACCCAGCGCGCGAACGGCGTTAAGCGAGCGGCGGACACAGTCCGCGTTGCCGGAACAGTCAATCGCGTAATCCGGTCCGAGCCCACGCGTCATGCGTTTGGCCTCCGAGACCACGTCCGGTGTCTCGGCCGGGTTTATGATCTGCGTTGCGCCCAGCTCCAGCGCCAGCTCGAGCCGGGACTGCACGATGTCAACGCCGATAATTTCCCGGCATCCGGCAGCTTTAGCCGCCATAACTGCCGAAAGCCCGACGACGCCGCAGCCGGTAACCATAAGCGTGCTGGCGGCGGAGGGGTGAAGATAATTGAACACGGCGCCGGCGCCTGTCTGCACACCGCAGCCGAGCGGGGCTGCTATACGCGCGTCCATATCCCCGGGAATCGGGTACAGGTTGTTTTTATGCACAACAGCGTGCGTGGCAAAGGCAGACTGCCCGAAAAATGAAGAGAGCTCCCGCCCGTTCTTCGAAAGCCTTTTTGTGCCGTCGAAATTAACCCCGCCGAAATTCAGCTCTCTGTTCCTTTCACAGCCGTAAGGCCGCCCGGTGCGGCAGCACTCGCATTCACCGCACCAGCTGTAGGAAAAACCGACCCTGTCGCCGGGAACGAACCCGGTTACTCCCTCTCCCGTACTCAGTACGGTTCCGCAGCCCTCGTGGCCGAAAACGGCGGGCAGGGGAGTCGGAAACAGCATCTCGCGCGCTGCGGCGTCGGTGTGGCAAAAACCGCAGGCGGAAACCTCGAGGAGAACCTCGTCCCGTTGCGGCGGAGCCAGATCAACATCCTCGATCGTGAAAGGACCGCCCTTGTCATATACTACAGCAGCCTTTATCTTCATGTTAATACCAGCCTCGCTATATAAGATGCGCCGTAACCCGGCGGCGCGCTGTAACCGGGCGGAGACTTAAGCCGGCGGAGATTTGAGCCGGTCGGACGACCCCCTAAAAGCCGAGATTGATACCCCCCGTAAGCTTGCTCATTTGCTCTGCCTGCGCGGTCTCCGCCTGCCTGAACGCGGAGTTTACGGCCGCGACGATCATGTCCTCGAGCATCTCCACGTCATCGGGATCGACGGCTTCCGGTTGGATTTTAAGTGCGATTAGCTCGCGGCTTCCGTTTATCCTTGCGGTCACCGCGCCGCCGCCCGCTGTGGCCTCATATTCCTTTTGTTCGAGCTCCTCCTGCATTTTGAGCATGTCCTGCTGCATTTTCTGGGCCTGCCGCATCATGTTCATATTCATTCCGCCCCCGAGGGAGCCGCCGCGAAACGCGCCTTTTGCCATAATCATTAACCTCCGGTGCGCGCAGTGCGCTTAATTTCAGTCTTGAACCTGTATATTCATTAAATATTGCAATAAGTATTATGCCGGGTATCTATTCTATCGTTACATTATCAAAAGCCATGAGTTTGTCAAGCCTGTCATGCCGTGCCTGATCATCGCCCGCGGCCTCCTGCACAGTGACGATTACGCTGCCTGAGCACAGAGCTTCGGCTGCGGATTTTAAAGAAAGCTTAACCGCGGCGGTGTCTGTTAAAACCATGGCAAACGGGCTTTTTACATAAACGTTCAGCCGTCCCGGAAGGATTTCGGCCGACGCATGGGCGCTGTCCGAGAGCAGACGCAGGATATGCTCGTCTATACCCGGACGGGCTTTGTCAAGTATTGCCTGCCAATTCACATCTTTTAGCGCGCTTTTTTCCGGAACCGGAGAGAGCGCCGCTTCAGGTTCGCGCGTCGGCTCGGACGGATATTCCGCCGTCGGTGTCCGGGCCGGAACGGGATCGGGCATGGCAGCGGCGGCAGGCGCAGAAGGCTCGGCCGTTGGTTTATGTACAATCGCAGCCGGGAGCTCGGCGGGTTTTACAATCACGGGTTCGGATCTCACCGAATCGGAGCCGGAAAGCCGCAGTAAGCAAATCTCGGCGGCGAGCTTTCTGTCGGGAGAGCGATCCAGAGAAGCGATGCAGTCCTGAAGGCCTTCAAGTGACCTGAGCAGCCGCTCCGTTTCCATCGAGCCTGCTCTTGCGTCGAGCGCGGCGGCTGAAAACGAGCCGGAAAGAAGCGCGCCGCCCGGTGCTATAATATTTATCAGAAGGTCGCGCACCAGCGTGGAAAGCTGCTCTAAAAGTGAAGAAACGTCCTTGCCGGAAGAATGAAGAGCTTCGACATAGCCTATAACGGCCGCGGAATCACCCTTGGCGAGTGCGTCGAAAAGTGAGCAGATCTCATCGTTTTCGGCGGCGCCCACGGCTGAGAGCACTCTTTGACGGTCAATTTCACCGCCGGTTGAGCACTGGTCGAGAAGAGAAAGAGCGTCGCGCATGGACCCGTCCGCAAGCCGCGCGAGAAGCTCGGCCGCGTCGGCGGCAAGAGTCATGCCTTCCTCGCGCGCAACTCTCATCAGGCGGTCGACTATGACGGCGGGGTTTATCCGGCGGAAGGAATAGCGCTGGCATCGCGAAAGGATCGTAGCCGGTACCTTGTGCAGCTCGGTGGTTGCAAGAATAAAAACGAGATGCTCGGGAGGTTCCTCAAGTATCTTTAAAAGAGCGTTGAAAGCGGATCCGGACAGCATATGTACCTCGTCGATAATATATACTCTCCGTTTTAACGCGGCGGGAGCGTAGATGGCTTCGTCACGCAGGGAGCGGACGTTTTCCACGCCGTTGTTTGAAGCCGCGTCCATTTCGGTAACATCCAGGACTGCTCCGCTGTCTATGCCGGTGCAGGCGGAACAGCTGTTGCAGGGATTGCCCGCGACAGGATTGAGACAGTTAACGGCCTTCGCGAGCAGCTTGGCGCATGTTGTCTTTCCCGTCCCGCGCGTACCGGTAAAAAGATACGCGTGGGAAAAGCGCCCGGTTTCCACCTGACGCTTTAAAGTCTCCGTGATATGTTCCTGGCCGACTACATCATCAAAGGTGACGGGCCGCCATTTCCTGTATAAGGCTCGATACACGATACTTATCACCTCGACGGCCGCGCCGGGACGCGCGGCAGGATCGCACACCGGCCTTTGGGGTGCGCGATATGTCCGGTACCTTCGCAGCCTGCTCGAAAACGGCTTCCTCGCGGCACACGAATGACACCGCTTAATGCTGCTCGGTCTCCCGCCTGACATGGTTCACGGGCATCCGTTGCGCAAGACCGTTTCGTCAACACCACTTACGAAGGGCAGTCGACACATCGCGAGACCGGGGGCCGGAATTCATCCCTGCTGTAGCGGGTTGCAGGTACAGGGCACCGCTGACTCCCCGACTAGTGCGATCCTGCCCCGCGTCTCGAACAGCGGCAGGATGTGTTCTTAATCTTGATTCTTTCCATCACCGCGGATGCTCCGCGGAGGACATGGTTATTATATCTTAACCGCGGGTTTTTATCAACACAATTATTGGATCGCGCTTTTAGCGCACGAGCGCTCTTGACCCGGTGAACAAAACGGAATATTATGATAAAATGAAAAGCCGGAGGAATTTTTTCCCGCCGACCGGCGCGGACCGGAACCTAACCGCTTTGGAGGTCATATATGGACAGCAGATTTGAATTCGCTTTTTTGGGCGCGGGCAGCATGGGCGGCGCAATCGCCGCGGCGGCCTGTAAAGCGGCAGGAGCTCATCGGGTCGCTGTATCCGACCCGAACGGAGACACGACTACCCGGATAACACAAAGCCTCGGCTGCGCGGCGCTTTCCTCCAACACCGAGGCCGCTGAAAACGCGAGGTTTGTGCTGCTGTGCGTCAAGCCGCAGGCAGCGGCCTGCGTACTCGGCGAGATAGCTCCGGTTCTGGCCGAAAGAGAAAAGGCGCAAAGACCCGCGATTCTGGTGTCCATTGCCGCGGGCCTCGAAATTAAGTCTATAAGAGAGCTTACTTCGCCGACGCAGCCGATAATCAGGCTTATGCCGAACAATCCCGTGTTGATCGGGCGGGGCATGGTGTTAACGGCAGATGACGGCGTCGTCTCCCGCGAGGACGCGGCGGCTTTAAAACCGCTGCTCGATTGCTGCGGGACAAGCATCGCCATACCCGAAAAACTGATGGACGCGGGTACGGCCGCGGCAAGCTGCAGCCCCGCCTTCGTTTACATGTTCATCGAGGCGCTGGCCGACGGCGGGGTCAGAGCGGGCCTCTCGCGCCCGCAGGCCCTGGAACTTGCGGCCGCCGCGGTGGAGGGAAGCGCCGCCATGGTAAGACAAAGCGGACTGTGCCCCGCGCAGCTCAAGGATATGGTCTGTTCGCCCGCGGGCTCTACGATCGAAGGCGTTGCGGCTCTTGAGCGAGCGGGCTTTCGAAGCTCGGTGATTGAGGCGGTTACGGCTTCTTACGCACAAAATGCGAAACTCGGGAAATAAATATTACGGTAAAAGAGCTTTATGCTTTTCGACGCGGTCAATAATAAGACTTAAAAAGGGGTATACGGTTGAAGGAATACTTAGCTGCTGCCGATGCAGTGCTTGATGCATTTAGCAGCAACGAAAACGGGCTCGACTCCCGCGAGGCCTCAAAGCGCCTTGCTGAAAACGGGCCAAATAAGTTAAAGGAAGCCAAAAAAACATCTCTCATCGTAAGATTTCTCCATGAACTGGCAAATCCGATGATAATTATTCTTCTCGCCGCGGCCGCAATATCGGCGGCTACGTCGATATATTCCGGCGAGCCGTTTACGGACGTAATCATAATATTGGCCGTAGTTATTATTAACGCCGTGCTGGGCATGGTGCAGGAGAGCAAGGCAGAAAAAGCGATCGAGGCGCTGCAGGCTATCGCGGCTGCCACTTCAAAGGTCGTCCGTGACGGCCGCGTGCGCATCATAAAGAGCGAGGAGCTTGTAACGGGCGACGTAATACTGCTGGAAGCGGGCGACGCCGTCCCCGCCGATGCCAGGATATTGGAAAGCGCCAGCCTCAAGATCGAGGAAGCCGCACTGACGGGGGAATCGGTTCCCGTAGACAAGCAGACGGCGCCGATCGAACTGGGCGGCAGCAAGGACATACCGCTCGGGGACAGGGCAAATATGGCCTATATGGGCAGTACCGTGGTTTACGGCCGCGGGCGCGCGGTGGTCACGGCAACCGGAATGAACACGGAAGTGGGGAAAATCGCCGGAGTTCTTGCCATGTCCGAGGAGGGCGAAACGCCGCTTCAGCGCAAGCTCAGCCAGCTCAGCCGCATGTTGAGCTTTCTTGTAATAGGCATCTGTGCCGTGGTGTTCATTATCGATATTCTGCAGGCGTATCCGGATATAACCGGCGCCGCGATGCTCGACACTTTTATGATAGCCGTCAGCCTCGCAGTCGCTGCAATACCGGAGGGCCTTGCCGCTGTTGTCACCATAGTGCTGTCCATAGGTGTCACGAAAATGTCAAAACGCAGCGCGATCGTACGCCGCCTCACCGCGGTTGAAACGCTCGGCTGCACGCAGATAATATGCTCAGACAAGACCGGCACTCTAACGCAAAATAAAATGACGGTTGTGGAATACGCGGGCGCGGATAAAAAAAAGCTGGCCGCCGCTATGTCGCTTTGCAGCGACAGTGAGCCTGACGAAACGGGCAGCGCGATCGGCGAACCGACGGAAAGCGCTCTTGTCAATTACGCGGCCTCGCTCGGACTTGGAAAGCCGGAACTGAAAGAGAAGCTGCCCCGTATAGGCGAAGCCCCCTTTGACTCGGTGCGCAAGATGATGTCCACGGTCCACAAAGCAGCCGACGGAACTGTCATACAGTTTACAAAGGGAGCGCCGGATGAGGTTTTAAAGGCCTGCACACATGCGCTGACCGAAAAAGGCATAACGGAGCTCACTGCTCAAATCAGAGAAAGCATCGTCGCGGACAATAAGAACATGGCGGACAGGGCGCTTCGCGTACTCTGCGCCGCGCAAAGGCTCTGGGAAGCGCCGCCCGAGTCTTATGAAGCGGGATACCTTGAGAAAAATCTGTGCTATATCGGCCTTTGCGGCATGATCGATCCTGTCAGGCCGGAGGTAATAAAGGCCATAGACGACTGCCGCGAAGCGGGCATAAGACCGATAATGATAACGGGTGACCATAAAGATACCGCCGTTGCGATCGCGGGTGAGCTGGGAATCATAAAAGACGCCTCGGAGGCGATATCGGGCTTTGAGCTAAACGACATAGCAGACGATGAGCTGCCGGATAAAATCGAGCTGTACTCGGTATATGCCCGTGTCCAGCCCGAGCACAAAGTCCGTATAGTTAAGGCCTGGCAGGCAAAAGGAAAAGTTACCGCGATGACGGGAGACGGGGTGAACGACGCGCCGTCTATCAAAAACGCCGACATAGGCATCGGCATGGGCATCACCGGAACAGACGTAACGAAAAACGTGGCCGATATAGTTCTCGCCGACGACAACTTCGCGACCATAGTAGCCGCCGTTGCTGAAGGCCGGCGCATTTACGCGAATATACAAAAAGTGATTCAATATCTGCTGGCCTCAAATCTGGCCGAGGTTCTTGCAATATTCGCCGCCACCCTGCTGGGCTTCACCATACTCAGGCCGGTTCACCTGCTTTGGATAAATCTCATCACCGACAGTTTTCCGGGGCTCGCGCTCGGTATGGAAGAAGCCGAGCCGGACAGCATGTCTCGCCCTCCCCGAGACCCGCGGGAGGGAGTGTTATCGGGCGGCATTGGAATTGATGTAGCTGTTCAGGGACTGTTTACCACACTGATCACGATAGCGGCCTATTTTACGGGTCACTTTTTCGAGTCAGGCCTCTGGGAGATAGCCGAAAGTCCCGACGGCATGACAATGGCGTTTCTCACGCTCTCGCTGGCTGAGATATTTCACTCGTTCAACATGCGTTCGCGCAGGAACTCGATTTTTAAGCTCCCCGGAGTTAACAAGTATCTTTTAGGCGCGATGCTCCTTTCGCTTATAATGACGATTGCGGTTATATATGTGCCCTTTTTGTCCTCCGCGTTTGGATTTGAGCCGGTTTCCGGCGCGGAGTTCGCGATCTCGGTCGGGCTTGCGCTGACGATAATTCCTTTTGTGGAGCTGATAAAGCTTCTGCAGCGCTGGATTATGAGAAGAAAATAATGTATAATATCGTTTGAAACCGGCGAACCTGCAGGAAGAGGTAAAGACACCCTGACCGATCCGTATTCCGCGGATCGCCGCGCCCGCCGGTCATGAATAACCGCTGTGCGGAAAAAAGATTGGTAAAAAACATATGACAATTGGTTTCGCTGATTTTTTACGGCAGCTTGTTTCAAACCCTGTCCTGGCGGTCACGGTACTGCTGACACTGGGCGTCATATTGGTAAACGGCTGGACGGACGCGCCAAACGCTATAGCGACGTGCGTTTCCACCCGTTCGATGAAGGCATCAAGCGCCATCCTCATGGCGGCCGTATTCAATTTTCTCGGCGTTGTCATTATGACTCTCGTCAACTCAAAAGTCGCTGAAACCATATACAATATGGTGGATTTCGGGGGCAACTCCTCCGACGCTATCGTAGCGCTTTGCGCCGCGCTTTTTGCCATTGTCGTGTGGGCAACGGCGGCGTGGCGCTTCGGAATACCCACGAGCGAGAGCCACGCGCTCATCGCCGGGCTCTCCGGCGCGGCTATAGCCCTGCAGGGCAGCTTTTCCGGTATAAATCCCATGGAGTGGCTAAAGGTCATTATCGGTCTTGTGCTGTCAACGGGTCTCGGTTTCGCTTCGGGCTTTGGCGCTTCCCGGCTGATAGAAGCTATCTGCTGCCGCATGGACAGGCCGAAGACCATACCGTTTTTCAGGAATGCTCAAAGATTCGGCGGCGCTGCCATGGCATTTATGCACGGAGCGCAGGACGGTCAGAAATTTATGAGCGTCTTCATGCTGGGCATATTTCTTACGGCCGGAAAGTCGGATGTTACCTCATTTGCGATACCGATATGGCTTATGATACTTTGTTCGGCGGTAATGGCCCTGGGAACCTCGATCGGAGGATACAGAATCATTAAGTCCGTCGGTATGGATATGGTCAAGCTGCAGACTTATCAGGGATTCGCGGCAGACACAGGCGCGGCCGCCTGTCTGCTTTTGTCATCGCTTACGGGCATACCCGTAAGCACTACCCACACAAAGACCACTGCTATAATGGGAGTCGGAGCCTCAAAGCGATTATCCGCGGTTAACTGGAACATAGTCAAGGAAATGGTTCTGGCATGGGTACTGACATTCCCGGGCTGCGGCCTTCTGGGTTTTTTAATGGCGAAGCTGTTTATCCTTATACTGTAGGGGGAAGCCTTAATGAGCAGATCGAAGAAAAAGAACTCGGACTATTTCGGCGGCTTTTGCCTGAGCGCCGGATACGCCACAAGAGCGGCGGAATTCCTTCATGAGACTCTTTCGTCCTTTTCGCACGAGGATTTTAAAAAGTACGTTGACGAGATGCACGAAATTGAGCACGCCGCCGACGCCAATATGCATGAAATGATGCGCTTTCTGGCTCATGAGTTCATGCCCCCGGTCGAGCGCGAGGATATTGTCGCGCTGGCGCAGGAGCTTGACAATGTCGTCGACGCGATCGACGACATAATGCGCAGGATATATATGTTTGATGTATCGGAGCTGCGGCCCGGCGTACTTGATTTTACCGATCTTATCATCCGCTGCTGCAGAACGCTTGAAGAGGCGGTAACGGAGTTTCGCAATTTCAAGACTTCAAAGACCATACACGATAAGCTCGTGGCCGTGAACACGCTCGAAAGCGATGGGGACGCTTTACACTCCGAGTGCATACGCAGGCTCTTCATCGAAAAGGTCGATGCCCGCTCCACGCTGATATGGATGATGTTATTCGATGACTTTGAGATGTGTCTTGACGCTTGCGAGGACGCAGCAGAGGTCATATCAAGCGTTATTATGAAAAACAGCTGAATTCGAAGAAAGCGGCGATACGGACGCGAAAAGACGATATAACGGGCAGGGCAGGCGCAGACTAGCCGTCCCTGCCGTTTGTTTCGGCTCGCGGACAAAACAGCTCCGCGGCGGCTAAGGTTAAGCGCATTGCCCGGAACCTTTGCCGGCCGGGTGCGTCAGATAGTCAGACAGATAAATAATCCGTGAGCTCAGGCTTTGCGCGCAGGCTCCGGACTTGATGATCAGGAGGGTTATGGTGAAAAAGGCGGTATTGTTTTTAATAACGTTAACGCTGACGATTGCGCTCGGCGGCTGCGGCAAGGGAGATGCCGCCGAAGATGTGACCTTCAGCGCGACGGTGCTTGAGATAAGCGGGAGCAGCGCTCTTGTCTCGCCGCTTGAGGACGAAACCGAAATCAGAAGCTCCTCTGACAAAATAAGTTTTTCGACGTCGGAGCTTGAGGATATAGGCGCGGCCCCGGGAGACATGGTTTCAATTACCTTCAACGGTGAAATCAGAGAATCGTATCCCGCCGGTATTACCGCAAAAAGCTGGAGGATCGTCGAAAAAGCGCAGACGCCGCCCCCCGAACAAACGCAGGACCCCGGAGAGGCAAACGAGCAGCCGTCCGGACAGCTGTATGCCCTTTTCTCCGAAGACCGGAGGGATTACAAAACAGATGAAGGTTCGCTGCTGCTTTCGTTCGGTTATACCGACACGCAGATAAATATAATCGGGGCTCAGGAGGCTTCCGATGCGATCAATACGGCGCTTTCCGATATAAAAAGAAGCTTTACCGGCGGCGGTCAGCAGGACGCGGGAATTAACGGCATGCTTTCCGATGCCGATAAAGAATATGAAGCGCTTTCGGATAACCCCGACAGGATGTTTTACTACTACTCGCTTGAGCGCGCTTTTACCGTGGGGAGGCTCGACGGGCGGATAATAAGTCTTCGTGCGCAGGACTATATATACAAAGGAGGCGCTCGGGGCTCTTCCTTCGGCAGCGGGGTTGTATTCGATGCCGTTTCCGGAAAGAGACTCGGTCTTGCCGATATCGGGGAGGATTATCGCGCGCTTGTCGATTTTTCGAGCAGCTATATTGCGCAGCTCGCGGGCGAGGACGAAAACGCGGATTACTGGTATGATGACTATGTCACAACACTCGGAGCGGTCGTCTCGGACAACAACTGGTATTTCGACGAGAAAGGCCTTGTTTTTATATGCGATCCCGGCCTTATAGGGCCGCACTTCACCGGCGGACTGGAATTTACGGTCCCCTACGGTGAACTCAAAGGCTTGCTCAGGGAAAAGTATATGCCCGCCCAAAAAAACTTCGGTATTTCGGCCGGTCCCGATATCGCCCACATCGCGTATGAAGGCGCTGTTGATACGCAAAGCTTTAACAGCCTGCTCGATCATGCCGACAGCGGGTTAGCGGCTGAACCCAGATGCATCATATGGTTTGACGAGACGGTCAGCGATGTGCGCCTGGAGCCGGTGACTTATTTGGGATATGCGGACGACTTTGAGCCGAGCGGCGTTCTTTTCGCGGCAAACAGCATGTCGCCGGACAGTGCGCTGCGCTGGGCCTGTGTGCTGCCTGAGGGGATGCCGGACACAAGGCTTGTATATACACTCGGAAGCGGAGTCAAGGTAACTCGCTACGTTTCCTATAACGGCAGGACCGGAGAACCGACGCTGACCCAGTACCGCTCCGAAATTGTGACTGTGGAATTCTCGGTGGAAGGCGAAACGATTTCAAAGGAATACAGAAGATACGGAACCGCCCTGTTTGAAACCGTTTACGACCCGGAGGAGTTGTGGCCTTCGGAAGATCCCGAGTCCGGATTAACACGTTTTTATGCGCTTTCGGGAGCGGCGCTTGAACTCGATATATATCCCGGAGTGTATACGGACTATCAGTCGGGCGCGCGGGAAGAAAGGCGTCATTACGAAGACAGCGGGTTTACATGCAGCGAAATAGTCGAGTCTGTCGTCGGAGAAGGTTACACAGCCGCGCGCTTTTCGGCATATGACGACCTTTCGATCAGAACTGTTTGGGTAATAAAATATGAGGGCTCACACTCGGATGAGGATGTAAGCTGTGTAGTTTTCGCAGCGAAGATGCCTACCGAATATGCCGATGGCTGGGGACCGAGATTTGCGGTCATGCTCGGACGTCTGATGTTCAGATAATACCAATCACCCAAATTATAGGGAAAACAGTATAAATTATAAAAAACCGGCTGACCGGAGAGCGCCTCTCTTGTCAGCCGGTTATTACGTTTTTCAGAGTTCGGAGCTTTGCGCCCGCTTTTCTCACACGCCTTCGGAGCGATAAGGCAAAACACCTTCCGGTACGATGAATGAAAGCGCGCGCTCCATTACTTCAACGGTAATTTTCCTGCCGTACTTAATCTCTCCGTCCAGAGATACGGCGAAGTCCGGTTCGGGGGAGTTTATCTCAACCTTTTTCCCGCGCCTGTATGTGACATAGTCTTTAAATTCCGGATCGCTCAGATGCATTCCCTTCGCGTAGCGCCCCGCAAGCCTCACGAATTTAAGGCGGGAGACCGTGGTAACAAGGCATACATCGAGCAGTCCGTCATCATTTATGGAATAAGGCGCGCACTTAAACCTTCCGCCCACATGCGAGCCGTTCGCGATCGTGCAAAGCAGTATCTCCCCGCCGTTTATTTCCTCTCCGTCTACGGAAACGGAGCAGCGGGTGTTCATAGGAGACAGCAGCGCTTTTATCACACCGGTGGTATACGCGTGCTTTCCGCCTATCAGCTTCATGTTTTTTACCTTGTTCATTGCCTTCGCTACGGTCGTGTCTAAACCGAAATGGCACATATTAACGGCGTATGAATCGGCGGCTCGTATAACATCGACGGGACGGGCTTCTCCCTGAACCAGTCTGCGAAAATCAAGAAAAGCGTCCTTGCCGCCGTAATATTTAACGTAGTCGTTTCCGCTGCCGCAGGGATAACAGCCTACGGCGGCGTTTGGCGAGCCCATAGCGCCGGAAGCGACCTCATTTAGCGTACCGTCGCCGCCGCAGGCATAAAAGCGCAGGATTTCCCCCGTTTCACAGCAGCTTCGGACAAAAGCCGTCGCATCTCCGGGCGCCTTTGTTCGGTACAGCTGCCAATCAGTGCCGCCGAGGGTTTCCTCGAGGCCTTCCCTTATAAACTCCGTTTGATCAGTTACTCCGGCAGCCGGGTTGACTATGAAAATGTGCTTCAAACTCCATGCCCCTTTCGACCGCCTGCGTCCGTTCCGGGACAGCGGCAAGTCGAAGTTATTATACATACTGCCGTATATTTGTCAACACAGGCCGGATACGGCCCCATGCTCCGCTGTGCCGAACGGTTCGCTCCGCTTTTTATCATACCGGCCCACATTCCGGCACACATTCCGGCCCGCAGCCGCTTTTTTCTTGCCAACGTTATCCGTCCGCTATATAATGAATATAAATATGCTCCCGCAGCATAAACAGTCCGCCGCTTTGCCCCGAACCGGACACGAAGCCTGCCGCTTTTATTTTTTAGCCGCG
>JAAYBW010000174.1 GCA_012729975.1 Clostridiales bacterium
GCCTCCAGCTTCCTTCAGATTCCGCCTCACGACGGACACCCTTGCCTTTGGCTAACGCTTCCTACTACCAAGCGCGTAGTGGACTTACACCACCAAGTTATCGCCCATGTCGGGCGCACAAGAAAACGACAGGTCACTTCATATGACTGTCGTTTTCTTTTATTATGTGTGTAGATGTATTATCCGGTTTAATGCGGCGTTAACGCGGCGGACGCTAAGCATCCGACGGGCGGTTCATATGTATCTGTCGACCACGGCGGCGAGCCCGTCCGCGTCGTTATCCGGCGCCACCCAGGCGGCGGCTTCCCGCAGCGCCTTATGCGCGTTTCCCATAGCTATGCCGAGTCCCGCGCGCCGGATCATCTCAAGGTCATTAAATCCGTCTCCCACCGCTATAGTCTGATAAAGCGGAACCCCCGTGATTTCACATACGCGCTCCAGGCCCGCGGCTTTTCCTGCCCGGTCGCTGTAAAACTCCAGAAAATTTTCCGCCGAGGTGCAGCACGAAACTCCCGGATGAAGCTCTTCACGCCACCTATCCCAAAGCTTTCCGATAATCTCCGGAGCGCCTTCCAGGATTATTTTCGTGACACCCTGTTGCGCCAAAGAATCCGGATCCGAGAGCATTTTCAGATCAACGTTTTTATATACAACTTTGTATTTCCCGATCGCCGGGCTCATTCGAGTCGTATAAACATCCCCGCGCGACCAGGCAATAACGCTTACTCCCTCCCGTATGCCTCTTATAATTATTTCAAGCGCGGACGTCGGCATAAGGTCGATATGCACAAGCTCAGGCCCCCCGGGCGATGTTATTATCGCTCCGTTGCAGGTAATGACGGGGGTCTTATCGTCCAGCATCGCAAGATAGCTGACAAGTCCGCTTATGGGCCTTCCTGTGGCAAATGTGAAAATAACGCCGTTATCACGCGCTTTCTTCACCGCAGACTCCACTGCCGGGGTCAGCTCCCCCTTGCTGTTTAAAAACGTCCCGTCCACGTCAGCCGCGACAAGCCTGTATTTCATAATATGCCTCCGGGTCATCGGGTATTCGGCTTGTCCCAGTGTATAAGCCGGCTGCCCTTGACAAGAAACGCCTCGCCCGCCAGTTCCGCAAGAGGCGTATCGCTCTTAGAGTCGGAATAGAACCTGTCGACAACGGCGTCCGGAAACTGCTCAAGGAGTCTTAATACCTTTTCCCGGCCGCGGCAGTTCTTGCCCCGGATTCTGCCCGTTTCGGGATCAACACAAGTCGCAATGAGCCGAATGCCCAGCCTTTTACACGGTACGCGGAGCAAGAACTCGGGCGAAGCCGAAATCACTATATCGTCGTCCCTGCGCTGATCCAGGTACCACTTCTTTATCCCTGCGAAATTTTCATCCCAGAACGCTTCCGCCTCCGCTTCCGTGTCCGGCAAAACGGTCAAAAAACGGTAGAATATCTCTTTAACACGGGTCAGGTCGGATATACCGAGCGGCACACCGAGCAGTGCGAAGATCGACGCGGGCAGCACACGTAGCGCGGGAGGATATCTCCTCGCACAAAATCTGAAGAAATCTATCGAGCTGTCCCTTACATATAAGGTTTTATCGAAATCGTATATATTCATAAGTCATTCCCATATCCCGGACCGTATTTTTCGGTGCGCTTTCCCGGTCGCTATTTTTCCCGCCGCTTTGTTAACCCAATATAGCAAATACATACTTCTATGGCAAGGTATGTATTTTTTTCATTTTCTTATTGAAAAACCATACTGTGCGTTGTATAGTATTATGCGAGAGGGGGTATGTCTGTGGACATACAGCTCAAACGGGGAATTCTTGAGATTTGCGTTCTGGGTGTTCTGCTGCGCGAAGAATCCTACGGATACAAGATAATAAAGGATCTGTCGGATCATATCGAGATTTCCGAATCCACCCTATATCCGATCCTCCGGCGCCTGGAGAGCAGCGGCGCTCTCACCTCGTATTCAAAGGAGCACAACGGACGCCTGAGGAAGTATCACGCCATCACGAACACCGGAAGGGCCAGAGTACGCGAGTTCCTTGAAGAATGGAAAAGCATCATGGAAGTTTATGAGTTCATAAAAAAGGAGTCGGAAGGGTCATGAGCAAGGCGTTATTTTTAAATGAGCTTGCCGCGCGCTTATCATCGCTGCCCGCAGATGAAGTTCAAAGGACAGTCACATATTATTCCGAGATCATCTATGACAGGATCGAGGACGGCATGGGCGAAGAGGAAGCGGTCGCCGGTCTGGGAAATGTGTCCGACATAGCCGATCAGATAATTATGTATACCTCCCTTTCGGCAATTGTCAAAACAAGAGTGCGGGGGCGCAGACTGAGCGCATTGGCCGTCGTACTGCTTATTATCGGCTCTCCTGTGTGGCTGCCGCTTCTTATAACCGCATTTGCAATACTTCTGACGATCTATGTCGTACTCTGGTCCGTGGTCGCGGTATTCTGGTCGGTTGTAATCTCGTTTTGCGCCGGTGCTTTGGGCGGTATGATATCGGGCGCGGTTCTTATGAGCGGCACCGGATTTGCCGAAGGAACGGTTTTATTCGGCTCCGCGTTAATCTGCGCCGGTCTTGCGGTTTTTTCCTTTCACGCCGTACTTGCTCTCACAAAAGCCTTCTTAAAGTTTACCGCAGCAGTATTTCGCAAGTTTAAAATCCGAATAGCATTAAACAGGAGGTCATCAAAATGAAACAGGCAGTGAAGATATCGTTAATCGTCGCCGCGGCTTTGATTTTGGGAGGAATAGTGATAGGTGTGATAGGGCTTTCAAAAGCGGACTGGAAACGAAAATCCGACGATGTATTCGAGCGTCATGAGCTGTTCTTCCCGGAAAGCGATATAAGCGTTATAAAAACAGACTGCTCCTCCGCGGATATAAAAGTCACCGCGAATACGGACGATACTATTAAAATTGTATATTACGACAGTGAAAGCCGGCGATACTCCGTACAGGCGAGCGACGGCCTGCTCATGGTTAAAGACAAAGACAACCGCAAATGGTACGAGTTTATTACCCCTTTTTGGGTCAGCTGGCAGCAGTATGAGCTGCAGATATCAATTCCCGGGGACTTTCGCGGAGAGCTTGAAATTTATAATTCTTCCGGTCTTATTGATGTAAGCGGCATATCCATATCCGGCAGTTTGAAGCTTCGGGCGTCATCCGGAGATATCATAATAGATAATTCCTCCTCGGGAGGAGCGATAAGTGCCGGTCTTTCAAGCGGCAGCATAAAAATTAGCGATACCGGATGCGGCGGAAGCGTTGAGATCAACTCGTCCAGCGGCGATGTCTTCATAACGGACCTTTTAATGGACGGTCAGCTCAAAGCGGACTTGTCAAGCGGCGACGTCAGCATAGAGAACATTACCGGAGCCGGCAGCGTCACGCTTACATCTTCTTCGGGCGGCATTCGGATGAGCGGGATACGCGCTTCCTCCTTTGATATAGACGCGAACTCCGGAAATATCGTCTTCGCGGATTTAGTACCGGTGAAATCCATGGTTCTGCGCTCATCCTCCGGAAATATAAAAGGAACGATAGACGACACTATAAACAGCTTTACGATTACCAGCAAGGCATCCTCGGGCGATAACAACCTCCCCGGTTCTTTAAAGCTGGGTGATATAATTCTGGACGTGCGCGCCTCCTCCGGCGATATAGACATAAGCTTCGCGGATCGGCAGTAAACAGCGCCTGCCGAACAAACCGGGACTCGGTTTGCTCGCGCGCTTTCCCGCTGCAGCCATTGAAAACGGCTTTGTTTTCAATGGCTGCAGCACTCTTTAATGCGTCCTGAACACCCCGTTTCTCCGCGGCATAAAACCGTTTACTAATCGCATGAAATGTGTTATTATTTATGCTTGTGAAGACCGAGGGGGAGCGAATTTTGAGAAAAGATATGACCGCCGGGACGGAATGGAAGCAAATTGCGCTGTTTTCGTTTCCTATTATGGCAGGCAATATTCTGCAGCAGCTTTACAACACCGTTGACGGTATTGTTGTAGGAAACTTCGTAAACGAAAGCGCGCTTGCCGCCGTGGGCACATGCGGCGTGCTCAGCTTCCTTTTTCTTTCGCTGTCTATGGGTTTAGGCAACGGCGCGGGCATAATGATCGCGCAGTTTTTCGGCGCGAAGAGGATGCACGAGCTTAAATCCTCTATGTCTACGTCGCTTATTCTGCTGGTTTCCATCGGCGCCGTTCTCTCCGTCTTCGGCATCTTCGCGGGCCGCTGGCTCCTGAGTGGGCTGATGAATGTTAAGGATCCCGTGATTTTAGATTATGCCGCGGTTTATTTTGAAATATATGCCGTCGGTTTTATACTTCAGTTCGCGTACAACGCCGTAGCGGCTATACTTCGCGCCGTCGGAGATTCAAAGGCGACTCTGCTTTTCCTTTTCGTATCCGCCTTTTTAAATCTGGGACTTGACCTGCTGTTTGTGATTACATTCAATTGGGGTGTCGCGGGAGCCGCTGTAGCCACGGTTATATCCCAGGTAGGAAGCACGGTTGTGAGCATTATCTATATGTTCAGGAGATATCCTCAGTTCCGCTTTTCCAAGGGAGAATTCGTATTCGATCCCGACAAAGGCAAATTGTGTCTGAGGCTCGGGATCCCGACCACCATTCAGCAGTGTATTGTATCCTTCGGAAACGTATTTATCCAAAGGCTTGTCAACTCGTTCGGAAGCGTGACGATGGCCGCCTACACCGTAGGCAGCCGCATCGAGAACTATCTTTTCGTCCCGACAATGGGCTTTTTCACCGGTATGTCCACCTTCACCGCGCAAAACATCGGAGCGGGAAAGATCGACAGGATCAAACGAGGCCTGGTCGGAACAGGGGTTTTATCCGCAAGCGTCTGCATTATTTTATCCGTATCTCTTTATATCTTCTCCGAACCCGTCAGCAGGCTGTTCGGCGTCTCGGATGACGCTTTAGCGCAGGCCGTTGAGTTCTGCCGGTTCTACAGCAAGATATTTATCCTCTTTGCGGCATATATGCCCGTAAACGCTCTTTTACAGGGGTCGGGCGATGTGATATACGCCTCCTCAACCACCATGACAACGCTGATAGTACGCGTCGCTATGGCTTATGTCATGGCATTGCTGCTTGACGTCGGATATTCTTCCTGCTGGAAGTCGACTCCCATAGGCTGGTCCGCGGCAGTTGTCATGGCGTTCGCGCGTTACGCGAGCGGGAGATGGAAAACCAAGAGCATCGTCAAAAGACCGGCAACGGACATCGAGCTGCAGATGTAGCGTACTGTTCCCGCGGCCTGAATAAGTTAATTAGCCGCTTCCCGTAAGAGAACTTCTCAAAGGGCTTTGCCGAAGGGTCTGTTAAGCCGGTAATCATCAATCGGAGATACATCAGTGAACCGCACCGAAGTGTAATATCTTTAGTGTGGTTTTACTGTTTTTATCGGGAACCGGCGCCGTATATCAGCTTCGGGAGAATTTAAAAAATTTTCCCGACCACATAAAAAGTACAAAACTTATTGGTATAATCGATCTATCAGGAAATAAAGACACCGGTAAGAATGTAATCATACCGATATACCGTTAAAAGAGGACCGAATATGCCGGATCAGATAAGAAGCGAACACATAATAATCGGAGGTATGACTTGCGCTGGCTGCCGGACGCGCATTGAGAATGCCCTGCGCAATACGCCGGGTGTGCGCAGCGCGAAGGTGAACTGCTCAGGCGGGTTTGCCGATGTTTCCTACGACGCTTCGGCGGTTTCCGTGAGCGAAATTCGTGCGTCAATTGAACGGCTTGATTACAAAGTCCTTTCCCAGGGGTCGCTGCCCGGTAAAAAGGATTCGGGAAGCAAAGTGAAAACATGCCGTGTTTTCGGTTTAATTATCATTATTGCGGCGCTGTACTTTCTGATAACACGCCTTAAGCTATCCGACTCGCTCCCGCTTGCCGAGGCGGGAATGGGCTACGGTATGCTGCTGCTTATCGGGCTGCTCACGAGTGTGCATTGCATAGCTATGTGCGGCGGCATCAACCTTACGCAGTGCATACCGCAATCCGGCGGCAGTCCGCTTCGGGCGAGCGCTCTATATAACATCGGGCGTGTCATCAGCTACACGGTTGTCGGATTCATAGTCGGTGCGCTCGGAAGCGTCATAACTTTAGGCGGGGTTCTCAAAGGCGCTGTGCAAATTATCGCGGGCATGTTTATGGTGATTATGGGAGTGAATATGCTCGGTATATTTCCGTGGCTGTACAAGCTCACACCCCGTATGCCCTCGTTTATCGCTTCGAGAGTGAACGCCGAAAATGGGAAAAGCAAATCACCGCTTATTATAGGACTGCTCAACGGTCTTATGCCCTGCGGACCCTTACAGGCGATGCAGATATACGCACTTTCCACAGGCTCACCGATTAAAGGTGCTGTCAGTATGCTGCTTTTCAGCATCGGAACCGTGCCTTTGATGTTCGGACTCGGTGCTCTGTCTTCACTTCTGACGAAAAAGTTTACACATAAGGTAGTAACGGTCGGCGCGGTATTCGTAACCGTGCTTGGTCTTACGATGCTCAGTCAGGGTGCGGCTTTGTCCGGATTATTCTTTGGCAGCCTGCTCCCGCAGACACAAAGCGCAGCGGATGGCAGCGCGGCGAAAAATGAGATTGTTGACGGCGTGCAGATTGTAGCGTCCGTGCTGTCTTCCGGAAGTTACCCAAAGATAACAGTACAGCAGGGCATCCCCGTTAAATGGACAATTGATGCGCCGCAAGGCTCAATCAACGGATGCAACAATCGCATTTACATTCCCGAGTACGGTATTGAATATGCCTTTAAACAAGGTGTGAACGTTATTGAGTTTACACCCGATGAAACAGGCCGTTTCCAGTACAATTGCTGGATGGGTATGATTCGTGGCATTATAACGGTTGTACCGCAGCGCACAGAGGTAAATGCTTATCCGGAAGCGACCGCTACGACACAGTCGAAGAACAGTATTTTTGTCGAGAGTCTCGCGGCAGCAAAGATAATCTCGCAAGACTCCGGCGGAGCGGACTATGAATATCAGACCGTCACAATAACGCTGACAGACGAAGGCTTCAGCCCTGCTGTTGCGGTCGTTCAAAATGGAATCGAGACCGAATGGATAATAGATAACCAAACCTCCGACCCATTCAAAGCAGCTCTCCGTGTGCCGCTGTACAACACGGAGGTGCCGCTTATAGACGGAAAAAACCTTCTCGTCTTCTCCCCGTCTGAGAATTTTCAATTCGGCAACGGCGATGACCCCGCATTCGGTTATGTGAAAGTGGCAGACGACATCGGTAACGTGAATGAGAAGGAAATCAAATCGGAGGTAACGGCGTTTACGCCGATAATCTATCCGGCAGAGCAATATGAACAATCCGGCGGCGCAAGCTGCCACTGATTGAGAGGAAACCCAATGGAGTTCATTTTAAGTCACCGGCACTGCATTTCGCCTGTTGCGGCAATCGGCATTGCGATTTCTTTTTACGGGATAAGCATAAATCATAAATAAGAAAAAGATAACGGAGAGTTGAGGAATGAAAAAATTTTTATTACTGATTACGGCAATTACTATGCTGATTGCTTTTCTTGCCGCCTGTTCCGGTAAACAGAGCGGGGAAGAAAGCGGCAATGAGCCGTCAAATGCTGTTGCTGCGGAAGATACCGATGTCGTGATCGATAAATCTTTAATCTCGGAAACGGCGATATTTATTCCCGTGACTGTAGACGAAACGAAGATGGAGATAATCGCCGTAAAAGCACCGGACGGGACGCTTCGCACGGCATTCAACACCTGCCAGGTCTGTTACGACAGCGGACGCGGCTATTACAAGCAGGATGGAGACGTACTTGTTTGCCAAAACTGCGGCAACCGCTTTAAAATGAGCCAGGTATCAGTTGAGAAAGGCAGCTGTAACCCCGTCGGAATATCCGAGGATATGAGAACCGAAACGGATTTACAGATAACTATTTCGCTTGACCTGCTCAAGCAGGCAGTCCCTTTGTTTGCCAACTGGAATAAATCGTGAGGTTAATATAATGCAGACACATACATTATCTGTCGGCGGTATGACCTGCGCGGCTTGCGCGGCGAGGGTACAAAAAGCCATATCGAAGCTTCCCGGCGCGGAAAACGTGGTCGTCAACTTAGCCACAGAGAAAGCCTCGTTCTCATATGATCCCGATGTGCTGCGGCTTGCGGCGGTCAAAGAAGCCGTGATAAAAGCAGGCTATAAAATTCTTGACGCCGCGAGCGCGGATGAGGACAAGGCGCGCAAAGAAAAGGCTGTCCGGGTTCTGTGGATAAAATTTATAATCTCTGCCGTATTCGCCCTGCCTCTCCTGTACATCGCAATGGCGCCGATGATTAAGTTCATCCGCCTGCCGTTCCCGTGGGGGCTGGATCCGATGAATTTTCCCCTTCTGTACGCGATTGCGGAAATCGCCCTCGTCCTCCCCTGTATAGCCGTAGGGTATAGGTTTTACACGGTTGGGTTCAGAGCGCTGGCAATGCGCTCTCCCAATATGGACAGCTTAATCGCGGTGGGAACTACGGCAGCGGTCATATACAGCGTTTGGAACACGTTTCAAATAGCCGGCGGCAATTTCGCCGCGGTCGACTCGCTGTACTTTGAAACGGCGGGCGTAATAATAACGCTGATACTGCTCGGCAAGTCTCTGGAAGCAAGAGCAAAAGGGCGCACAAGCGAGGCTATCAAAAAGCTGATGGGCTTGCAGCCGAAAACGGCAATCATCATCGATAAAGACGGCACGGAGCGAGAAATCTCCATAGACGATGTAGAAATCAACGATATTCTGCTCGTAAAACCCGGCGCGAAAATCCCGGTGGACGGAGTTGTTGTTGACGGTCACAGCGCGGTCGACGAAAGTATGCTCACGGGCGAGAGCATCCCCGTTGATAAAAGAGCGGGCGATAAGGTTTACGCCGCGACAATTAACGTAAACGGAGCGCTTCGGTTCAGGGCCGAGAAAATCGGGTCAGACACGGCATTGGCGCAAATAGTGAAGCTCGTTGAAGACGCGCAAAGCAGCAAAGCTCCGATTGCGGCACTGGCAGATAAAGTGTCGGGCGTGTTTGTTCCGATAGTCATTGCGATTGCGGTCGCGGCAGGAGCGGCCTGGCTGGTCGGAACGCGTGATTTGGAACACTCGCTCACGATATTCGTATCTGTCCTCGTGATTGCCTGCCCCTGCGCCCTGGGGCTTGCCACACCGACGGCAATAATGGTAGGCACAGGCAAAGGCGCGGAAAACGGAATCCTGATAAAAGGCGGCGAAGCCCTTGAAACTGCGCACAAAGTAGAAACGATAGTCTTTGACAAGACAGGCACAATAACGGAAGGCAAGCCCAAAGTAACTGATGTGCTTGGCGAAACAGCAGCGAACGATGAACTCCTGTCGCTTGCCGCAAGCGTAGAGAAACTGTCGGAACACCCCCTCGGCATTGCGGTTGTGGAAGCCACATCTACCGTATATGAAGCGTCGGAGTTTGAGTCTGTAACCGGAATGGGTGTTCAGGCGCTCGTAAACGGCCGGCTCGTCAAGGTTGGCCGCGCGGTCTACGCAAACGCAGACAAATCAATCGGCGACAGGCTTGCCGATGAGGGAAAGACACCCCTGTTCATATCAATTGATGATGTTTATGCCGGGGTAATCGCTGTGGCCGATACCGTAAAGCCGTCAAGTATAGCGGCGATTGAGAAACTCCACAAACTCGGCGTAAGCGTTGCGATGATTACCGGCGACAACGCCAAAACCGCAGCCGCTATTGCTAAGCAAGTGGGAATTGACACCGTCCTCGCCGAGGTTCTGCCGCAGGACAAGGCAAACGAGATTAAAAAACTGCAATCGGACGGCAATTGTGTGGCAATGGTCGGCGATGGGATAAACGACGCTCCCGCACTGGCTCAGGCCGACATCGGCATCGCGATAGGCAGCGGTACGGACGTTGCGATGGAAAGCGCCGACATTGTGCTTATGCGTTCAGACCTGAACGATGTGCCAACGGCCTTGAAACTCTCCAAAGCGACGATTCGCAATATCAGGCAAAATCTGTTCTGGGCATTCGGGTACAATGTGGTGGGCATACCGATAGCGGCGGGCGTGCTGTATTTGTTCGGAGGACCGCTCTTAAACCCGATATTCGCGGCAGCCGCAATGAGCCTGTCCAGTGTGTCCGTATTGACTAACGCGCTCAGGCTTAAGGCCTTTAAGGCATAGGAGGGTCGCCGCAATGAAAAAAGCAGTTTTATCTTTTATCTCCCTGGCTCTGGCTTTTGCGCTTACTGCCTGCAGGCAGCTGGATGTTGTCGGGAAAAAATCAATAACATCCTTTGAGGCTGTGCTTTCAGCAATGGGCGACAATGTCGCGGCGGACGATATTCACGGCGGCTGGTCGCTTAAAGCTCCGGACGGCACAGTGCGCTTTATCTGGAGCAAGGACTACAGCGAAAGCCCGCTTTATGATGTAATGCTTGAATATGACGCAAAGCCGTTTCTTGACGCCGGGCTCGATACCGGGAAACTTCCGGACACGATTTTCTTCCGCGAGGGCAAACTGACGGTGGGTTCGAAGCTCGGCAGCGACGAACTCATATACAGCGGCGATATCACTCCGCTTGCCTCATACGAACAGATCGTGAATAAATACAGAAAGTCGGTCAGCTATCACACTGCCCTCGACCATTTCAATGTGGATCTGGGCGGCGGCAATATGTTTGAATGGGCAAAGGATACGACAATAAATGCCGCCACGGACAGCGCGCAGGACAAGGACATTGTGTTTGTGCTTGACCCTGCCGTATTTATCGTGGCAGGTGTCGACCTAAACAAGGTGGAAGGCTGGACATTTGCCAAGGTTACGGCAGACATCGACGGAAAACCCACACAAGCGGACAAGTTCCTCAAACCGTTTGACATCCGGCAATAACTATAGAAAAAAGCAAAAAAGGAGTAAGATGGCTATGACTAAAACAGCGATTAATGTGCAGGGCATGTCCTGCGAACACTGTGTGAAATCTGTCGAAAACGCGGTGAAGGCACTCCCCGGTATAGAAAAGGTGGATGTGAATCTGAAAAAACACACCGCCAATGTGAAATTCAACGAGAATATAATCGCGCTTGAAGCCATAAAGGAGGCGATTCGGGAAGCCGGATATGACGCAGAGTAAGACTGTCCTCGTCGTCGACGACGAACCGAATATCTTAGAGCCTGTAGCGGCATACCTTCAAAAACAAGGCTATAACGTCCTGACTGCCGAGCGCGGCCGGGACGCTTTGGCGCTTGTCAAACGCGGCGGCATAGATATCATGCTGCTTGACCTTATGCTGCCCGACATTTCAGGAGAGGATATTTGCCTCATAATACGCAGGACAAGCCATTTACCCATCATCATGATGACAGCGAAGGTCGCGGAGAGCAGCCAGTTGGAGGGTCTTCGGATCGGTGCGGACGACTATGTAACAAAGCCGTTCAGCTTAAAACTGCTCGCGGCGAGGATCGAGGCGGTCTTGCGCCGGCTTCCCGAAAGCGAACCGCCCGAATTGTTCGCCGACATACAGCTGACCGCAACCGAGCGTAAAATCGTAAACGCGCTCTCCCGCCGTCCGAGCCGCGTTTTCACACGCGAGGAACTTATACGCGTTGCCTTCGGCGATGAATTTGACGGCAGTGACCGCGCGATTGACACGCACATAAAAAACTTGCGCAAGAAAGTCGGGATCGGCGTTATCGGGACGGTTCACGGGCTGGGCTACAGATGGGGATTGTCGGAATGAAGTATCTGCTTATCGGGATTACACTCCTGCTTTCCCTGCTGGGAATCATCTTTTACAGCAATATGATGCATACGGCCTGTATTGTTTCGCTTCTTCTTGCGCTTGCCTGCGGCGCTCTGTTCGCGCTCTGGTTAAACAGGCAGTATATCGGTAATATCGAAAAACAGGAGGAGATTCGCAAGCGACTGACGGCCGATGTCGCTCATGAACTTCGCACACCGCTCGCAGCGGTCAGCGCGAACCTCGAAGCGATAGCGGAAGGCGCGCTTGAACCTACGCCGCAGCGCATGAAGAAATGTTATGATGAGATTCAGCGGCTGATTAATCTTGTTTCCGATATGGAAAAACTGGCAACCGCCGAAAGTGACGTTCTGCACCTTAATAAGCGGCTCATTGATTTGCTCGCGCTTACGCGGGAGGTTTTCGCGGAAGTCTCGGGAGTTCCCGTTACGATAAACGCCGACAGAGAACGGCTTCTCCAGGTGCTTACAAACCTGAAGTCAAATGCCGATAAATACGGCGGAGGAGCTTTATCCGTCGCTGTTGAGGATAAAGGCAAATACGCGGAAATCATAGTCACCGACAACGGCCAAGGGATAGCGCCGGAAGATTTGCCGCACATTTTTGAGCGTTTCTACCGCGCGGATAAGTCGCGCAGCCGCTTAAAAGGCGGTGCGGGCATCGGCCTTGCGATTGTCAAAACAATTGTGGACGCTCACGGCGGCAAAGTCCGCGCCGCGAGCGTGGTCGGCAAAGGCAGCTCATTTTCTGTTATAATGCCCAAAAAATAAGAACGGTCCATTTTTTACGATTACCACATCCGCCGCGGAGCGAAAAAATCGGCGAAGCAGGTGCCATGAGATTCCGGTATTACATAGGCTTGAGGTTTTTATTAAGGCGCTCGGTTATCCGCCCGAGTGTCTTAAGGCGCGTCTGCTCGCTTTTACCCGACATGTACAGAGCTGTATACGTTTTTTTGACTGATCTGGACATGTTCATAAAGTTGGTGAAGGCAGGCTCAATACCGGCCAATCTATCTTCCAGCACGCCTATTTGTTCATCCGATACAGCCTCCGGCCGCGCAGCATCCCATGAGCCGTTTCTTTTCGCTTCGATAACCGCCGCCTCGCCGTACTCCGTCATCAGCCCTTTTTCGATGAGCATCTGTGCTATCGCCTTGTTTTTTTCGGACCAGACGCTGTTTTTCCTGCGCCGGGAGAAGTATTTGAGGTATTTCGTATCGTCAAGGCTGCGTATCTGTCCGTCTATCCATCCGAAACACAGCGCCTCCTCGAGGGCGTCATTTGCCGAGAGTGTCTTCAGCTTGTTTGACTTTCCGAAAGTCAGCCATACGCCTTCACTTCCGGCGGCATTGCAAGAAAGCCATTCACGGAAGGATTCCCTGTTTTCGAACACAAGTCCGCTTATATCCGATGCCATTTAAACTCCTCCTTATCTTCGTAAAAATATAACCATATAATGCCTTATGCGTCAAGGCGGGAGGTTCGGATATCACCGTTTCTCTTCGTTTGCGGGGGGCTTAAACGGGCCGGTTTGCCGCATCAAAGAGCACTGTATCATATGATAGTTTAAAACGCCTTATTGACTTCTGTTTACATGCTGATATAATCTTTATGAATAGTAGAATCAATTCTATAATATATATTAGGGGGCAACTGATATGGCGAACCGCACCCTTGAGGGTATCAAAGTAGTCGAGATGAGCACCTTTATCGCGGTGCCTACTTGCGCGCGCTTTTTCGCGGATAACGGAGCCGAAGTGGTGAAGGTTGAAGCAGCGGGCGGAGACCCGATACGCTGGAACGGAACAAGCGAGGGGAGACCCGACGATCCTTACGAGAACACAACATTTGATCTTGAAAACGCCAATAAAAGGTGCATCGTTTTAGATCTTAAAAATCCCGAGGGCAAGGCCGTTTTGTTCAAGCTGCTTGAAAATGCGGACGTATTTCTGACAAACTGGAGGCCTCAGGCTCTGGCTAAAAACAATCTGACGTACGAACAGCTGCACGAGAGGTTTCCCAAGCTTGTCTACGGCAGTCTTACCGGATACGGCGAGAAGGGGCCGGACAAGGACCTGCCGGGTTTTGATTTCACGGCGTTTTTTGCGCGCGGCGGCTTTTTGGGTTCCCTGTACCAGAAGGATACATGGCCGATGAACCTGATTCCCGGTTTAGGGGACCATCAGGCAGGCATGTTTCTTGCTTCAGGCGTAATGGCGGCGCTTTTCAACGCGCAAAGAACCGGATGCGGTGAAAAGGTAACCACAAGCCTCCTTCACTCGTCTGTTTTTGTACAGGGCGTCATGCTGCAGGCCGCCCAGTATACCGACATAGGAAATAAATATCCCATAGACCGTCATATGGTCAATAATCCGTTTAACAGCGCCTACCGCACAAAAGACGGCCGTTTCCTGCAGCTGGCCATGCCCGCTTACGACACTTATTATCCTAAATTCATGCCCCTGATCGGCAGGTCCGATCTGGTGGGAAATACGAGATACACTATGGAAAGCATAACCTACAACAACTTAAATTCCGAGTTCGTGGATATCCTTTCAGACGCGATAGAAACGAAAACAGCTAAAGAGTGGGCTGACATATTCACTGAAAACGATATCCCGTTTTCTATAGCTCAGGTTTGGGAGGAAGTGCTCGAGGATCCTCAGGCATGGGGTTCGGACGTTTTTTATAAGATGCGCTATGATAACGGCGCCGAGCGCACTCTTGTGCGTCAGCCTGTTTTTATAGGTAAGGACTTGCCCGATTACAACAGATCACCCTTGCTCGGCGAGCATAGCGAGGAGATACTCAGGGAACTCGGATATGACGACGAAGCAATAAAAAAACTGCACGAAAATAACGTTTTTAAAACCTGGAACGATCTGAAGGCGCAATATAATGGCTGATACCTACACCATGGGGGTTGATATCGGATCCGCCGCGTCCAAGTGCATTATTTTAAAAAACGGCACTCAGATAGTCGGCAAGGCCGTTATACCCTCCGGCACGGGAACCTCAGGGCCCTCCAGAGCAATCAGAGCCGCGCTCGAGAGCGCTTCGCTGTCAAAAGAACAGATATCCTACCTTACGGCGACCGGGTACGGCCGAAACACGCTGGAAGGCGCGGATCTGCGGATCAGTGAACTCAGCTGTCATGCCGCGGGCACTCACGCGCTATTTCCCGACGCCCGGACCGTAATCGATATCGGAGGTCAGGATGTTAAAATATTAAGCCTCAACGAGGACGGCACTCTTGACAGTTTTGTAATGAACGATAAATGCGCGGCCGGCACAGGCAGATTTCTGGAGGCTATGGCCCGTGTTCTGGAAACCGATGTGCAGAGCCTGGCGGACCTTGATTCAAAAGCCCTTAATGTTGCGAAGATCGCTTCAACCTGTACTGTATTCGCGGAGTCGGAGGTCATATCACAGCTTTCAAACAATGTTAGCATATACGACCTTGCCGCCGGAATACACGCCAGCGTCGCGGCGCGCACCGCAAGCCTCGTAAGGCGGCTCGGATTTCGCGAACCCGGTGTCATGACAGGCGGCGTGGCGCAAAACGCCGGAGTCCGCCGCGCCCTTGAAAAGGAGCTCGGGACGGTGCTGCTCGTGTCGCCGATGGCCCAGCTGAACGGAGCTTACGGAGCGGCACTGCTTGCGTGGAAACATTTTTCTAAAACAGGAGATGGTACGAGTGACTGAGAATACGGATAAAAAACCCGCGAAAATAATCCTTCGGGAACTGCAGGACGAAATTGCACGTGAAGTGTGGGAAGCAAAGGAGCGCGGCGAAAAGATCGGCTGGTGCGCATCTAATTTCCCGCAGGAAATAACCACAGCCATGGGTATTCCGGTTGTATATCCCGAAAATATGGGAGCCGCGGTCGGAGCCAAGGGCGGCGGACAGCGGATGTGCGAGTATGCCGAAGGTTTGGGATATTCAAGCGATCTTTGCTCTTATTCGAGAATTAACCTCGCCTACGCGCAGCTCAAAGAATGCCCCGAGATCGAGATTCCGATGCCTGATTTTTTGCTGTGCTGCAATAACATCTGCAACTGCCTGATGAAATGGTTTGAAAACCTTTCCTATGAGCTTGATATACCGATGATCTTAATCGATATTCCCCATCTGGACGCATATGAGTGCGATGCGGATCGTGTCCGTTATATACGAGCCCAGTTTGACGATTGTATTGTCCGGCTTGAGGAAATAACCGGAAAGAAAATGGATTTCGACAAACTGCGCGAGGTTATGGACATTTCCCAGCGTTCCTCAAGAGCGTGGCTGCGGGCTGTGGGTCAAATGCGCAATACCCCCTCGCCTTTCAGCGGCTTTGATATATTCAATAATATGGCTGTCGCCTGCATCGGCCGCGGAACGGAAAAAGCTGCCCGGGCTTTCGAGCAGCTGGCGGATGAATACGCCGAGCTGGCTAAGGAGGGCAAGTCAACGTTTAAAGGCAATGAAAAGTATCGTATCCTGTTTGAGGGGATAGCTTGCTGGGCGAACCTGAGCTATACATACAAAGCGCTGCAGAGCAGGGGCGTTAACCTGACGGCCACTGTATACGGTCCCGCGTTCAGCTTCCTTTACAGCAACCTTGATGAGCTTATGGCCGCGTATGCCTATGTTCCCAATTGCAACGACTTTGAAAGAGAACTCGAGCTGCGCGTCGGGGAAGCTATCGATAAAAAGGTTGACGGCGCGATAATACACATAAACCGCAGCTGTAAAAAATGGAGCGGCAATATGTATGAAATGGAACGTCAGCTCAAAGAACGCGCCGGCATACCCGTTGTCACCTTTGACGGAGACCAGTCGGACCCCCGCGCTTTTTCCGAAGCACAGTATGACACGCGCATACAGGCTCTCGTAGAGATAATGGAGGCCAACAAACTGAAGAACGGGGGTGCAAACGCTGATGCATAACATAAACTCTCTGTTGAGCGAATTCGAAAATATTGCTTCAAACCCGCGCAAACAGCTCGATAAAATTCTCTCGGAAGGCAAAAAAGCCATAGGCGTGATGCCCTACCTGTGCCCGGAAGAGCTCGTCCTCGCCGCCGGAATGGTTCCTTTCGGCATTTGGGGCGCCGAAACACAGGTATCCGAAGCGAAGCGCTATTTCCCGGCATTTATATGTTCTATACTTCAAACCACCCTTGAGCTCGGTATCAGGGGCGCGTACGACGGTTTGTCGGCAATCATGATACCTTTCGCCTGTGACAGTCTCAAGTGCATGGGCACGAACTGGAAATACGGAGTTAAGACGATTCCCGTGATTGATGTCGCTTACGCCCAGAACAGGTCTTCCCAAGCCGGTATAGAGTTTTCCGTTTCCCAGTTTAAAAAGATAGCCGGCAGCCTGGCTCAGATAGCGCAGAGGGAAATTTCAAGCGAAGACGTAAAAGAAGCTATCCTCGTTTATAACAGGAATCGGGCCGCACTGCGCGCCTTTTCAAAGGCAGCTGCGCAGCACCCCGAGGCTGTAAGACCCGGTCAGCGCTGCGATGTTATTAAAGCCGGTTATTTTATGCCGAGGGATGAGCACACGGCGCTTGTTGAAAAACTCACCGCGGCTCTGGATTCATTGCCTCCGGCAAAGCAGGACTGCCTTCGCATCGTAACTACGGGCATAATCGCGGACTCCCCCGCCCTGCTGAAAATACTGGCTGAAAACAATATGTGTATAGCGGACGATCAGATTGCGCACGAGTCGATATTTTTCCGTGAGGATACGCCGCTGACCGATGATCCTTATGTCGGAATGGCCCGGCGCATAGGAAACATTCAGGGCTGTTCGATATTGTTTGATCCCGGGAAAAAACGCGCCGCTATGCTCGCCTCGCTGGCAAAGGAAGCGCAGGCAGACGGGGTCCTCTATATACAGACAAAGTTCTGCGATCCCGAGGAATTCGATTACGTTCCGGTCAAAAAGGTCATGCACTCGGCAGGCATACCGATGCTGATGGTCGAGGTGGATCAGCAGATGAGCAGCTTTGAGCAAGCTCGCAGCGCTGTGGAGACCTTCGCCGAAATTCTCCGGCAAAAACGGCTGTAATACGGTTCTTCTCCAGACCGGTGTAGCATAATCCAAGGCCGCGGGCGTTTCGCCCGCGGCCTTGGATTATGCTTATATTGTAGCCCCGATACGTTCTCAGGGTTTAAGAGCCAGAATGATGAATGAAATATAAGCGTCCATCCTCGCGACTATATCATAGCTCCCGTCGTGCCTGGACCAGTCTGATGTGACGGCTCGGACGGAAAGCAGTATGTATTCGGCAAGGATATCGGCTCCGTAAGCGGAAGTGATCTGCAGCTTATTCTGCCCGGCTGCTATAATGTTCTCCAATTTGATAATGGACAGGCGCTTATTCCCGTTGTAATCGATATTAAAGGGCGGAGCGCCGCTTATAAGCTTTGATCTGTCTATGCCGTGCGTATTTACATATATCGCCCATTCATGCGCAAAACGCTTTATATTCACCAGCTCGTCCTCATCGGTAAGCAGGGGAAACACTTCGTCCGCCATATAGTCGTCTATGAGGCTGAGCAAGCCGACCAGCAGGTCCGATTTCTTATTAAAATAATGGTAGAACGATCCTATCGATATTTCCGCGGCCCGGCATATATCCGCAACGCTGAGTTCATCGAACGGCGTGCTGTTCAGATACGGAATAAGCTTTTCGATTAGCTCGGAACGCCGCTGGATCTGTTTGAATTTAACTTTTGACATCATTTACTCCGTATAATATTCCGACTTATTATGTATAAGCTGTAATATATTCTAAAATACATTATATAAACGAGAATCCGCCCTGTCAAGGCGGATTCTCTCATTACAAATAAGCGCTGATCATCCTCAGACGAGAAGCTTATCGGGTTTTGCCGGGACGGCATTATTATCTGCGCAGTTAAAACTTCGCATTCTTCTTAACAAACTGCCTGATATGAAACTTCATCAGCTCCGAGGGCGCCTTATTGCTCACGCTTACGCTGTCGCAGAAAAATATCCTGTTCGGGTCGTCATCCGTGTACGGTTTCCACAAAGGCATATCCGATCCGTCCGCGTCCGTGCCGTTCGGGTCGCCGGAGCGAATGAAGTTGCACCAGTAGTTGCACATCATGCGTGCGAGATCATAATGCTTGCCCACGAAAGGACGCCAGCATTTTGCCAGAGTCTCAAAGAAAAACCACAGATCCGAGGAGTGAAACGCTCCGGGGTTATCCCATCCGGGTATTTCGGGATTAAATACCCAATAGTAGAACGGCGTTTTCTCTCCGGTTCGGGCTTTCGCCAACCCCAGAAGCCTTATGGAATACTCCAAATGACTTACAGTGGCTTTATGGAGCATTTCCGTTATACTTCCGTTAGAGGAGCTGCACAGCTTTAAGAACTCATCGGCGTCTTCTCCGTAAGTCTCTTTGGCGTATGCCTTAAACTCCTGGGCGGTATTGACTCTGGGTCTGTCCGGGAATTCGGTTGCCGTGTGCCCGAACATCATCGGAACGAGCTGACATTCATTGGCCATAAACAAGTCGTTGGCGTTGCCTACGCAGAACTTACCGTCAACTACGGTTCCCCAGTGTTTTTTAAACTCCACGGCCTTGTCTCTGAGATATACCGCATCCAGCTTCCGTGCCTCCGCCAGGGATGATACGCCCAGGAAATCGAAGAATTCAACGCCGGTTTTTTCCACCTGTGATAAGGATCTGTCAGGACCGAACATATTGCCCGGATAGGCGGTCATCATCAGGCCGCTGTCCACAATAGCCTTTTGAAATAAGCCTTTGTTTTGAGGCGAGGTTACCTGGGCCATAACGCTGCCTCCGCCGGCCGATTGTCCGCCGATTGTGATGTTTTCGGGATCTCCGCCAAAGGCCGCAATATTTCTTTGTACCCAGCGCGTTGCAAATTGCTGGTCAAGATTGCCGAAGTTGGCCGGAGCTTCGGGATTTTCCGCCGTGATTTCCGGGTGGCAAAGGAAGCCGAAAACATTCAGCCTGTAATTGATTGTGACAACAACGATACCGCGTCTGGCAATGCGCTCTCCGTCGAATTCCATCTCGGCCGTATTGCCTTCCTGAAGGCCGCCGCCGAAATACCAGACAAACACGGGAAGCTTTTCGTCCTTACTTTTCGCGGGCGTCCAGACGTTGAGCATAAGTGAATCCTCATCCATTTCTATAGTCGGATCCACATTCCACTCTCTTGAATAAATGTTATCGGGATTTTCGCCGGGCACATGCTGCATCGAAATAGGAGCGAACTTGTACGCATAGAGCACTCCGTCCCATTTTTTCGCCGGCTGCGGTGCTCTCCAGCGGTTTTCGCCGACCGGCGGCGCCGCATACGGGATGCCTTTAAACGACGTTATGCGCGGGTCGGCTGCGGGTAAACCTTCAACTATACCGGTTTCAATCATAACCTTCCTTAACATGTGTTCCACCATCCTCTTATATTAACTGTCGGGGTATAAATTGACTGTTATTACTGTTCCTCACGATAGATCAGCATTCTGATCCTCGCGAGCAGTTTTTTCCTTGTGAGAGCGAAAATAACCAACGCAATCACGGCCGGAATGATCATAAGCCTGTACATCGCGGCAAATCCCGTAATTTCATTGCCCGTACTTCCCTGCACACTCGAGATAATAGCGCCGGCAAGCGGCGGTCCTACCAGAAAACCGCAGTCGATCCCCAGAAAATTCGTGTTCCCGGCGGCACCCCGCCTTTCCTTGGGAACCAGCTGCATATTCATTGTTTGAATCATGGGCTGACTGATTCCGAAGCCAAATGCGGTAATGACTCCGGCCGCGAGGAACATCGGAAGCGTTCGGCTGAAGCTGATAAAAACAAGCGCGATCATGAAGATCAGCATGCCCGGAAGAACCGTCTTGTCAATGCCGTATTTGTCGGCTATTCTGCCGCTTAGCGGTCTGATGAAAATCAAGGTTACGGCGTTTGTCGTAAAAAACAGACCGATATCTTTAACTCCGCAGATCCCGCCGTATATGGCCAGAAAAGAATTTATGCCCGAGTAGGCCACAACCAGAAAAAACAGCACGAGAGTAGATAAAAGAACCTCAGGCGCGACAATCTGGTTTAAAGATATCCGGAAACGCCCTTCCGCGGCCGGTGAGTCTGATCTAAGCATGAGCGAAAGCAAAAAACTTATGAACATCAAAGCGGCGCAGATAAAAAAAGTGAGATTGTATCCTATAGCGGCCGACAGGCTCAGCCCTATTGTAGGTCCTGCGGCCGTGGCTACCGCCGAGGCAAGTGAAAAGATTCCCAATCCCGAAGCCATTTTCTCGGCCGGAAGAGCATTGCTGGCCATAGCCAGACAAAGCGGTGACGCGCAGCCGACGCCTATACCGTGTATCAGGCGTGCGGCAATCAACAGCCCGATACTGTCGGCGAAGCCGTAAACGATATATGCAGCCGTAATAATACCGATTGCTATCGGAAGCAGCTTGTTTTTCCTGAAATGATCCATAGCCGGACCCGCTACCGGCCGTATTCCGAGCGCGGTCACCGCGAAAATTCCGGAAACCAATCCGGCAACAGAGGCCGCGCCTCCGAGTTGGTACGCATACTTGGGAATTAGAGTATTCATCATAAACTGTCCGGAACTCATAGCGAAGTTCACAATGAATATTTTAATAAACGAACTGTTCCATATCCTGCTGCTGTCTCTTTTGTCATTAACGGTGTCTGCCATATTATTACCCTTAATCAATTATTCCCCGGAGAGATTTTGCGCGGCATAAGGCATCGCCCGCGGGAGGAAACCCGCCGCGATATGTCAGGCACCGCCGATTCATACTCTATCTGCAATATGAAAACCTGTTTCCGTTAAGCTTATGCCATACCTCATCACATTGTCTGAGTATATCCGATGAAAGCGGGCCCTTGTTTATGTACGAAAGGTTTTGCGTTAAGTTATCAAGGCGGCTGACTCCGATGATCGCGCTTGTTACATAATCATATGAAACGCACCACCGCAGCGATAGCTCCAGCAGTGTCATACCGTATGTTTTCGCGATTTCACCGAGGCTTTCGATCGCCGCGAAGCTGTCATCGTTCCAATATCTCTGGCGATATCCCGGACCCTCGAATCTGGTGTTCACGGCAGCGCTGTCCTTTGTATGCTTTCCTGTCAGCAAGCCCCCCGCAAGAGGATTGAAAATCGTCATGGCGATCTTTTTTTCCTTTAAAAACGGCACAAGCTCGGTTTCGATTCCTCTGGCAAGTAAGTTATATACGCTTTGAGTAACGCAGGGCCCGGTCAAATTGCGTACGCAGCTTATATGCAGAGCGTCCATCATCTGCCACGCGGCAAAGTTGCTCATACCTACATAACGGATTTTCCCTGATTTGACCAGGGAGTTCATCGCCTCGAGCGTCTCTTCGAGCGGTGTCAGAGGATGCGGGAAATGCATATAGTACAGGTCAAGATAGTCGGTATCCAGTCTTTTCAGGCTTTTTTCCACCGCGGATACTATGTGCTTTCTGCTCAGTCCGCTTCCGTTATATCCCTCTTCGGAAGGGCCTCCTACCTTGCTTGCGAGAACCACCCTGTCCCTGTGCCCTTTGAGCCCTTTTCCCGTTATAGTTTCGCTCAGTCCGCCGGTGTAAATGTTCGCGGTATCGAAAAAATTAATTCCGCTGTCCAGGGCAGTTCGGATAACGTTAATACTGTCATCCTCATTTAACTGTCCGCCGAATGTCATGGTTCCCAGACATACCCGCGATACAACCAAACCCGTTCCCGTTAAATTTACGGTTTCCACAGCTTTCATCTCCAATCTCGAATTATGCGCCCGATACAAATTGTTAAATTATTTCCTTTTAAATACGCGAAGAAGCCGGCCGGTTAATACTTGGCCGCGCAATAACCGGCCGGCTGCTTAGATCGCTCATTTATGCGTTTTGTACCAGTTTTTTACATAGTCGAAGTAGAAATCCTTGACGAACTCCCTTTTCTGAACATATACGGGATCATTCGTATTGCCCACCATCATGGCACTGAAAACGAAACCGCCTCCGGGCGCGAATGTGTCGACGTACTCGACCA
The DNA here is from genome assembly GCA_012729975.1 of Clostridiales bacterium. Classification (GTDB taxonomy): domain Bacteria; phylum Bacillota; class Clostridia; order Oscillospirales; family Oscillospiraceae; genus JAAYBW01. The sequence continues at coordinate 22,934 of JAAYBW010000174.1, forward strand.
GGGCGTCTCTGAGAAGGTTTCTGTCTACGTCCGGTTTGGACATCTCGCCCTGACTGTCCCAGCCGCCGCTGATTATCAGACGTCTGCCGTATTTCTTCTTGATGCCCTTCAGATCGTTTGTGACCTGAGCCGGATTCCAGGAGCTTATGCCCATCTCAAGCCAATCCTCGATAAACTGCTCGCATTTGCCGCAGTCATGCCGGTCTAAGTAGCAGCCGTTTTCAAGCGCCAGATCGGCATGCCTCTTGTGCAGCGGCTTGAAAAACTCCCTGTACATTTCAAGGGAAATAAACGGCGCACGGTAGGCGGCGTCGTCGTCCATGATTCCGTAGACATCGGGCTTGACGTAATAAAGCTGCTGTTTCATTACCTCGATATAGAAATCCGATACATACTCCAGCAGAGCCTTTACCTCCTCCGGCTCCTCATACAGGGCAAACATCGCGTTTTCAAAGCCCATGAAGGAAATAAGCGTCAGAAAATAGTCTCCCCCGCCGCCGATATAGACGACATATTTCTCGCGGTCAAAATCCTTTGTCTGTTTTTTATAGTAACCCTCCCAGTCGCGTCCCGAGGTGTCCGGCCTTTTTATGACGTCGCGCCACTTGGTGATGTCATCAAGCAGAATCTTGCCCGGCGTCGGCATCGCGCCGTTCATTAAGTCCTTGCTGCCGACATACTCGACTCCGAGAGCGGTAACTATGAGGCCGTTCGGAGCGGAAGGCGGTGTCAAAAGCTCTTCCGAAATGCCGACCTGAGACTGCTCGAACATAGAGGGAATATACTCGGGGATCTCCTGCCTGTACATCATAAGTCTGTTTTCTCTGGGTGTGATACTCATTTTTTACCTCCGTTTATAATGGGCTTATTTGCCCGAATTGTACACCGTTTACATATGCTCCGACAACAGTGCCGGTTGTATTAAAGACCGTTTACCACAAATACGGGACGTTCGCCCCTGGAGATCGCTGCGATGTTTTTCATTATGTTCCCGTAGCCTCTGATAAAACACCCTGTGGTGACTCCCCCTATATGCGGCGATAAAGCGACGCGGCCGCGAGCCTCATCCGGAAGCGCACGTAAAAAGGGATTGTCGGCGGTAACCGGCTCGGGCGACAGAGTGTCCGCGCCGAAGCCTCCGAGCTGTCCGCTCACAAGCGCCTGCGCAACGGCCGCGTTATCGATAAGCTCACCGCGCGCGGTGTTTATAAGTATGGCGCCCTTTTTAAAATGCCTGAGACTTTCCTCGTTTATCATGCCCTCCGTTTCCTCGGTTACCGGAACATGAAGACTTACGATATCGCTTGCCGCATACAGCTCCGTCAGCGGCAGGTATTCGACCGAGGTTACGGGTTTGTACATATCGTAATAGCAAAGACGGCAGCCGAAAGCGGCCAGCCTCTCGGCGAGAGCTTTCCCGATGGCGCCGAGGCCGACAATACCGACGCTGCACTCACCGAGCTCCCGCATCCCGTTTATAAAGCATGCGGTCTTCGCTTCCATTTGTCTTCCGGCGTATACCATATCCTCGTTGACTCTGTAATTTCTGAGTAAAGACAAAGTAAGCAGCACGACCTGCTCCGCTACAGCCTGCGCGTTAACCCCTGCGTTGTTGCATACATATATGCCGCGGCGATTAGCTTCCTTCAAGTCTATGGCGTTATATGCCACACCCTGTGAGTGTATCAGTTTTAAATCGGGCATAGCCGCGATTATATCGGGTCCGATTTTCATCACTGCATCTACTACCAGCACATCGGCACGCGTCGCGATGATTTCGGTTACGTCCGGCTCCCCGTTCCCGATGTGTATCATTTCCCATTCAGGCGGCGTATTCGGCGCGTACCTCTCGTAATTGTCCTTGTTAACCAAAAGCGCTACTCTCATATGTTTCCCTCCGCGTTTTATTGACATTTAGGGTCATCTCTTTGGCTGTATTTCCGATTTGAATACATCGTTTTTGTCAATATAGTTCATAAAATCGTCAAAAGCGCTGTTGTGAGGAACCGACTTGTTCCAGATCAGATTAACATTGTATCTGAGCGGCGGTTCAAGCCGGATTGACACCAGCCCTTCCCAGTCTTCCACCATCTCATATGGCAGTACCGCATTGACCGCGCCGCCGGCAATCGCCATACGGACAAGATCCTGCTGACTTGTACTCAGTACGATATTCGACAAACGAAGCAGCGAAGGTATCGGCACACACAAGGACGCCATCGGGAGCCCGGCTATTTCATCCAGGGATACTTTCTTGTTTTTTGATAACGGACCGGATTTGGAAGTGCAAAAAACAAACTGGGATTCGTAAAGCTTTCTTGTTCCGAGAACCGAAGCACCCTTGACCTCATGGGGGGTGATAAAAAAGTCTACATCACCGCTTATCGTTAAGTCAGCCGACTCCGCGGCCGATGCCTCGGTCACATAAAGGCATATATCGGGATATGTTTTATTGAATAGGTTATAAACTTCCGGAATAAGACATTTCCCGTTTGTGGGCGTGATGCCTATCCGCAGCACTCTTGAAATCTGAAATTTATTCATATGGTGGATCTTATCGATTGTCAGCTCATATGATTTGGTAAATTCCGCAAAAAGCGTATACAGTGCCTTGCCGTGCTCGGTTAAAAGCAGGCCGTCGTTTGTCCGAATAAATAAAACGGCCCCCACTTCACTTTCCAGATCATGAATCGCTCTTGATATGACCGGCCTGGAAATAAAAAGCGTCTCGGCAGCCTTTGTTACACTGCCGCTGGTACACACGGCTTTGAAATATTGAATCTGTTTTTGCGTCATGGGCGCCCTCCCCCTGATGTGGTAATAACCGGCAATGGTAAATAATTATCACACGGTGCTTAGGCATATCCGGGTGTTCCGCACTGAAAAAGAGGAATACATTCTTCACTTTCGCGGCGGACTGCCGCGGGCGTTCATCCTTGAGACTTCCGTTTTGACGCGGACGCATACGCATACATTCTAACAGGAAGTCCGGGCTTGTGTAAAGTACCTATGTCATGACTAATGTAGCTTATTTGCTAAAATACTCTTATAAGTGAAGAAAAATCCGTAGTATCCCGCGGGTTCATACCTTTATAACGCCATAACGCCGAACAACGCGCGGACTCGACCGCGCGTTGTTCGGCGTGAAGCTATTCTATTTTAGTTATCTGTCGGTTTAAGTTAAGCTCAGCCCAACCCCGCCAGATAGTTGTCATACGCGGTCTGATAGATATCGAAAACTTTGCCGAGATCCATTTGATCGTACATCGTCTGGACGTAGGAATCCCATTCGCTGAAGGGCTTGCTGCCGTCGAAGAACTGCGGAAGCATTTCCGACTGATATGTCGCGATATCGGTCGTATATTGGGCAAGCTCGTTCTTTTCTTCGGTAGTCAGCTTAAACATCGGTGATATATCATAGGCTCCGTCATAGTTAAGATCATTCCAGTAAGTGCTGATATCATAGTAGCGCTCGCCTCCCGGATATGCGAAATTGCGCTTCATAATTTCGATTCCGCCGTCTACAATGACGTTGAATCCAAACAGCTTAAGCACCCATGTCAGCGCTATTCCGTCGGGATTTTTCATTGCCCAGTCCGTGCAGGTCTTTTCGCCGTTTTCGTCATATTCCCAAACAATGCCTTCGGGGCCCCATGCGGTATAATCGGCTCCGAAAGGACTGTAGCGCCAGTCAAGCCAGGTAACGGCGAGTTCAATATTCGGGCATTTTGCGGAAACCGAGATATTGCCCAGCGAGGTTCTGGCCGCCCAGCAGTTGTAGTGCAGCACCTGGCCGGGGTATCTGAGCGGTTTCTTAATCGGTACCCATTGTGTATCAGCGTCAACGGACCTGCTCTCGTAGCCCTCGTTTTCCGATGAGTGCATGATTGTGAAGCCGATCTGACCGTTAAGAATACCGGCCTCGCAGGAAGAGCTTTGGGTGTAGCCGGCGTAGTTCGGGTCAACCAGTCCGTCAGCCCACCATTTATTAAACATCTGCATCAGCTCTTTGTCATTTTCGCCGATATTGATCATTTTAATTTCATTGTCCACGACGTAATAGCTCAGCGTATTGTAAACGGTTATATAAGCCATCGTATCATAAGCTACAAAACTCCTTGCACCGTCTATCATATACCACGGAGCATAAGGGTACTCGCAGGTATCATACTGGCTCTTCATTGCCACGAGCATATCATACACATCATCATAGGTGACTATATCATCGTTTGTCATACCCAGATCTTTGAGCCAGTCGCCCCTGGCCTGAAGATCAATGGATGTGTAATAGCCGTCATAAAGAGCGTAAAACGCGACAATCATTTCCGGCTCGAAAAATACCGATGCTTTTGTCCGCTCATCGGCCTTATCATAGTTAACGACGTAATACATATAGTTGGGGCAATAATCCTTGTAGTCGTATATATTCACATAATAGCCGTCGTCAACTGCCTGATCGAGGGTACCGGAGGTGTAAAGATATGTCCCGTGCGAGAAAATATCAGGCAGATCATCCGAAGCCAGCAAGGCTGCGAAGTTCTCGCCTCTTGTATTATAACTGACCACAATATACTCGATATTTACTCCTGTATACTCTTTAAATCCTTTATAATAATCTATGGCCGAGTAACCTTCTTCGGGGACATACTGAGGAGTGAAATTCGCGGTCCAGTAAGTGAACGTTTCGTCGGTCGTCGTCAGCGGCAGCTCATATTCGTATGTGCTTATCGGGTACCCGTTTGCGTCTACCTCATACTTGCCCACCGCATAGTTGTATGGGCCTTCATCAACAGGTGCAGGAGTCGCTTCTTCCGCGGGATCAGGCGTTTTGCTTGCTGCGGGTGTTGCGGCCGGCTGATTTGTGGGCGCCGCAGTTGAATCGGGAGCCGCAGTGTCGGGTTTGCTGCCGCACGCAGAAAATAGCGAGAGCAACAGTGCCAATACCGCAATCAGTGCCAGGTGCTTTCTCATGATCCTTCTCCTTTATAAATATGTTTTCAGGACTATTTATAATAATCCCGTTTTAACAATTTGACAGGATCCCCGCGAAATTCCTTATGCGAATTTTCATTGTTTCTTCATACTTTCTTTAACAATCTACATTTATTATTTGCATGAGTAAAGTATATAATTTGCTACTGATGTAGCGGACCGGCTAATCTCTGCCGACGGAGCCGATTGCCGGTCCTGCCGCGCTCATACCGAAAAAGCATCTGATAAAGCGCGGACGCGTCCCCGGGTGAGGGCGCGTCCGCGCTTTTCAGGCAAACAGTATATTTAACAGTTAGTCGGCGTGCTTACGAGGTCACGGGGCAATAACGCTTACGGGTCTGCCGGACAGCCAGTTTTTAAAATTGGAAGCCGCGAGCCTTATCGTTCTGCGCCAGACATCGTCCTGAAGCCAGGCGATATGAGCCGTGATTATAGCGTTATCACAGTCCATCAGCGGTATTCTTTCTGTCAGCGGCTCGCCGGCGACCACGTCGAGTCCGGCCATATATACCTTCCCCGACCGCAGCGCGGCAGCGAGGGCTTCCTCGTCAATGATAGCGCCTCTGGCGGCATTAAGGATTATAACGCCGTCCTTCATCCGGTTAAACGCGCCGCTGTCCAGAAGGTTTCTTGTGTCATCGGTCAATGCGCAGTGGATAGATATGACATCGCTGCTCTTTAAAAGCTCGTCCATATCGACCTGCCGGATAAACCGATATTTCTCTTCGGTTTTTTTAACTATGTCGTACGCAATAACGTTCATGCCGAAGGCTTCAGCCATTTTCGCCAGCCTGTATCCTATGTTTCCTACTCCTATTATCCCCAGGGTCTTGCCGCAGAGACCTATCTGCTTTGAGGCAAGCCTGTTTTCCGGGCCGGCCGGTATGTGTTCCGTGAGGCGTTTTTTATACAGCGCGTCCTGCGCTCTTATGTTGTGGCATATGTCAAGAAGCATAGCGAACGTATATTGGGCTATCGTGTAATCACCGTATATAGTGTTCGTAAACGTAACGTTGTGCTTTCGCGCCGCGTCCGCATCGATCTTTCCGAATCCGTGAGCGAATGTAGACACGTATTTGAGGTTAGGATAGCGCTCCAGGAGCTCATCGCTGAAGTATCCGTCCACTATGAAAGCGCCGAGCACCGCATCCGCATCCCCCAGACATCTGTCCGGATCCTTCGGAGAAAAGCGCCCTTTGAATTCATATTCTATTTCGGGGTTTCCCGCAAACTCCTCGCGCCATATCTCCATCATTTCCTTTGTATCCGATACGTCATCGCCATTGAAAATATGCACCTTCAAATCATTTCACTCCTTGCAGTTATCCGTTTGCCGGACGGAAGCTTTCTGTGTTTCATGGTATTATACAGCTAAATAAGCATTTAGAAAAGGCCTTTCTGTATATGAGGTCAAAAGAACCGACAGGCGGCCGCATATGCATATGTAATACTGATCCCCCATAAAATATGGAAGATCAGTATTAACGGCCATGTACGCGTCGGACGCCCACGGCCTTAAATACCGGGAGGATCCGTTATGAAGCCGCTGAGAACGTTAATGCCCGAAACCGTATTAATCCTCAAACGTCGCCGGACAATGATAATTGCCGGTATCCTGCTGGCCGCCGCAATATTCGCCGTGATATTCAGCCCCCGGGTCGTTGGTGTTGCGGCAACTACGCGAGTGCTGCCCATCTACAGCGTACAGCGCGACAATAAAGCCGTATCTCTCACTTTTGACGCTGCATGGGGGAATGAAGACACAGACGATCTGATTTCGATTCTCGGAAAGTATAATATAAGGGCTACGTTTTTCCTTGTCGGTAACTGGGTCGATAAATATCCCGAATCGGTAAAAGCGCTTTCAGACGCCGGCCACGAGGTTATGAACCATTCAAACGATCACGCGCATTTCGCGAGGCTGTCTGCGTCTCAGATAGCGGCAAACGTCAACGCCTGCTCGGATAAGATAGAGGCCATAACAGGCGTGCGGCCAACGCTTTTTCGCTGCCCGTACGGCGAATATGACGACAATGTGATAACCGCCGTTCAGAGCACAGGTACAACGGCTATTCAGTGGGATGTTGACAGTCTCGACTGGAAAGATCTTGACGCGGCGACAATACGTGAGCGGGTGACCTCCAGGGTCAGACCCGGCTCCATTGTCCTTTTCCACAACGCGGCGCTGCATACTCCCGAGGCTCTTCCCGGTATAATCGAGTTCCTCTTACATAACGGTTACTCAATCGTTCCGGTTTCCGAGCTTCTTCTCACCGGAGACTATTACATCGATCATACCGGGAGGCAAATTCCGATGTAAGCATACAGTACATATCAGAAAAACCGGGCGCCGTCAGCCACATGACGACCTCCCGGTTTTCTGATTGAAAGGAGACGAAAGAATCTCAAATGAAAAGCCCTGCGCTGCGCACCAGGCTCATAGAATCAAAAGCGCTGCGGTTTAGCCTGTCGGCAGTATGCCCGTATGCGAAGATAAAAAGACCTGTATTTTTGTGCATATTTATCATAGCACCGATGATTTAATCGGTTAATGTATCACTAGTATAGTTTTTTTAGATTATTGCTGTTCTATCAGTATAGTATGAAGCATCGTAAATGATTGTTATACGCATTTCAAGAGATACATTCCGGAATATCCCGTAAAACACACCATTATACA
>JAAYBW010000175.1 GCA_012729975.1 Clostridiales bacterium
CCCATAAGCAAACAGCGGTTGTGTTGCCGGGGGCAATATGATACAATTAACAATGACTCCTGATAACGTCAAAGAGAGCGCGGTGATTAGTTGCGGCTGAAAACGATCCTGCTCACCGGTTTCGGATTCTTCTTTCTCGTGCTGGGAGCAGCCGGCCTTATCATTCCCGTCTGGCCGACCACTCCCTTTGTTTTGCTTGCCGCGGCGTGCTTTTCATCGGCGCCCCGTATAAAGGCGCGAATTATGAGTATTCCTTTTTTCAGGGAGCACATCGTCAATTACGGGCAAAGAACCGGCCTTTCGCGGAAAACCGTTCTTATAAGCCTAGTATGGCTTTGGGGAATGCTTCTTCTTTCAATGGCCTTAACCCATAAGGCGCGGACACTCTGTATACTGCCTATAATCGGACTGACAGTGACTTGTCACATACTCCTGATGGCAAAAGGCAGAAATAAGGGTACCGAAGAATGAAACGTGTGTTTGGAACCGTCGAAGCGATTTTCGATATTTTGTATCTCGCGGCAGCGTTCAGCCTCGGAATAGTACTTCTTGTGGGGGGCGGGAGCGGCTGCGCGCGCCTCACGGCAGGAGCTATGGCCATAGTGCTCGCGGCGGGTGACGCCTTCCATCTCATACCCCGCATAGTTGTAATAAACACCGGACGTGAAGAGAAGCTACGGCGGGCGCTGGGGCGCGGAAAGCAGATAACTTCGATTACCATGTCTGTGTTTTATCTGCTTTTATGGCATATCGGGGTAATGGTATTCGAGCCTGACAAAATAACTTATTGGACTGCTGCCGTATATTGTCTCGCGGCGGTTCGCATTATCATCTGCCTGCTGCCCCAAAATAAATGGACCGAGCGCTATCCTCCCGTCAACTGGGGCATTTTTCGCAATATACCTTTTTTTCTTATGGGAGCGGCGGCTGCCGGCCTCTTTTTTATCAACAGGGATATTTATTCCGCTCTTGCACCGACATGGCTCGCGGTATTACTGAGCTTTTTGTTTTACATACCCGTGGTTCTTTGGGCGCATAAAAACCCCAAAACAGGCATGCTTATGCTCCCGAAAAGCTGTGCTTACCTGTGGCTGCTCTTTATTTGCACATCGCTGTGAAAAAACTGCCGCAACAATATAAATAAAAAGGAGGTTTATCATGAACGACTACAAAAAACTCACAAATGAGGTCGGCGCCCCGGTAGCCGACAATGAAAACGCCATTACCGCCGGTCCGCGCGGCCCGGTTGTAATGCAGGATGTCTGGCTGATGGAAAAAATGGCGCACTTCAACCGCGAGGTTATTCCCGAGCGCCGTATGCACGCCAAAGGCTGGGGAGCTTACGGAAAGCTCACTGTAACGCATGATATCTCAAAGTATACCAAGGCAAAGGTTCTTCAGCCCGGCGCCGAAACAGAGTTGTTTGTACGCTTTTCAACCGTCGCGGGCGAGCGCGGGGCCGCTGACTGCGAGCGCGACATACGCGGCGTTGCCGTCAAGTTTTATACACAGGAGGGCAACTGGGATCTGGTAGGCAACAACACGCCCACATTCTTTATCCGTGACGTGCATAATTTTTCAGACTTGAACAGAGCGGTCAAACGCGATCCCCGGACCGGCCGGCGCTCCGCGCAGAACAACTGGGATTTTTGGACGCTGCTGCCCGAGTGCTTCCACCAGATAACTATAGTGATGAGCGATCGCGGTATCCCGGCTTCTTTCCGCAACATGCATTTTTTCGGTGAGCATACTTTTTCCTTGTATAATGACAAAAACGAGAGAGTCTGGTGTAAATTCCACTTCAAGACACAACAGGGCATAAAAAACCTTTCCAATGAAGAGGCCGCGAAGATAAACGGCATGGATCGCGAGTATCACGGAAAAGACCTGTATGAGGCCATTGAACGCGGAGATTTCCCGAAATGGACGATGTATATACAGGTAATGACGGAAGAACAGGCTAAAAACCACTACGAAAATCCCTTTGACATCACAAAGGTCTGGCGTCACGCCGAATATCCCCTCATTGAAGTCGGCGTGCTTGAGCTTAACAGAAACCCCGAAAACTTTTTTGCCGAAGTCGAGCAGGCAGCGTTTACGCCCGCGCACGTTGTTCCCGGCATCGGATTCAGCCCCGACCGTTTCCTGCAGGGCAGGCTGTTTTCTTACGGAGACGCACAGCGCTACCGCCTCGGCGTAAATCATAACCAGATCCCCGTAAACCGCGCCAGGGTTCCGGTCAGCGATTATCATCGCGACGGCGCGATGCGGGTTGACGGCAACTACGGCAGTGCGCCGGCTTACACGCCGAACAGCTACGGGGTCTGGACAGCTCAGCCCGAGGTGATGGAGCCGCCTTTGGATCTGGAGGGCGCGATGTACCGCTATGACCCGAAGGATGATCCGACGGACGATTGCTTCCGCGCCGGAGGCAATTTGTGGCGTGTGCTGACCGAAGATAAAAAACAGATACTTATAGAGAACACCGCGGCCGATATTGCACCCGTGACCGAAAACATTAAATATCGCCACGCCGCGCACTGTTATCTGGCAGACCCCGAATACGGAGAGCGCTTCGCAAAGGCTGCCGGACTGGATTTTGATAAGGTCAAAGAGCTTTCAAAGCTGAATAATGACGGCTTGATTAAGGCGACGCTGACAGCATAGGTAATTTATTGAGGCATCGGAAGTGTCCCGATACGAATCAGCCGCGTTAACCCCGGTTTAACGAGCAATAGCCAAGACGAAGCCGCGCCCTGCAGTCGGAGGGGGCGCGGCTTTATGATCCGTGGAGCGGGCGCTCAGTCTTTTATTTCGCCGGCGTCATACCGGACACTCTCCATTTTTATAACGCAGCCTCCCATCAGAGCGGCTGTCTGCAGATCATGAGTTACATGGATAATCGTTTTTCCTTCCGAGTTGTCAAGCACAAACTTTATCACCGCGCTCAGAGTATCTGCGTCAAGTCCCTTATACGCCTCGTCCAGAAAGATCAAGTCCGCATTATGCAGCACGGCGCGGGCGATTGAGACGCGCTGTTTCATGCCGCCGCTCAGCTCACGTACGGGTTTGTACATACTGTCTCCCAGACCGAGCTCGCGAAGATGGCGCTCTATCCCGCTTCGGGGGATGGTTTTCCCGGTTACCATTCGTATATTGGATACGGGTGAAAACTCTTCGCAGAGCCTGTATTCCTGAAATACCGCCGCGATACGCTTCGGGATCCCGTGAACCGATCCGCAGTCGGCTTTCTCGAGCCCCATCATGATGTTTAATAGCGTGGTCTTGCCGCAGCCCGAGGGGCCCATAATATTCGTGACCCGTCCCGCTTCGAATTTCATTGACAAGTCCCTGAGCACGGGCTTGCCGCCGTAGCCTTTGTTCAGTTTTGTTACCGTGATATCGTTCATAGCTTTTCCAACCCGCCAAACCCCGCCCGAAGCAGCCTCAGAAAGAGTTTTTCAAATACTACGCTTATTAGCACGATGACCACAGTCCACGCGAAAAGATCGCTTGTGTTTAAATAGATCTTCGCCTCGTACAGCCTTTCTCCGATAGAGCCCTTCGGAATGCCGATGACCTCCGCCGCTACGCCAGCCTTCCAGGACATGCCGAAGCCTACGCCGCAAGCCGAAATCAGAAATGGCTTAATACTCGGCATATAGACGCGCAGCAGGCTTCTGTTCCATCCGACATCGAAGACCTTCGCCATTTCCACCAGTTTTCTGTCGACTATTTTTATTCCCTGCAGTACATTCATGTACACGACAGGAAAGACCATTAAAAACGATATGAATATCGACAGTTCCCTTGCGCTCAGCCAAATCAGGCTTATTATAATGAATGACGCCACGGGCACGGATTTGATTGTGACGACAAAAGGCCGCAGCATCATTTCAAAAAAACGGAATTTTCCGGACAGAAGCGCGAGAAAGAAGCCCGTAATCAGCGCGATAAGGAAGCCGGAGATGATGCGCGTAAAACTGAAGAAAACGGTTCGCCAAAATCCCGGCTCCATCCAGATCGTACCGAGCCTGAGCAAAACTTCGACGGGTGATACTATAAGCAGCCTTTGCCCGACCAGATATGAGATAAGCTGCCATAGACCCAGGGCAAACGCAATAGCAAGGACACGGTAAAGCGAGCCCTTATTCTTCATAATAGAAATCATCTCCGGGCAGCGCACCGCCTATGGAAGCCGGGTTCTGTCCGTAAAGCACTTCATAGTACCCCTGTACCGCGTTTTTCATCTCATTGCCCGTAATACATACGATGTTGCAGTAGGGTATGGCCTTTTCGGCTATTGCAGCCTTTACTATATCGAATTTTTCCACCAGAGCCGCTGCTTCGGGGAGATTTGAATTAACGTATTCGGTAGATTCGGCGTATTCCGCCAAAAAATCGGCGACCGCGTCCGGATGCTCTTCGGCAAAATCTCTGCGGACTATCAGTCCGGCCGTGACAAGCATGCTGTCCTCTTCTCTGAGGCTCCACTCCTCGGTGAGATCAAGAGCGATCCGCAAATCCGGGAACTGCGTCCCGGCGACCGTAACAAAAGGCTGCGGCATCATGGCGATCAGATTTTCCCGGGTTCCCATTAAAGCCACTATCTCGCTCGGCTCGCTCTTCCATTGGATGTCTGTTTCCGTTTGCGCATCTATACCGTTCTTAGCAAGCAGGTGAGTAAAAACGAACTCCGGTGTCGAGCCCTTTCCGGTCGCGTATATGGTCTTGCCGCGAAGGTCCTCCCAGGTCTTTACCGAATCGACGCCTTTTTCGACGATATAGATGACTCCGAGCGTATTGACCGCCATAAGCTGTACCGCTCCCTGCGAATTGTTGTAGATTATTGAGCCGAGGTTAGCCGGCACGGCGAGTATGTCCAGCTCTCCCTTAAGAAGACCGGGCGTAAGCTCGTCGGCGGTGACGGCCATGGTAAACTTATAATCGTTCGCTGTCGTCCCGTTTTCGTTGTCCTCCAGGAGCTTTACCATTCCTATTGTGGTTGCGCCTTTAAGCCCGCCGAGGCGAATCACTGTTTTTACGGTCTTGTCTTCCTCTTTCGAGGGACCGGCAGGTGAGGCGCATCCGGTAAGCACGGCAGCCAATATGCAGACCGTTATTATAAGTATTATTGTCTTTTTCATTACTGTCCTTCTTTCTGTTTCATCCGCTATTATTATATACCCGCAACCGTAAAAATAAGTTGCATAAGCAACGGAATTGATTCTATGCTCTTCGGGCCGAAAAAAATTATTATGATCCGGCTGAAATTTTGTGACTATGTCACGAAAATACCGTTAATTTGTGCTATAATAAAAAGCATGGCAATAACACAAACGCGGTCGGGCGGCGGTCGCTTTTAAGCGGATACAGTTACCGGCGCAGGACCGAACCGTTAACTGCATTTTGCGTAATGTTATAAAATAAAGAGGAGGATAATGACATGGGAGAAAATAAGACACTTAAAAATCTGATGGAGGCATTTGCCGGCGAATCTCAAGCAAACAGAAAATATACGGCATACGCCAAGAAGGCTGAAGCAGAGGGTAAGATAAATGCCGCGAAGCTGTTCAGAGCAGCGTCCGACGCCGAAACATTACACGCGCTCAAGCATTTTGAGGTGGCCGGAAAGATCGGCTCGACTTCCGATAACCTCAAAGACGCGGTAGCGGGTGAAACGTTTGAGTATACCGACATGTACCCCGATTTCGTTAAGGAAGCCGAAGCCGAAGGCAACAAGGCCGCGCTTATGTCGTTTTCTTTCGCTATGAAAGCCGAGGAGGTTCACGCGAAGCTCTATAAGGAAGCGCTCGAGAATTTGGACCAAACGGAAGAAATTTTCTATTACCTGTGCCCCGTCTGCGGAAACATCGAGAAGTTCGTTCCCGAAAGATGCAGCATATGCGGTGTACCCGGAGACAAATTCATTAAGTATTAATGCCCATTTAAAAAACGCCCCCGGAGCAAGTACCGTTTGCTCCGGGGGTGTTTGGCACAGCGCAGGAAATTCCTTATAATAGCAGCATAAAGTCTGAATTTATAATATAGGAGAGTTAAAAATGAAAGATTTCGCGGGGAAAATTTGTTTCATTAGCGGCGGCGCTTCGGGGGCCGGGCTTGGCCAGGCCAAAGTTTTCGGAAGAGCCGGCATGAGAGTCGCGATAGCCGACGTGCGGGAGAACGCGCTGGACAATGCCGTTGAGGAGCTCGTGGCTTTCGGCATTAAGCGTGAAGACATTCTGGCTTTAAAGGTCGATCTGACAAACCGCGAGGAGTATACGGCAGCGGCGGATAAAGTGGAGGAGGTGTTCGGCGGACCGCCGCATCTGCTTATACAGACAGCGGGCGTCAACTCTTTCGGGCCTATCGAGGCCTCGACATTCGATGATTTCGATTGGGTCATGGGCGTTTGCCTCAACCACGTTGTCAACGGCCTTATCATTTTCGTGCCGCGCATGATCAAGGCCTACGCGCACAAGACCGAGTTCCATGTAGCCGCTACATCCTCTGCCGGCGCTTTTATGGCAGGCGCGGTCTGCGGTCCCTACAGCGCCTCCAAAGCCGCTGTAAACAATCTTATGTATTCATACGCCGAGGCGCTCAAGCCATACGGCGCGGGAGCAACGGTACTGTGCCCCGGCAATATCAACTCAAACATCGGCAACGCCGAGAAATTCCGTCCCGAGCATCTGAAGGATACAGGATACCATGTAAGCGAGGGTACGATGATGCATCTTCGCTCAATACACGCAACGGGAATCGATCCGGTTGAGCTGGCCGAGATTCTCAAGGAAGGCATTGAGAATGAACGGGTAATAGTTCTGCCCGATCACAACCCCGACGGCAGAGCGGCGGAGCTTCGCAGACATAACGAGATTATAGAAGACTATACGCTTACCCGCGCTCAGCGCGAAGCGAAAACCCAAAAGCGTATGGAAGATATGAAGAAAGCGTTTGCAGCTGAATCGAAGGAAGAAAGAGCACCGATGTGGGCTGTTCCCGAGGGCGCAGAGGCATACGGAAAGGCCCGTAAGGACCTGGTCTGGATAGATTCGAGTAAGCGTAAATAAAACTGAGTTATAAAACTAACCTGGCCGATAACGGCCGGGTTAACGCTTAACTTGTTTTATCCGTGAGACGAATCATCTCTTCTCTATATCTATATATGCCCTGTTTTTGCAAACGCTTTTATATGCGGGTCTGATGATTTTGCCCGCGTTTACAAGCTCTTCAATTCTGTGTGCGCTCCATCCGACAATTCTGGATATGGCGAATATCGGTGTAAACAGCTCATACGGAATATCCAGCATTCTGTATACGAACCCGGAATAAAAATCAATGTTGACACTCACGCCTTTATACATTCTGCGGACCTTTGAAATAACTTCCGGAGCGAGCTTTTCAACCTTGGCGTAAAGGTTAAACTCATCTTCCATACCCTTATCTTTAGCCAGTTTTTCAACATGCTCCTTGAAAATAACGGCCCTGGGGTCCGAAATTGAGTAGACTGCGTGGCCGACGCCGTATATTAAGCCCGAACGATCGAAAGCTTCGCCGTTTAAAAGCTTCATAAGGTAGCTTTCGATTTCGCCGTCATCATTCCAGTCCCCGATGTTACGCTTCATGTCCTCAAACATCTGGACGACCTTAATGTTGGCGCCGCCATGCCTGGGACCTTTAAGGGAACCGAGCGCCGCGGAGATCGCCGAATATGTGTCCGAACCGGAAGAAGTGACGACATGCGTCACAAAGGAGGAGTTATTGCCTCCGCCGTGCTCGGCGTGCAGGACAAGAGCAAGGTCGAGCAGCCTTGCTTCAAGCTGCGTATACTTGCTGTCCGGCCTGAGCAGGTGCAAAATGTTTTCGGCCGTGCCTACACCGCGCAGGGGGCTGTGTATGTATAAGCTGTTGTTTCCGTGGTAATGCGTCAGAGCCTGGTAACCGTATATCGCGATAAGCGGAAAGCAGGCTATCATATTGAGGCACTGCCGCAGCACATTCTCAATGGAAGTGTCGTCCGCCTTATCATCCAAACTGTAAATCGCAAGTACACTTCGAGAGATAGAGTTCATGATGTCCCTGCTCGGCATATTTAAAATCATATCACGCACAAAAACATCGGGCAGTTTTCTGTAGTCATCGAGCAGTTCACAAAAAGCAGTCAGTTCCTGTTTAGTCGGCAGATCTCCGAATAACAGCAGATAGGCGGTTTCTTCAAAGCCAAACCGGTTGCTTTTCAAAAAACCGTTAACTATTTCCGTTATCTCTATTCCTCTGTAATAAAGCTCGCCCGGAATTTGAACGATTTCGTTATCTATTACGGTATTTGCACGCACTTCGCCGATTTCCGTAAGTCCGACGAGCACACCTTTTCCGTCTATATCTCTAAGACCGCGCTTAACCTGATATTGGTTATAATAGTCGGGATCGATCAGGCTGCAGTCCCGCGCTTTAACAGCAAGATTATCTATCATTGTCTTTTCAAATTTTCTTTTATTCTTCATGCACGTCTCCTTTTGCTCTAAAAGCGAATAACAGTCCTTTTTGCTTTTATGACGTATACCTTATTTACTATATAATAGCGTATTAGCGCGGTAAATGCAAAATAAATAATAACTAATAGTTTATACAGACTTTTCGGTTCCGGTTAAAGTGCTTTCCGACAATACGGCCTTATAAGGGTTTTCTATTGTGCGTCATTCAAATATATAATATAATTTTTATTGCTTTCGGCTTATTTGTCAATATCCTTTCGGTCGGACAACAGGAGATATATATGGACGTTTTTATGGTGTTTTTATTGCTTGGCGGCTTGGGAATGTTTTTATACGGCATGAAAATGATGTCTGACGGTCTTGAAAATATAGCCGGAGACCGTATGAGGCATGTCCTGGAGGTTTTGACGAAAAACCGTCTCGCGGCGGTAGGCGTAGGCGCCGGCGTAACAGCGGTGATTCAAAGCTCGTCCGCTACAACGGTAATGATAGTCGGGTTTGTTAACGCCGGCCTGATGACGCTGCTGCAGGCAACGGGCGTAATAATGGGAGCTAATATAGGAACCACCATAACCGCCCAGCTTATCGCTTTTAATCTATCGGATATAGCGCCGTTCGTTCTGTTTATCGGTATGGTAATGGTTATTTTCGTTAAGAAAAGAAAAATCCTCAGAGTCGGTGAAATAATACTGGGCTTCGGTTTGCTGTTCGTCGGGCTCACGCTGATGTCCGACGCAATGGTTCCGCTGAGAGAGAACAAGGCGTTTATAAGCTTTCTTACAAGTTTTAAAAACCCTTTTGTCGGCGTTCTTGTCGGAGCGGTTTTTACCGCCGTTATACAAAGCTCGTCTGCGTCCGTCGGTATTTTACAGTCTTTGGCCGCCATAGGGCTTATCGGTTTGGACTCGGCGGTTTACGTTGTTCTCGGCCAGAATATCGGCACTTGTGTCACGGCCATACTGGCCGCGATCGGCACAAGCACGAATTCAAAGCGCACCGCGGGAATTCACCTGACATTCAACATAATAGGAACTCTTATATTTATGCTGATCTTGGCTGTTTTCCCGCGTTTGATATCTTTACTGGAGTCATGGTCGCCTGATAATGTCTCAAGGCAAATAGCGAATTTTCATACACTTTTTAATGTCTCGATTACGATAGTACTCTTCCCCTTCGCTAATCTGATAGTAAAAATGGTGTCGTTCATAATCCCCGAAAAAGCCAAACAGGGAGATGTTGAGCAAAAGCTCCTGTATCTTGACGAGCGCATTGTGCAAACGCCCGCTATCGCGCTGGCGCAGACGATGAAGGAGCTCACGCGCATGGGGACCATCACCGGCGACAATTTGACCCGCGCTCTTTCCGCGTTCTTCAATCAGGACGAACAGCAGATACGCAAGGTGACGGAAGTTGAAAAAACCATAGATTTCCTCAGCAAAAGCATAACGGATTATCTGATAACCATCAGGGGCGCCGAGATTCCCGATGAGCATCTCAAGCAGCTCGGCAAACTCCATCACGTTATTATCGACATGGAACGCATCGGAGACCGGGCCGAGAACATTGCCGAATACACCGAAGCGCTAATCGACGCCAGAGAAAAAATGACTCCTCAGGGCTTATCCGAGCTCAGGGATGTATCAGATAAAACACTGCTGCTTTTTGATAAGAGCCTTGATATATTTAAAAATCGCGATGTGACCTTGTTTGATGAAATAAGGAAAATGAAAAAAGAGGTGGATTCGAAGCTGACCGAATATACGGACAATCACATCGGCAGACTTCAGGAAGAGATGTGCAGTCCGCATACCGGCGTTGTATTTACGAATATGCTGGCATCACTGGAACGAATCGCAAGTCACTCGCTTACCATCGCCTTTTCGATTGAGCCATAGATACGCATTATTTCCCGCTTTTTGCTGCCGGGCTTCCGCGATTTTCAGGCGGCGCTCATAGAGTATAATAGAATATGGAGGTCGAGATATGTCTTATAATGTTCGGTACATTCTTGAAGAAGATTTTATCGCCGGGCAGTCCGCGGCCGAAAGGCTTATGCTCAAAGAGTTTGAAGAAGGCGACTACACCATTGGCAGCCCGCTGGTTAAGCTAAACCCTTATATTATCTGCCCCTGCGCGGCCGTTATTCTGTTCAGAACAAAGGAAGAAACGGCGGTTACCGTTACCGTGCGCGGAAAAGTGCGCGAAGCTGACATTTCACACACCTTCCCAAAGGCAAAAACACATATTCTGCCTGTCCTCGGCCTGTATCCGGGATATGATAATACAGTGGATATCGAGCTTTATCAGGGCGGCGGGAATACGATAAAAATCAAAACCGCGGAAAAAGCACCTCAGGCGGCAGAGCTTATACATATGTCGACAAGCGCCGAATATTTAAGGGGCGACCTTATTTTCGTAACACCCGCGGGCAGTACGGGCAGGCTGACCGGCTTTGATTTTCGTGGTGACATTCGCTGGTACAGCTCCTTAAATATTCAGATGGGTTTAAAAAGGCTGGGAAACGGACGTATTTTAATCGGCACGAACAGGAATATCGCGTCCCCTTATTACACTACGGGTCTTTATGAAATGGATCTCGCGGGTAAAATTTATAAAGAATACCTGATCCCCGGCGGATATCACCACGATCAGGCAGAGATACCGGGCGGCGATATACTGGTATTATCCAATGACCGACGAAGAGGCACCGTGGAGGATGTATGTCTTTTGATAGACGCCGACACCGGTGCGGTAAAGAAAACATGGGATATGAAAGACGTTATAAATCCCGGGGATGGCAAATCGGGCCTTGCGACCGGCGAAGACTGGTTCCACGGTAACTCGGTGTGGTACGACAAGAACACCAATTCAATATCGCTCTCCGGGCGGCATGTCGACGCGATAGTCAATCTGGACTTTGACGACGGCTCGCTAAACTGGATAATCGGCGATCCCGAGGGATGGTCCGAGGAAAAACAAAAGTACTTTTTTGAGCCCGAGGATAAAAACAGCTTCGGCTGGCAGTATGCCCAGCACGCCGCTTCGGTTCTGCCCGACGGGGATGTGCTGTGCTTTGACAACGGTACGAAACGTTCGAAAAACAAGGAAAAATATATCAGGAATCAAGACAACTACTCCCGCGCAGTCCGCTTTAAAATCGATAAAGACAATATGACGATTAAGCAGATCTGGGAATACGGCAGAGAATTGGGCTCAGACTTCTTCTCCCAGCACATCAGCAACGTCGACTGCTGCGGAGATAACCATTATCTTGTACACTCCGGCGGGATCCAGTTTTATAACGGTATTACGCCGGATACTTTAATAGGCGCTTTTGATCCGTCAGCACGCTGCGAAAGCGCAACGGTCTGCCTTATAGAAGGGTCGACCGTTCTGGATATGCGCGTTAAAGGAAACTATTACAGGGCAAAAAAACTTTCACTATATCATAACAGCGGCGCAAACCTGTGCATCGGAGACGGTAAAAAGCTCGGAGCGCTCGCAGCCGCGGAAAGAGCGGAGCTCCCGCCCGCCGCGGCAAGCGCGGAGCCTCTCCCGGAAAGCTGCTTTGCGCATATAATCGAAAACGATGAGTCGATTTGCCTGAAAGCCAGGTTCGAAGCGAACAAGCGGGTTTATGTCGTTCTGGAACAGGGCGGCAGCCTGTTGGGGTATAAAGTTTCCGCCGGGGGCAGATTCTCCCGTTTTAGCTGTGCCCCGTATATTGAGGAGGATGATAATAATACCTCGACGCTTATAAGCAAGACCGGTCTTTCCGGAATATACTCGGTCAAGCTTCTCATCGAAAGCCAATTATTTGAAACGGGAGTAAATATCGCGTGCTGACGATCTTTCCGAATCGGCACACGGCCTTTCCTGTATTCCGGAATATTCGTGCTTTGGTCAATAATACTTTGCATAACACCATCGCAAACGATTATTTTTGCATCCGGCGAAAACTGTCCCTGGTGATCGTAAAAAACCGGTTTATCCATATGTTATCATTTACAATGACCTATCCTGCGTGCTATATTAACTATGAGCAATCAGGTTTATTATATTCTTCGCAATATCCCGTAAATGTCGACACAGAAGCACTAATGTAATCAAAAACCAATGTGAATAAAGGGAGGTATTTATTTTGCAGAAAAAGTCATGGCTGATCATCGCGCTGGCAATGGTACTGCTTCTTTCAGTGTTCGGAGGCTGCGCCAAGTCAAGCGAACCGACACCCGGCAAAACCGATGCTCCGGCTGCAACGGAAAAACCGACAGGTGAAGAGACTTATCCCGACAAGGATCCTAATAAGACAACAATTAAAATCAGCGCCGTTCGTCCTATGTCAGGCGCTAACGTTTCGTTTGAGTACTATAACTACGGTCCCGTTTACAAAATGTGGGTTGATGAGGTAAACGCAGCAGGCGGTATCAGAGTTAAAGAGTACGGCAACAGGAAGCTTACCATTGATTTGGTTACCTACGACGACACCTCCGACGTGGGAATCATGGTTGACCTTCTTATTAAAACAATGACCGAGGACAATGTTGACTTCGTGCTCTCCCCCTGCTCAACGGCGAGCCTGCAGGCTGCGGCCCCCATATTCGACCAGTACGGTTATCTGATGATCGGCGCCGAAGGCGGCGGAACCGACACAAAGCCGCTCTATGATGAATATGAGGATATATTCTTCACAACTTCTTTCAGTGTGCATCAGGTCCCGAAAATGGCAGAGATTTTCAATGAGCTTGGCGTAAAGAAAGTGTTTATCACCTACATGCAGGATGCTCACGGTCTTGAGTATATCGAAACCACGCATGAAGAATTCCCCAAATACGGTATTGAGTACGTAGAAGTCGCCGCTCCCTGGGACTTTGCCGACATGACTCCTATCATCACCCAGGCGATGGAATCGGGCGCGGATGCTTTCGTAGCGTACGTATACCCGCCCTGGGGTGCCAGCCTTATAAATACGGGCATCTCGATGGGCTACAACCCGAAAGCATGGCTTACCGGCCCCGGAGGCAGCCAGCAGTCTTTCTATGACGAAGCGGGCGGTATGGCTGTTAACGGTCTTATGTTCGAAGGCGCATGGTCGGTAAACAGCGGACCCGCATACGCTGACTTTGCCAAAAGAATCGCCGAGTATTATAAGGACGAACCTACCTGGGGACCCGAGTGGTGGGGAACCGCGGGATACTGGGGCGCGATGGAGATGCTCCAGATAGCTATCGAAGAGACCGGAACACTTGATAACGCGGTCGTTGCGGATTATCTGCACAATAACGTCATCCAGACATCGCTCGGCCCCATGCAGTTTGTAAATCATGAACTGACAGTTGATTCATGGGCCGGAATGATCGGACAGTATATAAACGGCGTTGCCGAGGTTATTGACGTTGGCGTGAAGAGAACTGCAGATCCCGTGTATCCCAAGCCTGACTGGCCGGCTGCCTAAATAAGCGGCAGACACAGCTTGAGTACTTTGTAGCTGGAAGGGCAGGCTGTCTGAGCCCCAAACAGGGTGTTGGACAGCCTGCCTGTTATTAAAGCATCCCGACTTCTGAAGATAGGAGCTTTGCAGCATGTCGACTGTAGTTAATATAGTAATTTACGGCGTAATCATGGGCGGAGTATACGGACTGATCGCCATGGGACTTACATTGCAGTACGGAGTGGGAAAGATTCTTAATGTCTCACACGGCGAATTTTTGATGCTCTCGGCAATGACCTCATGCACACTTGTAAAAGCGGGCCTGCATCCTCTTCTTTCTTTCTTAATATGTCTTCCCGCCGCGTTTATTATCGGATTTATTATTAACATCACGATTTACCGATATTTAAGAAAGGTTTCTAAAGATGAGGCCACCTTTGAATCAAACGCCATGCTGATGTCGTTCGGGCTTTATTTTATTCTCGCCAACATCGGGTTGAAGATATGGGGTACTTTGTCCAAGAGCTATCAGTATTATAGCTATCCGGTGAAAATTCTGGGTGCGACGATTGCCGTAAACAGGCTCATCATTTTAGCCATCGCTATAATATTCATTGTGGCTTTCTTCATTTTCCTGAATAAAACAAGAATCGGCAAATCGATCAGAGCGACAAGCCAGAGCACAACCGCAGCAGCTATGATGGGCGTAAAAATAAACAGAACCATGGCGATCTGTTTCGGAACCGGCGGGCTTCTTGCGGCAGCCGCCGGAGTTCTGATAGGCATGGCTTTATCCCCGACAGCTCAGGTCGGCCTTTCGAATACCGTCATCGCGCTGATCGTCGTCGTTTTGGGAGGAATGGGCAGCATACCCGGCGCGGTTCTCGGAGGCCTGCTCATAGGCCTTGTGGGGCAGGCTGTAAGTTTTATCGATTCAAGCCTCGTCATGGTGGCGAATTACCTGATGGTGCTTATTTTGCTTTTACTCAGACCAAAGGGCCTGCTGGGGAGGTAGCGATGATTTATAAATTTAACTTCAGAAAAGATGTTCAGTATATTGTCGTCGCCGCGGTTGTCATTTTTTTCGCGTTTGTACCGCTCTTCGGCTCGACATACACACTTACGCTGTCTTCCACGATAATGATGTATATAGTCATGTCGTTATCCTGGAGCATGTTTTCGGGGCCGACCGGGTATATTTCACTTGCTTCCGGCGCGTTCGTAGGCCTGGGCTTTTACGCCTCGGGGTTTTTAAGCAGCTCTTTACCGCTGCCGATGCTCATGCTTGTCGGAGGGCTGGTCAGCTTCGCGCTTGCCGCGATTATCGGCGCGGTCACGCTTCGTCTTCGCGGAGTATACTTTACCATATTCACGTTTTGTCTTGTAGAGCTCGTCAAAGCCGTAATGACCTGGTACGAGATAATGATTGTCAGAAAGCGCGGGCTTAACGTCAGGAATTTCGGCACGGATACTGCCTTTTACGCAATGCTCGTAATGGTAGCTATCACTCTGATCGTCGTGGTTGTCATCAAACGGTCGCGTTTCGGCATGGCGCTGACCGGAATAGGAGAGTCCGAAGACGCGGCTTCGCATATCGGCATACACACGACCAGAACGAAGGTCTTTGGGTTTGCGATCAGCGCGTTTTTAATGGGTACCGTAGGCGCTGTCAGGGCAACCATGCTCCACCATATCGACCCCGGCAGTTCGTTTAACATGATGTTTTCGTTCCTGCCCGTTTTGATGTGTGTATTCGGCGGCATGAAAACTTTCCTTGGCCCCATTATCGGCGCGGCGGTATTCGCGATATTGCAGTATAACCTTATAACCGAAATGCCGCAGATATATATGATTATTTTCGGCGCTATTATGATCCTGGCAATCCTGTTTATGCCGACGGGAATCGTCGGGGTATATGAAAGGGTCATAAACCGCATTAAAAAAGGCAAATCCAAAAAGGGAGGTACCGACGATGCCAATGCTTGAAGCAACCGGAATAAGCAAAGCGTTCGGTGGCCTTGCCGCCGTATCGAAGGTCGACATCTCCGTCAACGAGGGAGAAATTCTTGGGCTCATAGGTCCGAACGGCGCCGGAAAAACCACTCTTTTCAATCTGATTTCGGGCGCTATACAGATGGACTCCGGAACCGCCGTATTTGAAGGCAAACGAATCAGCGGAATGAAGCCGTATCAGATCTGCCGTCTCGGCATAGGCCGTTCGTTTCAGGCAGCTAAAAATTTCGACGGGATGCCCGTGCATCAAAACGTGCTGATGGGCGCGCTGTTCGGAAAAAAAGGACAGTCAGCGGCAAATGCTTCCAAAATTGTGGATGAGGTCCTGGATTTTGTTAACCTCAACGAGCTTCGCGACAAGATGGTGCACGATATCCCCCTTGCATCCCAGAAGCGGCTTGAGGTTGCCCGCGCGCTGGCTACGCGGCCGAAGCTTCTGCTTCTGGACGAGATGATGGCGGGGCTTAATCCCTCCGAGGTAGGGGAAGCAATGGAGCTTGTAACTAAGATCAGGGACTCCGGGATCACTATCATCATGATCGAGCATGTTATGAAAGCAATCATGAAGATATGCGACCGCATCGTTGTCCTGCATCACGGCGCTAAAATTGCCGAGGGCGCGCCGCAGGAGATCGCCGCAAATAAAACGGTCATCGAAGTCTACTTAGGAGAGTGTTGACATGACGATGCTTGAAGTTTGCAGCGTAAATTGTTTTTATGATAACGTCCAGGCCCTTTGGGACGTTTCTTTAAAAGTCGAAGAGGGCGAGATCGTAGCCTTGCTCGGCGCCAACGGCGCCGGAAAAACGACTCTGCTCAATACCGTTACCGGTCTTGTTAAGCCGGCTTCGGGCCATATAGCTTTTATGGGCGAGTCTTTAGACGGTGTTAAAAGCCATGAGGTCCTGGAAAAGGGAATCGCTTACCTCCCTGAGGGCGGCAGACTTTTCCCGGATATGTCCATATTGGAAAACCTGGAAATGGGCGCATATCCCAAGAGCTTATGGAACAGCCGCAAAAGCTCGCTTGACAGGGTCTTTGAGGTCTTCCCGCTTCTCAAGGAACGCCGCAAACAAATGTCTTCGACACTAAGCGGCGGGGAGAAGCAGATGCTTGCGATGGCGCGCGGACTGATGTCCAACCCGAAAATGTTCCTGATGGACGAGCTCTCATACGGTCTGGCCCCCATTATGGTCACAGAAGTCTTTAATATCGTCAAGCGGCTCAAGGAACAGGGAATAACCGTTCTTCTCGTAGAGCAGAATGTGCACCAGTCAATGGAAATAGCGGATCGCGCTTATGTACTTGAAAACGGCAGACTCGTCCTTGACGGGCAGTGCAATATTCTTCTCGACAACGACTATATCAAGAAAGCCTATCTCGGGTTATAGTCTGTCTTTACAAAAAGACGCTCAAAGGGACTGCAGCAGAATATAGCTCGTAGAAAAAAGAAGAAGCCTTGGTGCTGTAGCAGAAAATCTGCAGAAAACAGTCGCCAAGGCTTCTTCTTTTTTAGTAAAATTTTCTTTCTGTGATAGCCTCTTTGTCATGGAATCTTATAATTTTATACTGTTCTCATATTTAGCGGGCATCCCATGTCTCGGCAAGACATTTGCCGCAGGCATTACACTTTTTGGCTGCGTCGTACTTGCAGGGTATCGGACCGTTGTAGTACATTTCTTTGGGTCCCTCGGGAGTGTCATAGATCCCGCCGAACATGGGCATCATGCACGCCGCGAGGAAAAGTATGGGCTTATCGACACGTTTAAAATTCAGCGGACAATGGTAAACGCCGGCGGGCACTCTGATAATCGTTGGTTTGTTAATATGATAGAGCTCCTCGTCCTCTCCGGCCTTGCCGAGCGTAAACTCTATATCCGCGTCAAAGTCAAACACATTGGGGAACGAAGCGCCAAGGAAAATGAGATACTCGTCCTTAGGGTGCCTGTGCTGAACACGGTCAAGGAAAAACGGCTTTACGAAAATCTGAAAGCTGCTGTTGAACTCAGATCCGGGTATCTGTGAGGCTCCCCTGAAATATGCCTGAGGCTTAACCACATATCCAGGATCGTCGCCTTTAGCGACTATTTCGTTGTACTCCTGCGGAAATTCGAATACTAGTTTTTCGTACATTATATAAAACCCCTTTCCAAAACAGCCTGTGACCGACTGCGCTATGTGAAATAATACGTTACGATTAAGAAAAGACTGCGTTTAGAATCCATGAGAATGCCGCGTTTATCCTGTCAGGCATATCGCCGCCTTACAGGTTTCCCTTTTTATCGAAATACTCCATTATATTAAACGTACCGAGGTTGCGGGCGAAAGCGCCCGTGACGTTTAGGCTGAGCTGCTCGTTCATTAAGCCGTAGAAAAAGCCGCTGTCGTGCAGGAGGTTGGGGTTGAAGACAACGAGCCCCTGGCTGCCGTTGCAGTTTTCCTCCACCCACTGGAACATATAAGCGTCATCGCGGAGCTTTATGTAGAAGCAGGGACTGCTCCAGGTGGCACCGCCGCTGTTGTCTGACTGGAAGATGGTCCAGCTGTAACTCCAGGGAGAGCTGTAGACATGTATTGAGCTCATTACATCGCTGTAGGCCCAGGAGTAGCTCTTGCCCACGAGGTCGGTGGTGAAGTGGTGCCTTGCGGCAAACGGGGGAACGATATCGCCGTACTCCAGCACACCGAATTTCGCGACAGCGCCGACCTCCCATTCGCTGTGCCAGTTGCCAATTTGCGCGCGGACGGTGGTCGCAAGACCGTTGTCGAAGTCCACGGCCTGGGAGACGTTCGCGAAATCAGGGTCGCCGGTAAGCATATGGCTGAAGAAGATCAGATTCTTCGCAGGCTCAAAGGCGATATATTTATCCTCGGCCCAGGGTCCGTCCTCGAAGCGCCATCTGAGTTTTTCAGCGCTGAACACGTCGTATTCGTAAACAGGCCCGCGGGTTCCGCCCCAGGGGGCGGCGGCGTGCTTTTCGCCGTCAAGTTTAACCTTAAACTTTTTTCCTACGAGATAATCGGAAAAAGGCAGGGTGTTGCGGCTTGCCATGACGTTATTGCTGAAGTCGAAGATGTGCTGGGCTTCCGCCGCGCGGCGATGCGCCTGCTCCCTTGTCATGGGAATATCGATGTCCCTGGGGCGGTAGGAATACCTTGCGCCCTTTCCCGTGAGCCTGGCCATCGGCGGCGTTTTATCACCGAAGGATGTTACGGACTCCAAATGAGCGGCGTCGCCGGTAACCTCAAGGGCCGCTGTGTGCATTTTGTAATCAAGCTCATCGTCTTCTCCGAAGCCGAAGGAGAAGCCCGCCGCTTTCATATTAAAGAAATCAAGTACCTCAAGCCACATTTTTCCGCTGAACTCAACCTCCCAGCGGGCGAAAACGTATAATTCGTCGTTTATCCTTATAAAGTCAGAGGGGTTTGCCATCGTAATGCCGCCGAATGGATCGCTCAGATCCACAAGGGTGGAGCAGATAACGCTGGGGAAGAAGGTCAGCAGTTCTAAACCGTCGGCATACTTCCAGTGCATGCCTCGCCCTTCCAGGCGGTTAGTTGTTGTATGCAGCTTTTCGGGCTTCTTGTTTTTGCCCGTGTCAGCCCAGCCGAAGTAATACTGCCGCTGTATTTCGCGCGGAATTTTGCGGGTTCCGATCGGCTTCCGCTTTCCCGTCAGGTCTCCCCCTACCGGGACCTCTATGCCGAACCATGTCTCAAAAGCCGTCAGCGCGAAAGTCTCGGTGTCGATAACAAGATGCCATCCCCGGGAGGTGCCGGGGATAAGGTGCGTTAATACAACTGCCTGTCCGAGCTTCATGGCGGAATAAGGCGCCTCATAAACAGCATCGTTTTCCGTGACGGTAAGACGGGCGTCGTCAAGAATCGAGTACTCAAGCCGTGACGGAACGAATTCCCCGTCCAGCAGAACCTTGAAGGACAGCCCCGCCAGTTCCCGCAGCGCCTCGCCGCCGTCCGCATAGGGCTTTGCGGAGACTTTTTTAATAATTTCTTCTTCAGTCATCGGGTTAAATTCGGTGAAGAACATAAACGCGTGCCTCCAATGTAGTTAATTTGTGGTAATTATATGCTGTTTTTCTTTGATTGTAAAGCCGGATCACGCGGAAGCATTCAGAAGCCTGTCGAACATAATCCGGCCCTCTTTCATGACAAGCATTATCCTTCCGGTGTTTTTTATATCCTCGAGCGGATCCGCTTCCAGAATCACGATATCCGCCAGCATTCCGCTTTCTATGGTGCCAAGGTGGTCCTGCATTCCGAAAAGAGCGGCGTTACCCTTTGTCGCGGCGCATATCACTTCCATGGGAGTAAGCCCCGCCCGCGAAAGCAGCTCCATTTCGATATGGACACATTCCCCGTACGAAAGGAAGGGTATTCCGGAGTCACAGCCTACAGCCAGCTTAACGCCGGCGTCATGCATTGCCTTGACCGCTTTTAAAAGATGCGGAAAGACGGGCTCGGCTCCGTTCAGCATGCCGTCGTGCGCTTTGATTGCGGACATCGTAGGCACGACATATACGCCGCTTCCGACAAGTTTATTAAGAAGCGACTCCGAGGGAATATAAGGCTGCGCGCTTCCGACACCGATGCAGTGCTCGATGCTGTCGGCGCCGAGCTCGGCGGCTTCCTCCATATCCCGCAGATCTTCCACATGCACCATTACGGGCTTGCCGTATTTATGGGACGCGTTTATTATCCGCGCTATGACCGCGCGCGGAATCCTCGGGACGGGGTGAGGATAGTTCATCTTGTTGAGCGTGGATATGAAAACCTTAATCCAGTCGACTCCGGCTTCGGTCAGCGCTTTTACCTCGGATTCGATATCCGTGTTCTCATAACAGACGACACACGCGTTATCCCGTATCGCCTCGCTGCCGGAATATACGGTGTCGATCGGGTGCCCTCCCGGCGCGACAAACATACGCCCTGCCGTCAGTATGCGGGGAGCATTGAGCTGCCTGCTTATAACCTCGTCCCTGAACGATACGATATCAGGCATGAAATCGCCTGCTGAACGAATGGTTGTCACTCCCCACCGGATGTCGGCCATGCTGTTATACGCAAAGTCATATGTTATATCACGACCCCCCAAAGCCGGGCGCGAAAGCCTGTCGCTGCCTCCGAAATGCGTATGTGCATCGGAAAAGGCCGGGAGAAGCGTTTTACCTTTAAGGTCAATAATATTCGCGTTTTCGGGGGTATCCAAACGGGCTCCGACTGCTTCTATACGGCTACCGCTTACGATGACCGTCGCACAGTCAATGGGAGGACTGCCCGCTGCGTCAATTACTCTCGCGTTAATAAATGCTGTCATATGCGCTCCTTTGTAAGTGAGCTCACCAGGTCTTTTCCAGAGGGATATCGTAGACACCCAGCGGCCGGTCGCTGCCGGGCTTGTATTTTCTGTATACGCCCGCCATAGAGATGTCATTGAAGAAGATAGGTTTTTTCGGATCAAAAACCTCCCTGAATATGAGGGGAC
This sequence comes from Clostridiales bacterium, assembly GCA_012729975.1. Classification (GTDB taxonomy): domain Bacteria; phylum Bacillota; class Clostridia; order Oscillospirales; family Oscillospiraceae; genus JAAYBW01. Next base: position 21,446 of record JAAYBW010000175.1, read on the forward strand.
AGTGATACAGACCCGCCTTTACATATATGACCGTGGGTTTAGTTATTATGAACTTCTCCATATTGGCGTTTTCATCACCCAGATGAAACTCGACGACACCGCCGAGCTCATCCATGGTTGTTCCGCTGCCTGCGAAAAACATGAACTGGTCAAAATCATGCCGGAAAGGCTCCTTTTCCCAAACAAGCGGCTCTGTTACGGCCCACCAGCTTAAATCGACGTCCTGCTCTTTGCTTATGTGCATCAGGCTCGGAGCCAGCTGCGGAAAGGGCGGAGGCGTCAGTGGGCTGAGCTCGAAAACAAACTTTTCTTTAAGGTTCTCTCTGAGAGACACTGTGAAACACCCCTTTAAATAATATTATTTCCGATGATCTCATTCCTGTTAACCGTTTAAGGCGCGATTCACCCCCGGCTCTGTGCGCTACCGCCGGATTTAATCGGCTTTGTGCGCGACCGCCGGATTCAATCGGCTTTGTGCGCGACCGACGAGTACGTCGTGTTGGGCCCGCCGGAATAACACAAAACCGGACGGGTGATATCTGTGATCGAAACAATGCCGTGCGGGGTTCCCGCCGGTATGTATATAAGGCAGGTTTTGCGCAGCGTTAATACCTCGCTGCCGACCTGAACCACCGCTTCGCAGCCTAAATTCATATGGTCGTTGCCGTCTCCGCCCATAAACCCGAGATATTCGTCAAAATCATGATGGTGCAGGTGTACCTCGGGACCTTTCGGCATGTCCTTGATAACCCAGGCAGCGTCAAAATAAGGCGCTCCCTTTACGATCTCGTCGTCCAGCCAAGCCGTCCGGCGGAGGGTATCTTTAAATATGATATCCTGCGGCGCCTGCTTTGGTTCTTCGATAAGTATATGTCCCGACATTTTCATTCCTCCGTTAATGTAATGTAATATTTGCGCACGGCCCGGACCGCTGGCGGCGGAAGGTTTACGGGCAGCGCTTATTTTGCTGTTATATAAAGCCTGGAGCTTCAGAAGCAAAGCGCTCATTGGGAGCAGGCGTCAGAAAGCCGGTCAGCCAAGTGGGCGGGCATAGCCCGAAATCATTACTGGATCAAAGCCCGCGCCTGTTACGCAGCCGACAAAAATCATGCGATCATAGTCCTGCAGCATGATCACGCGGCTTGTACCGGCGGGGGCGCATACGCCGTCGGGCACCCCTCCCTCGACGACCACCAGGTAAACCGCTCCTTTTATTTTAACGGCACGACAGGGCATCACCTCGGTTTCTTCGCTCTTCGGAGACCATCCGACCCGGACCTTGTCTTCGGTGAAGTAGTCGTGATTAACAAAGCGGCCGCAGCCAAGCACCCAGCTTACCGAGGTGCCCACCATATCGCTGCCGGCATCGGTGTGCCGCTTCCCTTCCGGCCGAAACCCCGAAGAAAAGGGAACGCCGCACACTGTTTTTCCGTTCAGGATAAGCGTCGCCATCTGCTGCTCAAGGTCAAGTACGAGTACGTCGGTGCCGAATCGGACAAAATAGGTGCTGTTTACGAGCTTGAGGCACTCGTAATAATGTTCCGCGTCATTTAGCGTCATGGTTTCGCGGTTTATAAAAACACACTTATATTCAGCTGATCCGTCCGAGATTACATACCCGCTTCCGGCGAGTTCGAAATTACGGGCAAAGCAATATTGCCCGATACCGTGCTTGTCTGCCGTGTTGGCAAGGTTTCTTATATAAACTCCGCCTTCGTCATATATGAGATTCAATATTGACTCTCCTTTCCTCTCGGCAAATGTCTCTAGACCGTGTAAGGATTCTCTGCGTTCAGGAACTCGGGGGAAAGCGACACAGGATTGCCGAAAGCACCGAACAATGTACGGCAAGGCAGCAGGTTACCGTTTGAGTTTATCGTTCCGAAAGTGCGTCCGACATGATACATGCGGTCATAGTTCTGCAAAAAAGCCATGTTATTTGAGCAGAACAGGGTTTTTCCCTGTAATAAACGCTCCGTAAGCTCCTCTGTGAGGCAGAAAAGATACATGTTTTCCTTAATTTTTACATAAAAAGCTCTCTCATCGGTGGAAGGCAATGATAAAAAAGGTTCTCCGATATTTTTCGCCGCCGAGCTGTCCTCAGGCCAGGTAATACGGTAATAGGCCGTGCTGAAATAATCGTGCCGGGTCCACATGGTGGTACTCCAGTGCCATTCTACTCTTGTGCCGAGAAGATCCGTCGTGAAGCAGTGACGCTTGAACGGCAGGTCCTTGCCTTCAACCTTGATAGCCCCGAAGTCAACTTCGCTTTTGACCAAATTCGGAAATTTCGGGTTGCAGCCGATGGTGCAAACGAGCCGCGTAACAAGGCTTTGCTCCATATCAATGATATAGAGGTGGTTCACGCGGTTGTTCGTTCCGAGAGTTTCGCGCACATCATAATCCAAAAGGTAGGTTGTGTCGTCGCCCTTGAGGCATTCATATGTCGCCTCCTGCGGTTCCTGTCCCGCAATACTCCACATGCAGGTATCCGCTCCGGTTATGTCAAGCCTGCAATCATAGCCGCTGTCCATTACGAAGAAGAAGCTTTGCCCCGCAAGCTCACTGCAATGCGGCTGGCAAAACTGGTTGATGCTGTAAACAGGTCGCGGATACTCCCATAGATTCATATATTTTCCCTCCCACCATACATCTTGCATCCCTTTCGACCGGGATAAATACCGATTCCGCGTATAAATCAGGGTACTCTTATATATTAACTATATTAACACAATTAACAAAGAAAACATATTCAAAGAACTATTATTTGAATCTACACGGTGCAATGCCGGGTTTGCGGGAACTAAAGGCATCGATCCGCGTCTAATTACCCGAAGAGTTCTCGAAGACTACCGGAAAAAAGGAGACAAAAGAACTTTTACCTGATCGACCTATGTCAATTATACCATGGGCATCACCAAGCCGATTGGGGTGCCTATTAAGCTAAAATTATCTTACAAAACTTATTATACGAGGAGAAATTATGATGAAAAAACTTTTAATCGTAAGCATTGTTGTTTTATCTATGCTGCTGCCGATGTCTGCGCAGGCCGTTTCAGATACGGCGCAGGCAGCCGAAACGGTTATCGAGGTGAACGAACCTGTGTATACAGATCTTTCGGCACAGTGGTATAAGGCTTCGGCGGAGAAATTCGGGTATCCGGAAATTTTCGCTAAGGACGGTCTTTTTGAGCCCGGCAAGGCGATCACTCGTATGGAATTCGCCAGAACCATACATAAGGCCCTGGGTATATCCATTAATTATTTCGCCGCAACAGATATCGGCGATTATTACTCGGATGTGGAAAACACCGCGGTGGGAGCGAGCCGGCTGTATGATCTGGTTACGGCAGGCATCATAGACACAAAAGACCGTTTCAGACCCGACGAGCCGCTTAGCCGCGAAGAAATGATTCACTTCAGTATAAACGCTGTCAATTACGCGACAGGCGGGAATTACGCCGTTATCCTCATGATGCCCGCGCCTTTTGACGACGACGCTTTGATAAGCGAGGAATACAAAAATGACGTCGTTCTGTCGGTACTGTTAGGACTCATCAAAGGCAGAGGCGCAAATATGCTTTATCCCAAAGAAAGCGCCGGACGCGCGGAGGCTGTCGTTGTTATTGACAGACTGATCGAGCGTATACGCGCCCTGACCGAGCAAGTAGCGGTCAGCTCATCCTATAACGTGATCGACGGCGCGCTCAATTTACGGCTGGTTATCGAAAACAACACAAGCGAGAAAATTAAAATCAGCCATAACTCAGGTCAGCATTATGACTTTATCGTCTATGACAATCTTGGCGAGAGCTTGTACACATGGTCCGCCGACAAGCTTTTCATAACCGCGCTTACCGAGACCGAAATTGAAGCGGGCGGTACGGCTGAATATACCGCGGTAATCGAAAAAGATGTCTACGGCAATATAAAAGATAAAATCGCTTACATTAAAGCATTTATTACCGGCTCGTCCGATGATTTCCATATCGAAGCCGAAGGTTATACGGCGGAGCTTCTCCCGAACTGACAAGATGATTTTATAAAAACACCGGTTTAATGGCAATGCGGGCGTTTAAACGCCCGCATTGCCATTGGTAGTTTATGAAGCCGAATCTGACGGCAGTCTAAATTGCCTGTTCGGTTCTGTTTATAAAATCGTCCTGAGTATTTGTGTTAAGCGTTACGAAATAGGTGGAAAAACCGGCGATTCGCACGACGAGGTTTTTGTAATTGTCGGGATCCTTCTGCGCTTTTCTGAGTTCTTTCGCACTCACGACGTTAAACTGCACCTGCATCCCGCCGAGTTTAAAATATGTCCTTATAAGCTGGCGAAGCTTCATCGCTCCCTCGTCGCCCTCTACGGAAGTCGGCGTGAACTTGATGTTCAGCTGGTCTCCGTTGGTGAGCGCCCGGTGCGGCAGCTTGGCAGCGCTGCGCAGATACGCCGTCGGACCGTGTTTGTCAAGTCCCTGGCGCGGAGAAATGGCGTCGGCAATCGGCTCCCCGGCTTTGCGTCCGTCAGGCGTCGCGCCGAGCATAGCGCCCATATAGATGTGTGCCGTCATCGTAAAGGTGCCTCCGGAGTATTTGCCGCGCGCGCCTTCTTCCCCGGACATGATGTCGGCAAACAGTCCTATAGCCCAGGCAGCCAGCTCATCGACTTCGTCGATGTCGTTGCCGTAGTGCGGCACTTCGTTTATGATCGTCTGGCGGAGGGCCTCAAAGCCCTCCCAGTTAGCCTGGAGCGAGTCGTAAAGCGTCCTAAGGGAAACTGTTTTATCGTCGAAGCAGAGCTTTTTAATGGTCATGAGGCTGTCGCCCACATTGGCGGTGCCGCAGGCGGTTATTCCGGTTCGGTTATATTTCGCGCCTCCCTCGGTGACGTCCCTGCCCTTTTCCAGACAGCCTTCCATCATGCTCGAGGCGACTATACAGGGGAAGTACTGGGAATAGACCATCTCGAACAGATTGGCGTATGATACGTTCCACTCGAGGACGTAGCGCATCTGCGTTTCAAAGGCTTGCTTAACCTCCTCGAAGCTCTCATATTCATAAAGCTTCTTGCCGGGCACGGCAGTCTTGCCGGTGCGGGGGTTGACACCGCCGTTGATAACAAGCTGGATCACATCCATCATGTTCCAGATCGATTCGCGGCCTGTCATTCCGCAGGCGGGCCACTCGTTGCCGGTGCCTGCCGGCTCGACACAGCCGACGATGCTGTAGTTGCAGGCATCCTCATATGACATGCCGGTATCCATAAGCGCGTTTATGATTATTTCATCGTTCTGGAGCTGCGGGATACCGCCGCAGACCTTGCTGGACTCGATACCGAGGCGCCAGATCTCATCGGGTGTATTTTTGTTGATGCGCAGCGCCACGGTCGGATCGGGAAGCGCCATCCGACCGTAGGTCTGCAGTAAGAACGCGGTGGCCGGTGTCGTGTCGTCCGTGCCGTCCGGTTTAACGCCGCCGAGCGTCAGAGCGATGCCGGCGGTGGCCGTCATGCCGTCATAGATGGACGCGAAGAGATTTCTACCATGCTCGTTGAGCTCGATTATTCGCTTTGTGTTGAGAAAGAAGCCGGGCAGGCTGATAATATCGTATATGCGCAGTATGAAGGCGTCGGAGTATTCCTGTGCTTCCTCGCTTGTAATCGTGCCCTCGTCCAGCTGCTTTTGGAGCAAATGCCCGACGTATTTGTCCACACGGCCTATAGACTGCC
>JAAYBW010000021.1 GCA_012729975.1 Clostridiales bacterium
AAAAGCGCGCGCACGGCCGGTTTTGCCGCGCCGTAGGCCAGAAGCCAGCATACAACAATATTCAGAGCGAAGCGCCACAGCGTCCTTTTCCCGGATTCCCTGCTTCTGAAGGTAAAGTATTTATTGAGAAAATAGCTCACGATACTGCCCACAATATAGTTGGCGGCGGACGCCAGCCAGTAGCTGAAACCGGCAAGGTTATAAAGCAAAAACATAACCCCGGTTCCTACCAGAGTATTGAGCACGCCTACGGCGACGAATTTCCAGAACTTAATGTCAAAGAAATTCTTAATAAACTTATTAATCAATTCGCTTCTCCATCTCCGCCGAAAAGCGTCTCACCGACAAGAAAACGCGGTCTGTGCTTCGTTTCCAGATATGCCTTTCCCACATACTGTCCGACTATTCCCGTAGCCAGAAGCTGCAGGCCGCCCAGAGCGCCGAGCGCGGTGGCGGCAATCGCGAGCCCCGACACCGAAGAGCCGGATATGCGGCATAAAAGGAGCACTATAACGGCCAGAAAGCAGCCTGTGAAAACCGCAGAGCCAAGCACGCTTATCGCCCTTAAAGGGGACGCGGAAAGGGATGTTATCCCCTCCCAGGCGAATGCCAGCATTTTTTTTAGCGGATACTTGCTCTCGCCCGCGAAACGCTCGCCTCTGTCGTAGGCGACCGTGTCGGTCCTGAGCCCTATCATAGGCACGATGCCCCGTAAAAACAGATTGTACTCGCCGAACTCTGCCAAATGATCGAGCGCTCTGCGGCTCATAAGCCTGTAATCCGCGTGGTTGAAAATCACCTCGGCGCCGAAGAGGGCCATAAGCTTGTAAAAGCCCTCGGCCGTGGCGCGCTTGAAAAGGCTGTCCTTTTCGCGCCGCGCCCGCACTCCGTACACTATGTCGCAGCCTTCCCCGAACTTCACGAGCATCGCGTCAACGGCGTTTATATCATCCTGAAGATCGGCATCCATGGAAATTACGGCGTCGGCCATCGTGCGAACCGTCATAAGTCCCGCCAGCAGCGCATACTGGTGGCCTCTGTTCCTTGTGAGCTTCACCCCGCAAATCACGGGATCTTCAGCATGCAGTCCGCTTATCAGTTCCCAGGTGCGGTCCTTTGAGCCGTCGTCCACGAACACGATCCTGCTTTCGGGTGAAACGACTCCGGCTGCGCGCAGACTGCCGAGCTTTGCCGTAAGACGCTTCGCCGTTTCCGGCAGGACCTCCTCCTCGTTATAGCAGGGAACCACGATATACAGTACACTATCCATCATATAACACTCGCTTGTGAGGGCAAAAGCCCGCGTAATTATTATCCGGGCACCCCCGGACCGATACCGCAACTTTGATAATAGCACAAATATACATTAAATTAAACCTATTAAAATTTCCTATATATCATCTCCCGGGGTTTATTTAAATCATATAATGCCCGTTTGAGGCGGTTGAATCGGCCCCCCGGGCATGCTATAATACATAAATTCAAACAGCAAGGGATTTGATCATATGATCTCCGTTATCGATTATAAAGCCGGAAACTCCCAGAGCGTCATTAACGCACTAAGCAAGCTCGGCATAGAAGCAAAGCTCGTCTCCGCGTCCGATGAGCTCTCACGCTCCGACGCCGTCATCCTGCCCGGGGTAGGCTCCGCGGGAGAAACAATGAACTCCCTAAGGGAGCTCGGACTCATTGAAACGCTCGATGACATTGTCCGCAAAAACGGAGTGCCCTTCCTGGGGATATGCGTCGGCCTGCAGGTCCTCTTCGACCACAGCGAGGAGGGGGACACCGAGTGCCTGCACTGGCTCGGCGGGCAGGTCAGGCGTTTCGGAAAAGACAGCGGCAGGGTTCCGCAGATCGGCTGGAACGAGGTTCGTTTTCAATATGAGCATCCCCTGGTCGCCGGGCTTGACAAATGCGATTTCTTTTATTTTGTAAATTCGTATTACGCTGTTCCCGAGGACGGCAGCGTTATTCTCGGCAGGTCGGACTACGGGCCGGAATACTGCTCCATGGCGGCATCCGGAAATATTTTTGCCGCCCAGTTCCATATAGAAAAAAGCGGCGAAAGCGGTCTTAGAATACTGCGCAACTTCGCCGCCATAGCAAATAAGCGAATCGCGGAGGGATCTGTATGCTGACAAAAAGGCTTATCGCCTGCTTCGACATTAAAAACGGCATGGTAACGAAAGCCCAGCGCTTTCAGGACAATATTGAGATAGACCCCGCCGAAAAGGTCGCCCTGCGCGTATACGAAGAACAGATAGACGAGGTCATCTTCTATGATATAACGGCGAGCTCCGAAAAGCGCTGCATAGACCTCGATACCGTTAAAAGAGTCGCAAAGCTCATTTATATACCCTTTACGGTCGGCGGGGGCATTAAGACCCTCGATGATATGTACTCGGTTTTAAAATCGGGTGCCGAAAAGATAAGCATAGATTCGATGGCCGTGCGAAACCCCGAGCTTATCAGGGAAGGCTCCCTGGCTTTCGGCAGGCAGTGCATTGTGCTCAGCATGCAGGTGAAAAAGGTTCCGGTTACGGATAAGATAAAAAGCGGCTACGAGATAGCCATAGACGGAGCCCGCGTTATGACGGGCATGGACGCGGTCGAGTGGGCAAAACGCGGCGAGGGGCTCGGCGCGGGCGAGATATGCGTTAACAGCATAGACCGCGACGGGACAATGAGCGGTTACGACCTCGATATAACGGCCATGATCTGCGACGCGGTGAATATTCCTGTGATAGCCTCGGGCGGGGCCGGCGAGCCGGAGCATCTTGAAGACGTTTTCAATAAAACCCAATCGTCTGCGGCTATCATAAGCTCTCTTCTCTACTCGCCGAGAATGGACCGCAACTATTCCGTGAGGGAACTTAAGGAATACTTACAAGGCAGGGGCGTTCATGTCCGCCCGTGGAAAGATACAGTCGGAAACAAATAATAGAAACGCCGTTACAGAGGTACTCTTTTGGACATACCGGAAAAGCTCTACGAGGAAAATTTCGCGCGCGTATACGCATTTATCTACAGGCTCTGCGGCGACCGTCTGCTGGCCGAGGATCTCGCGCAGGAAACGTTTTATCAGGCCTATATCTCCTTTCACAAGTTTAAGGGGAAAAGCGAGGTCTATACATGGCTCGCGTCTATCGCCAAGCATCTTTACCTTAAATATCTCAGGCGCAGAAAAATGACCCTCGAAGTCGCCGACATCGACCTTGTGGTAGACACGTTCTGCTCAAATGAGGAAACGCCCCAGGAAAAGCTTGAGCGAAGCGATGTCGAGGAGGCCGTACGCCGCACCATAAGGAAGATACCCGACAAATACAGGGATGTAGTGATGCTGCGCATATATGCCGATATGACGTTTTCCCAGGTCGCGCAGGTGCTTAATATAAGCGAAAATTCGGCTAAGGTCATCTATTGCCGAGCCAAGAAAATGCTGGCGGAGGAATTGAAAAATGAATTTGAGTTGTGACATTATAATGGACCTTGCCCCGATCTACCACGACGGCACAGCCGGTAAGGCCAGCGTTGCCGCCGTTGAGGAGCATTTGAGGGAATGCCCCGACTGCAGACGGTTTTACAGGAACTTTAAAACCATGCTCGGAAATCAGAAGACGCCGCTTTCTCCGCCCGAGAGCGAAGCCGTGATGGATTTCGGACGCATTGCCTCGAGGCTCAGACTTCGAAGACTGCTTATCGCGGCGGTCATAGCGGCCTACTCATGCGCTCTGGCCGGACTTCTGATACACCGGTTTATAAAGGACTATAAAAGGAAGTAAATACCACTCCGCAAAAAATCCGCCGTGAGCGTCGATGCGCTCACGGCGGATTTTTTTATCTTTTCGTGTAACCTTAGCCCTCTTTATGGTACTAATCAATTGAATACTTTTTAATCCGGAGGGCAGTAGATGAGCTTTCGCATTTTGGGAACGGGTATGTGCGTACCGTCCAGAGTAGTCACCAACGATGAGCTTGCGCGGATGCTGGACACATCAGACGGATGGATCAGACAGCGCGTGGGCGTGCGCGAAAGGCACGTCTGCACCGATGAGACAGCGGCCGACCTCGGTTACCGCGCAGCCTTAGATGCTCTCGAGGACAGCGGCTGCCGCGCCGGGGACATAGACCTCATAATCGCGGCAACGGTCAGCGGCGAGGACACCGCGCCCTCGGTTTCCTGCTCCGTTCAGCAGATGCTCGGAATATCCTGTTCGGCTTTTGACATAAACGCCTCATGCTCGGGCTTCGTTTTTCTTCTGGAAATTGCCGCCGGCTTTTTCGCGAGAGGCACGGCGAAGCGCGTGCTGATAATAGGCGCGGAACGCTTAAGCCGCATAACGGACTGGGAGGACCGCGGAACCTGCGTTATCTTCGGAGACGGGGCGGGCGCGGCGGTGCTCGGGGAAGGCAGCGAATACCTTTGCTCCAAGTTCACCGTGGAAGGCGGCAGCGATGTAATACACATACCCCAGCATACGGGCAAATCTCCGTTTTTCGGGAGGGAGACCGCCTCGCCCTACATAAAGATGAGAGGGCGCGAGACATTCAAGTACGCTGTGGAGGCCATATGCTCCGATGTAAATTACATTCTCGACAGCAACGGCCTCAATATCGATGATATTTCCTACATCGTTCCCCATCAGGCAAACGCCCGCATAATCGACTTCGCCGCGGAAAGGCTGAAGTTAGACAAAAGCCGTTTTTACCAGAACATTGAGTTATACGGCAACACCTCCTCGGCCAGCATTCCCATCGCCCTGGACGAAATGAATAAAAACGGCCTTCTCCACAGCGGCGACCTGCTGCTGTTCACCGCGTTCGGCGGCGGTCTGGCTCACGCCGCCTGTTTAGTCAGATGGACCAAAAATTAAGATATTAAGGAGACATGGAAAATGGTATTCGAAAAGATCGCCGCGATGCTTGCCGACAGGATCGGCTGCGACGTAAAAGAGCTGAGCATGGAAACGAAGTTTGAGACTCTGGGAATCGACTCGCTGGACGTTATGGAGCTTTTAATGCTCATGGAGGAAGAGTTCGGCACGGATATCGAGATAGGCGACGCGAAGCTCGCCACTATGGCGGATCTTGTCGGCCTGGTAGAAAGCAGGCTCGGGGAGCAGGCATGAAATCACCTCTGTGCGAAATGCTGGGTATTAAATACCCGGTCTTTCAGGGCGGCATGGCCTGGATCGCCGAATCGTCGCTCGCTTCGGCTGTATCCGAAGGCGGCGGTCTCGGTATAATCTCCGCCATGAACGCGGGGCCCGAATGGCTGCGGGAGCAGATCGCGCGCACCCGCGCGCGCACCCGCGCGCCCTTTGGCGTTAACATTATGCTCATGAGCCCCTACGCCGATCAGGTCGCCGAAATAGCGGCCGAGGAGCGCGTGCAGGTGGTGACCACCGGAGCGGGCATGCCGACTAAATATATGTCCATGTGGAAGGACGCCGGCGTTAAGGTGATACCCGTTGTCGCGTCCGTCGCGTCCGCGAAAATGATGATGCGCGCGGGCGCCGACGCGGTTATCGCCGAGGGCAGCGAATCCGGCGGGCATATCGGCGAAACAGGCACTCTCGCTCTTGTGCCGCAGATATGCGACGCGGTCGATATACCCGTGCTGGCCGCGGGCGGAATAGCCGACGGGAGAGGCATGGCCGCGTGCTTTATGCTGGGCGCCGCGGGCGTGCAGATGGGGACTCGCTTTTTGAGCGCCCTCGAGTGTACGGTACATCAAAATTACAAGGATATGGTTATTAAAGCTACGGACATATCCACGGTTACCACCGGGCGCCGGTTTGGAGGCAACACCTGCCGCTGCCTTAAAAACCCTTTCAGCCGCAATTTTATTAAGATTGAGTATTCTCCCGAGGCAACGCCCGAGACCGTTGCGGACCTCGGCGTGGGCGCGCTTCGGAAAGCCGCTGTGGAAGGCGACGTGAAGGACGGCTGCCTGCTCTGCGGCCAGGCGGCGGGGCTTGTAAGCAAAGAGCAGCCCGCCGCGGAAATAATACGCGAAATTGTCGCCGAGGCCGAAACACTGTTAAAGGGGGCATATAAATGGGCCGATTAGCTTATGTATTCTCCGGTCAGGGCGCGCAGCGCGCCGGGATGGGGAAATCTTTCTTCGATACGAACAAGACATCAAAAGAGCTTTTCATGCAGGCGGAGGCTCTGCGGCCGGGAACGCTCGGGCAGTGCTTTGACGGAAGCGCCGAGGAGCTCAAGCTTACGGAGAACACACAGCCCTGCATGTATCTGGCGGATCTCGCGGCAGCTGTTTCACTCGCCGAGGCCGGCCTGAAGCCGGACGCGGCCGCGGGCTTTTCACTGGGAGAAATACCGGCGCTCGCTTTCGCGGGAGCCTTTTCATACGCGGACGGTTTTCGCATTGCCTGCGTGAGAGGCGCCGCGATGGGTGAAGCGTCACGCGTAAGCCCCGCCGTTATGATGGCGGTGCTTCGGCTTGAGGACAGCACCGTTGAGGAGATTTGCGCGAAGGTGCCCGGAGCGTGGCCGGCAAATTATAACGCACCCGGCCAGCTTGTTGTCTCCTGCGCCGCGGAATGCGTGCCCGCGCTTGAAGAGAAGATTAAAAGCGCGGGCGGAAAGCTGATGCCGCTGTCTGTAAGCGGGGGCTTTCACTCCGTGTTCATGTCCAGCGCCGCGGACAGATTCAGAGAAGAAATAAAGCGCTTTCCGATGCGGATACCCACGCTGCCCGTTTATGCCGACTGCACGGCAAGGCCTTATGAGGGCCACCCCGCGGAGCTGATGGAACAGCAGATAATAAGACCCGTGCTCTGGAAGCAGCTTATTGAGAACATGGCAAGCGACGGCTTTGACACCTTCGTAGAGGTCGGCGTGGGCAATACGCTCAAGGGGCTCATTTCACGAGTGTTGCCGGGCAGCCGCGTTTTCTCGGTAAGCTCTGCCGAAGACGTCGCCGAAGTTACCGCGGCAGCGGCAGCGGCGAGGGAGGCCGAACGCATTGCTTAAAGGAAAGATAGCGGTGGTTACCGGCGGCTCGCGCGGGATAGGAGCGGCCATATGCCGCGAGCTCGCCAAAAACGGCGCGTCCGTAGCCCTTTTATACGCGGGCAGCGACGAAAAGGCCGCGGCCGTCACCGAAGAACTGATCTCATTGGGCACCGCGGCAAAGTGCTATCGCTGCGACGTGTCGGACCTTAATACGGTGACGGCGGTTTTTAAAACGATCGCCTCCGAGTTCGGTCCCGTGGACATCCTTATAAACAACGCGGGCGTAACCGCCGACAAGCTTCTTATGACAATGAAGGAGCGGGAGTTTGACAAGGTGCTCGCCGTGAACCTCAAGGGCGCGTTTAACACAATTAAGCAGGTATACCCCGTTTTCCTGCGCCGCCGCAGCGGCAAGATAATAAATATAGCGTCCGTGGCGGGGCTGTCGGGCAACGCCGGGCAAGTTAATTACGCCGCTTCGAAGGCGGGGCTCATCGCTCTTACAAAGTCTGTGGCCAAGGAGCTCGCCTCCCGCGGTATATGCTGCAACGCCATAGCGCCGGGCCTCATCGATACGGACATGACCGCCGGACTTAACGAAGTCAGCCCGATAATGGGCAGCATTCCGCTCGGGCGGGCCGGGAAACCGGAGGAGGTCGCGGCGCTGGCGGTTTTTCTCGCTTCTCCTCTTTCAGACTATATAACGGGCGAGGTCATACGGATAGACGGCGGCCTGGCCATGTAAAAAGGGGGCTAATTATGAAAAGAGTCGTTGTTACCGGCTTAGGCGTCGTGTCGCCCATAGGCAGCAGCGCGGCCGAGTTTTGGGAAGGCCTTTGCTCGGGCCGCTGCGGCATAGGCCCGATAACTTATTTTGACGCGTCAGGCACCAGATTCAAGCTTGCCGCGCATCTTAAAAACTTTGACCCGCTAAGCTTCATGGACAGATCCTCGGCTCACAGAACAGACCCCTTCGTTCAGTACGCACTCTGCGCCGCAAAGGAAGCCATGGAGGACAGCGGGCTTGAAAACGCGGTGGAACCCGAGCGGCTCGGAGTATATTTCGGCTCCGGCATAGGCGGATTCAACACGCTGTGTCAGGAACATATCGCTCTTCTGGAGAAAGGTCCCAAGCGGGTGTCTCCTTTATTCATAACGAAAATGATATACAACATGGCCGCGGGTTCAATCGCCATACGCTACGGCGCTAAGGGGCCCTGCCAGGCCATTTCCACAGCCTGCGCCACAGGCACCACCTGCATCGGTGAGGGCTACAGAGCCGTTAAGCACGGGTACGCGGACGCCGTTATCTGCGGCGGCAGCGAAGCAGCCATCACCCCGCTCGGCCTTGCCGGCTTCGGCAGCTGCGCGGCCATAAGTCCCTCGGAAGATATTAACGCCGCGAGTCTCCCCTTTGACAAGCGCCGCGAAGGCTTTGTTATGGGCGAGGGCGCCGGAGTTTTGGTGCTAGAGGAATTGAGTCACGCGAAGGCGAGAGGAGCCCGCATATACGCGGAGGTCTGCGGCTACGGCTCTACCTGCGACGCTTTCCACGTAACCGCACCGGACCCCGAAGCGACGGCCTCGGCCGCCGCCATCTCTGCCGCCGCGGAAAACCTGCGTGAGCTTATGCCCGAATCCATATACGTAAACGCCCACGGAACCGGCACCGCGCTAAACGACGTAACCGAGACAATGGCCATAAAAAAAGCCTTCGGCGAGGAGGCGCGAAGACTGAACATAAGCTCAACCAAATCTATGACCGGCCACATGCTCGGCGCGGCCGGCGCCGCCGAGGCCGCGGCATCGATATTGGCAATTAAAAACGGCATTGTGCCGCCCACGATCAATCTGCTCGAGCCCGACCCCGAGTGCGACCTTGACTACACTCCGCTGACCGCTAGAAAAACGCGGCTTGAAGCCGCGCTGTCAATATCGCTGGGTTTCGGGGGGCATAACGCCGTTATCGCTTTCAGAAAGCTTGAGGAACAGCCGTGAAAAGAGATGAGATAGAAAACCTGCTGCCGCACAGAGACGGCATGCTGCTCATAGACGAGGTAGAGGTGAAGGACGGGACCGCTTTCGGGAAAAAACTGATACGCTGTGATGAATGGTTCCTTCAGGGGCATTTCCCCGATAACCCCGTGGTGCCCGGCGTTGTTTTATGCGAGATTTTAGCTCAATCCGCCTGCGCGCTGATCGCTCCCTCAAACGGTTCGGGCTTCGCGACGTATCTGACCGGGCTCGACAGAGTGCGTTTTAAAAGCCCCGTCCGTCCCGGCGATATGATCGAAACACAGTGCCGCATAGTGAAGTCAAAGGGCGGCTTTTACTGGGCGAGCGGAGAGGGCCGCGTCGGCGGTGTCTTGTGCGTATCCGCGGAGTTTTCCTTTCTTCTTTCGGGAAACAGCAGATAATGTTTAAACCGGTATAAGCTTAAAAACACGATCAGTAACCGAATCATGCTCAGGCCGGCCATGTCCGGCCTGAGCCTTTTCATTTCGACTTTCGGGAGGCGCTCTATGTACTGCTTTTCTGTGCCTTCTGTGCCTTCTCCTCCTCGTCCAGCCTTCTGAGATAATTTTCGAGCGACTCTACCCTGATTTCGGGTGTCTCCGGGACCGGATCTTTTTTGAACATGCCGAGAGTCTGACCCATCAGCTTTAGCACTTTGATGGCGCTATCGCAGTCGACCTTCGTCTGCCCGCTCGGCACCATCGCGCGCTGTTCGGTGCTCCATACCAGCACCGGCTGCTCCTGCATGCACCGATCGTATAACATCATGAGCCTTTTTGCTATCATTTGCTCATTTATACCCAGCGCCTCATACTCCTCACGGGCGCAGACGCGCCTGTATGCGCTTATCTTTTCGTCGTTGAGCAGCTCGCTTGCCGTTTTCTGCGCATTTTTGCGCTGATACCCGGCGTTAATGGCTGCTTCGGCTGCGTCGCAGCCCTTATCGAGCTCCTGCGCGAATCGGCACTGCTTTTGCGTAAGCAGCCGTTCGAGCTCTTTGCGTGTCATTTTTTTATAATCGGTTTCAGTCAACTTTAATTTTCCTCTCACGAAAAATTTTTTCCTGTGCACGCGGACGTGAGCGCATAATGCACACACACGCATCCGGGCGATACACCCGCGAAACACACCCGCGTGATGTACCCGCACGATACACCCGCGAAACACACACCCGAGATACATATGCGTGTGACAGGGCGGGGGCGACGGGGAACGGCGGAGGGGGGGATGAAGGTCGCCGCACCGGGGGCGATGGGAACGAATGTTCAGGCGACACGCAGTTCGCCCCTACCGGGACGGG
>JAAYBW010000176.1 GCA_012729975.1 Clostridiales bacterium
AACATTTTGATAACAGCATTTCAGAAAGACCATATACAATGGATAACTGGTATCAAATTGGGCAAATAGAAATCATATTACCAAAACAAAAATGTTTAGAGCAAGCTTTAAGTTTGCGAGTGGGAATAAGCCGATACGGCTTAATGCCCTCGTTAATCTCTCCTTTTCCGTTCCGGTGTGCACTTCCCCGCCGACGCCGGTTTTTTCTCCGTTTGCCTTCGGGCAATTCCGGGGAAGGGAGACATGCCCGCGGGGAGTCGTCGGCTTCGTATTTTATGAAAAGGACAGCTTTATGTATTGACGAAACCGACGGAAAGTTGTAGACTACGTGACAGTTGAATAATTACATCATAAAAGCTGTGAAAAGAAGAGTAGGCGATACGGATCGGCACAGAGAACCCCGGTTGGTGGGAAGGGGTGCGGGATGTTTTGCCGAACATGGTCTTGGAGCTTCGCATCCGACTGCAGGGGGCTGCACAGGGTGCGGCGGGAGCGCCCGTTATCGTGCTGGGGGTATGAACTCGTACCCTTCAAGGCTTATACCGCGAGGCATAAGTGAAGCAAGGTGGTACCGCGGGGCACTGCACTCGTCCTTGATGATTCTCATCAAGGATTTTTATTTGTTATCATTCCGGGAAGGGTGTACATATATGCGCGAGAACACGATCATTGAGATCAAGAACCTGACAAAGACCTTCGGCGAAGGAGACGGCTCGGTGGTCGCACTGGAGGGCATCAGCCTGGAGATCGGGCAGGGAGAGATCTTCGGTATCATCGGACTGTCCGGCGCAGGCAAAAGCACACTTGTCAGATGCATGAACCTCCTGGAGCGGCCGAACGCCGGCAGTGT
Organism: Clostridiales bacterium; assembly: GCA_012729975.1. Taxonomy (GTDB): domain Bacteria; phylum Bacillota; class Clostridia; order Oscillospirales; family Oscillospiraceae; genus JAAYBW01. Next base: position 851 of record JAAYBW010000176.1, read on the forward strand.
CGTGGTGGACGGCAAAGAGATGACTTCTCTCTCGGAAAGAGAGCTGCGGCGCGCGCGCCAGTCCATCGGCATGATCTTTCAGAACTTCAATCTCCTGATGCAGAGAACGGCTCTCGAAAACGTCTGTTTCCCGCTGGAGCTTACGGGGACGCCGCGCAGGGAGTGTGCTTCGCGCGCGAGGGAGCTACTGAGTACCGTCGGGCTCTCGGACAAGGAACAGGCCTATCCGGCACAGCTCTCCGGCGGCCAGCAGCAGCGCGTGGCCATCGCGCGCGCCCTCGCCACCGGCCCGAAGGTGCTTCTTTGCGACGAGGCTACGAGCGCCCTTGACCCGACCACGACGCAGTCAATCCTGGCTTTGCTCAAGGAGCTCAACCAAAAGCTCGGGGTGACAGTCGTCATCATCACGCACGAGATGCGTGTCATCGAACAAATCTGCAACCGCGTCGCCATTATCGCAAACAGCCACATAGAGGAGATTGGTGCTGTGGATGAAGTCTTCCGCCGCCCGAAATCCGAAGCCGCAAAAAAACTGCTCTTTCCTCGGGGCGAGAGTACGGCGGCTTTCACGGGCAAGGGGAGATTTTACCGGGTGACGTTTGACGGCGACTCCGCCGAGCATCCCGTTATCGCGGATATGGTCCTCCGATTCGGCGCGCCGGTCAACATCGTTTTTGCTGACACAAAGACGATCGGCGGCAGGATGTTTGGCCATATGATACTGCAGTTTCCGGAAGACCAGGCGATGGCGGAGCGGATGTTGGCCTTTCTCGACTCGGAAAATCTCAGATACACAGAGGAGGAGTTTAATGTTTAGCCGTGATATGATCGCGCTCATGGTGCAAGGCCTGTGGGAAACCCTGTATATGACAATCCTCTCCACGGCGGCGGCCTATGCTCTGGGTCTGCCGATCGGCCTGCTGCTCGTGGTGACGGACGCGGACGGAATTAAGCCGAACACCGCGGTGAACAGGATCGTGGGCACCATCGTTAACCTCCTGCGCTCGGTACCTTTCATTATCCTGCTTGTGTTCGTTCTGCCGCTGACACGGCTTATTGTGGGGACCACCATCGGCTCGACCGCCACCATCGTGCCGCTGGTAATCGCGGCGGCTCCCTTTGTGGCGCGCATGGTTGAAAGTTCCGTAAAGGAGGTGGATCGGGGCGTCATTGAAGCGTCCCTATCTATGGGCGCGTCAACCATGCAGGTCGTTTTAAAGGTGCTGCTGCCCGAGGCAAAGCCATCTCTGCTCGTCGGCGCGGCGATCGCAACCACGACAGTTCTGAGTTACTCCGCTATGTCCGGCTTCGTCGGCGGCGGAGGCCTGGGCACGATCGCCATCAATTACGGCTATTACCGGTCACAAACGGACGTCATGCTCGTAATGGTCGTGATACTGATCCTCGTCGTACAGGGCTTTCAGGAGATCGGGAACAGAATCTCCAAGCGAAGCGACAAGCGTATCAGACAGCAATAACATATTATGTTAACTATAATGAATTGATTAAGAGAAGGATGAAAATCATGAAAAAAGCACTGCTCATCGCGTTGTCCCTTGTTTTGCTCATCGCAGTCTTTGCAGGCTGCGGGAAAAGCAGTCCGCAGAGCTCCGCCGCGCCCTCCGCGCAGGCCAAGACCATCAAAGTCGGCGCGAGCGTGACGCCTCACGCCGAAATCCTCGCTGTGGCGAAAGAGGTTCTGGCAAAGGAAAACATAAATCTTGAGATCGTGGAATTCACAGACTATGTGCAGCCGAACACCGCTGTGGAAAGCGGGGATCTTGATGCGAATTATTTCCAGCACCAGCCCTATCTCACCAGCTTCAACGCCGACAACGGTACACACCTCGTATCCGTCGCGTCTATCCACTACGAGCCCTTTGGGATCTATGCCGGAAAAACAGATTCCGTAGCGAATCTGAAGGACGGCGCCACGATATCTCTTCCCAACGACGGTTCCAATGAGACCCGCGCTCTCCTCCTGCTTCAGCAGGAAGGCGTGATTACCTTGAAGGACGGCATCAACGCCTCGTCGAACGCGACGGTTCGGGATATCGCGACAAATCCGCTGAATATCAAATTCGTCGAAATGGAAGCGGCGCAGCTGGCGCTCGCCCTTAAGGACGTCGACCTTGCGGTTATAAACGGCAACTACGCGATTCAGGCCGGGCTCAACGCGAGCACCGACGCGCTGGCGGTCGAGGACGCGAGCGGCGACGCGGCGCAGACATACTCGAACATCCTTGTCGTGAAGGAAGGGAACGAGAACGACCCTGCGATCCTTGCGCTCGTGAAGGCATTGCAGAGCAACGAAGTCAGGAAATTTATCGAAGACACCTACGACGGGGCAGTCGTGCCCATATTCTAGAGACTGAACAAATACATAGAGGCGGCTGACCTGCGTCAGCCGCCGAATTATTATACCCGATAGGGTGTAATAATTTATTGTGTGAAATAAATGCACCCAAACGGGTATAATACTTAATATTGTGATTGACATTATACCCAATAGGGTATAAAATACTGGCATAAGTAGGGCAAAAGGAGGTAAAAATAAGAATGAACAAAATTGCCAACTTCATAAAAGAAAGCAGGCGTTCCGCAGGACTTACTCAAGAAGAGTTTTCAATACGCTCCGGATTGGGCCTTCGTTTTATCCGTGAGATGGAACAAGGAAAAGAAACGGTTCGCATGGACAAGGTAAATATCGCTCTTGGAATGTTCGGTATGGAAGCTGTGCCGGGAAAGAAGGATAGCGATTAATGGACACTTTTAGAAAAGCTTATGTGTATGTACGGAATATCTTTGCGGGTGTTCTTTCGGAAACCGATGAAGGTTATTCCTTTTCGTATACATCCGAATATCTTTCAAAAGATGATGCCGGTGCGGTTTCGCTGACCTTGCCGCTCAATGAACAAACATATACTTCCAAAACATTGTTTTCCTTCTTTGACGGATTGATTCCGGAAGGCTGGCTGCTTGATGTTGTCAGCCGAAACTGGAAAATCGATACCAAGGATCGTTTCGGACTATTACTTGTTGCTTGTAAGGATAGTATCGGCAATGTCAGCATTAGGGAGAAACGTATATGAACTGCTTATGCTGCGGAAAATCTCTTCGTTTGGAAAATGAGCAAATCGGCTGGCATAATAGATGCATCAAGCGCTTTTTCGGAACATCGGTGTTACCCTATGCAGAGATTGATGAGGATACCTTAGAGCTTCTTGCGATAGAAAGCACAAACAAAGGATATACGATACCCGGTGTACAGAAAAAATTATCCGTACACCTTATTTCCGAAGGTAATAAGCCCCGCCTCACGCTTTTGAATTACCCGACAGGTTATATTTTGAAACCTCAGGTTAAGGATTTTCGTTCGCTTCCGGAGGCCGAGCATCTCGTAATGTGTATGGCGGATGCTGCCGGGATATCCACAGTCCCGCATGCGCTTGTTTTCGGAAACGGAAGCTTTGCCTATATAACAAAGCGTGTAGACAGGGTTTTTGAAAAAAATGAGGTCAGGATGCTTGCCATGGAGGATTTTTGCCAGCTTGATTTACGCTTGACACAGGATAAGTATAAGGGATCTTATGAGCAATGCAGTAAAATCATCCGGAAGTATTCATCAAGAGCGATGCTTGATATGACAGAGCTTTTTATGAGATTGGTGTTCTCGTTCCTTGTAGGCAACTCCGATATGCATCTGAAAAACTTCTCTTTGATCGAAACGTCGGAAGGCAGTGGGGAATATGTTCTATCCCCGGCATATGACTTGCTGCCCGTAAGTGTCATAATGCCCGATGACAAAGAACAATTTGCTCTTTCAATGAATGGGAAGAAAATGAATATACGAAAGAAAGATTTCCTGACATTTTCGGATAAATGCGGAATTTCGAGAAATTCCGCTGAAAAGATGATTAACAAGCTGCTTTTTACGAAACCGACGTTTATTTCCATGTGCAACGAATCTTTATTGCAGGAAGACTTAAAAGAGCGATTTGTCGAGCTTTTAGAAGAAAGAAGCGGCTTCTTAGAGGCATAAAACAAGCTGCTGTCACTGAACCGAATACCGTTGGAAGCCGCTTAAGCGTTAAATCTTAGCGGCTTTTTTATTTTTTGCCGTAGTCCCACAAGCCGATAACGATAATGCTAATCTTCGGATCTTAGTATTAGCAATAATATTAAGCCCTGGTTATTGACATATGTCGTAAACAGAGTCATAATATAATTGACATATGTCAGAAAGGAGTGCTTATGCCAAGACCAGCAAGATACCGCAGAATTGAAAAGCGGCCTGTTTATCGAAGCTTTTCACCGGATGACATATCCGCCGCCGAGAGTGTCAGGATGACCGTTGACGAGTTTGAGGCTTTACGTCTTTTAGATAACGAGGGGCTTACACAGGAAGCCTGTGCAGCTAAAATGAACATATCCCGCACAACAGTCACAGCAATCTATGACAGCGCAAGAAAAAAGGTAGCGGACGTTCTCGTGAACGGTAAAAGGCTTCTCGTAACAGGCGGGTGCTGTGAGTTTATGCCGGTTGAAATCACTCAGGAAATTATTGAAAAGAGGAACAACACAGTGAGAATTGCGGTAACTTATAAGAACGGAGAAGTGTTCCGGCATTTCGGACATTGCGAACAGTTTAAGCTTTATGATGCGGAAAACGGAGCAATCACAAACGAACAGATAGTAGATTCAAACGGAAGCGGACACGGCGCGTTAGCCGGATTCCTGCAGGCAGCGAAGGTTGACGCATTGATTTGCGGCGGTATCGGAACGGGTGCGCAAATGGCACTCGCGGATGCCGGAATAAAGCTTTTCGCGGGAGTCAGGGGAAATGCGGACGAAGCGGCAAAGGCTCTGGCGAACGGAGCTTTAAATTATGACCCGAATGCCCGCTGTGACCATCACGAGCACCGTCACGGAGATTGCGGACATAAACATTGCGCGCAACATCATTGTTCGGGGAACTGATTATAATAAGTAAAACAAAATGAAATTCTGCTTGTATTATTTTTAACATTTGCACAATCGGCCTGTTTACTTTTGGCGGCGGATATGCGATGATTTCTACTATGGTGCGAAAAAGCTTTTGGAAATGATACCGAATAACGAAAAAGATAAGGAAGAGGTAATTAAAATGAAAACATATCAGTGCTTGGTTTGCGGTCATGTATTTGATGTGCAGGACGGCGTAGAGCCGGTTTGCCCGCTCTGTAAAGCAAAGGGCGAACTGCTGCTTGAAGTGAAAAAGGCAAATCCCTATGCCGGAACCCAGACAGAAAAGAATCTGGAAGCCGCTTTTGCCGGCGAATCCCAGGCGAGAAACAAATATACCTATTTTGCTTCTACTGCCAAGAATGAAGGCTACGAGCAGATTTCCGCGCTGTTCCTGAAGACTGCCGACAATGAAAAAGAGCATGCTAAAATGTGGTTCAAGGAGCTCAACGGAATCGGATCCACCGCGGAGAATCTTGCCGCTGCGGCTGACGGCGAAAACTATGAATGGACCGATATGTATGCGGGTTTTGCCAAGACTGCCGAAGAGGAAGGCTTTACCGAACTGGCAGCCAAGTTCCGCGCTGTTGCTGCCGTTGAAAAGCATCACGAGGAGCGGTACAGAGCTCTGCTTCACAACGTGGAAGCACAGGAAGTATTTGCTAAGAGCGAGGTAAAGGTTTGGGAATGCCGCAACTGCGGTCACATCATGGTCGGTACCAAGGCTCCCGAGGTCTGCCCGGTTTGTGATCACCCTCAGGCTTACTTTGAGATTCACGCCGAGAACTATTAATATAATTATTAAAGGCAAATCTGCGATTTTCCGATTCAGGGGGACCGCACATTTACCTTTAAACAAACAAATACTAACGAGGAAAGGATGGTTGTTTATGAAGATGAATCGTGTATGGAGGGTTCACGCTTACTAACCCTCCGGCTTGATTTTTGGAGGGAAATGAATGACAAACGAAATTACCGTCCGTGAAGCAGCGACAAAACAGGAGACTGCTTTCTTTTGGGAACAGCTTCACGCCTATTTTATGCGGGATATGTTTCCCGAGTCCGACTGTGAAGAGCGGGAATATTTTTCGGATGACAGCAAATACCGCGCACAAATCGAAATGATCCGTCAGCGAGAGCGGGATCGCTGTTATTATCTGCTTATAAGTCGGAACGGCAAAGACATCGGATTGGCGCTTCCGGTTATCTATCGGACGGAGGACGAAAAGTGCTTTTTAAATGAATTCTGCGTATTTCCGGAGTTTCGCGGCAATGGCACGGGGACTGAGTGCGCGAAGACTTTCCTCGCCTGGGCGAAGGCAATGGGTGCCGCCTATATAGAAATTAACTGTGATAAAGCTCTAAGACAGCGTTTTTGGAAACGACTAGGATTTAAGATGAACGGCGCGGACGAATGGGGGATGCCGCTTATGCTGCTGCCGCCGGAGGAGTATCAGCCGGTTCATGTTGAAATTTTAGGCGACGGGAAAGACTGGCAGTTAAAGAAACTGGAAAACGGGTATCTTAGCGAAATCGGAGTGGATATTCTCACAGAGGAAAAGCAGGAGAGTCTTGCAAAGGCTGTTTGTGAGGGGAGGATTACTTTCTTTTTTGCCAAACGCGGTTATCGGGCTGTCGGAATGTGCAGCGTTGTAACCACCTTTTCTACCTTTGCCTGCTCCGATGTGGGTATTTTGGAAAATTTCTATATCGAGCCCGTATTCAGGGGACAGGGTATCGCCCGGATGCTTATGGAAGCGGCTCAAAAATGGTGCCGGAAGAATCTCATTAAGAGACTGAGCGTCACCTGCGCCCCATGTGACGAGAAGATGTGCAGGTCACTTGGCTTTAACGCTCTTTTAGGTAATACCTACGCATATTTAACCGAGCGGGAACCGGATATATGACTTAACCGAATTCGGACTATTTAGCGGCAAATCAAAGACCTGACAACGCTTGTTTTAAGCGCTGTCAGGTCTTTCGGCGTCTTTGCGTGTTCATTTGAGATTATTGGACAGCATAAAATAATTATCGATAAACGATAAATTATTCTTGAAATACTATAAGCATAGTGCTATACTGTGCATACAGATAATGTTTGTGGAGGCGGTTTTTACATGAAACAGGCTGAACTGTCCCGGTGGCTTAAGATAATCGTAATAGTCGCGGCGCTGAGCTGTCTGGCGCTCTGCATTTTTATAGTTCCGCAGCTCGGCAGGGCAGCTGTCATGCAGTATCCCGAATATTCGGGGTATTATCTGCCGTGTCTTATATTTTTCTGGGTGAGCGCGCTGCCCGTTTTCGCCGCTCTGATAAAGGCTTGGGAAATCTTCAGGGAGATAGGCAAAGACAACAGCTTTTGCGCGCAAAACGCCGCAAGACTTCGCGTAATCAGCATTATGGCTCTGGCGGACACGATATATTACATCATCGGAGCCGTCGTACTCGCGGCGCTTAACATGCTCCACCCCGCACTGATGATTATTCTCATAGGGGTGCTTTTTATCGGATTTACAGTAATGACGGCGTCCGCGGCGCTTTCGCACCTGACGCAGAAAGCGGCGTCGCTTAAGGACGAAAACGACCTAACCATATAGGAGAACGCTATGATAGTAGTTAATCTGGACGTTATGATGGCAAAGCGTAAAATGAGTCTTACCGAGCTGTCGGAAAAGGTAGGGCTTACGATGGCAAACCTTTCGATCCTGAAAACAGGAAAGGCAAAAGCCGTCAGATTTGCTACGCTCGAGGAGCTGTGCAAAACGCTTGACTGCCAGCCGGGTGATATTTTGGAATACCGAAAGGAGGAAGTAAAATGAATGAGATGCCTTCGAGCGGGGAATATACCGCTCCGCAAAAGAGCGCGGTACATTTTACGGCGCGGGATTGGGGCGCGTTGGCAATGGCGGTCGCGCTGTCGCTTTTATGGTTTTGGAACTTCGGATTCAGCGCGCTCAGCGAAAGAGTATATTTACCCTCAGGGCTCGGCACCATGATATTCGTCTTCGCGCTATTCGGAGCGGAAATCGTATATCTTGGGAAAAAAACGGTATGGAACAAAACCACCGCTTTACTCCTGGCAGCCTGCCTGCTCATGGCGGTAAACTGTTTCGTGTATATAAGCTACTGGGTCGCCGTTATAAACTGCCTTATAATCTTCTGCGTCGGGACTATGGAGATATTTGCCCTTTCGGGAAGGCTTGATAAAAGCGTATGCGATTTCAGGGTGGTAGGGAACTCGATATCTCTGGGACTAAGAGCCCTTTTTATAAACTTCGGAAAGCCGTTTCGCGCTTTGGGCACGATGGGTAAGGGCAAAAGAAAGAGCCTGCTGTATGCGCTCATCGGCATAGTGATAGCTCTGCCCGTCCTGATTTTGGTCATTAGTCTGCTGTCATCGGCCGACGCTGTCTTCCGAAACGTTTTTTCGGGTCTGGGAGACTGGCTCAAAAACATCGGCATAGGAGCCGCACTTCGCCGCGTTATCCGCACGGCTGTGCTGGCGCTGATGTTCTTTTCTTCGTTGTATTTTCTCGCGCAGCCCCGCAAAGAAAAGCCGGGGCACATTCCGGGAAGCACTGCGCTGCCCGCGATCCCGTATATTATTATTTTGACATTGCTCAATGTGCTCTATGCACTGTTTGTAGCCATACAATTCGCGTTTTTGTTCGGAAACAGAGAAACGGCGGCTATGAACGGGGGTTACGCCGAATATGCAAGAAGCGGTTTTTTCCAGCTTACCGCCGTCGCAATTATAAATCTTGCCGCCGTGCTGCTTACCTCCGTATCCGTAAGATCGCGTGATAAAATCGGCGCTGCCGTTAAGCTGCTCTCGATTTTGCTTGTTTTGTTCACAGCGGTTATCCTTGCTTCCGCGGCTTATCGCATGAGTCTTTATGTTTCGACATACGGGCTGAGCGTTCTAAGGCTGCTCACCTTCTGGGCAATGGCGGTGATAGCGCTGCTCCTGGCAGCGGCGACAGTTAAGATATTTAAAAAAAACTTCCGTTTCTGGCCCGTGCTGCTCTCGGTCGTACTCGCGTGCTGGCTGATATTCAGCTGGTCGAATCCGGATGCCCGGATCGCCGAATATAATGTAGATATGTATTTAGGCGGCGCGGCTGATGAGATAGACCTGCAGTATCTGTCCACAGTCTCACCCGAGACGCTGCCCGCGCTTGAAAGGCTTTACGCCTCCGGCGTGGATATAAAAGCGTCGGGAGACTCAATAACGCCCGACGGTCGAATGTTCCTCTGCGATGTTACGGAAGGGATCAGAAGCAGGCTCAGCGCCACTATGAATATAAGAGAAGCAACGGTAACCGCGCTTAAGTATGCTATGCGGTAAAGGCGCGTTATACGGCATAAACCGTTGGCAGTAAACGTAACGAAAAGACCCGTTCACGCGAACGGGTCTTTTCGTTATAACCGTGTGGCGGCTGCGGGCCCGGAGCGTCCTATTTATATACCCACACGTCTTCCAGGCCGTTATCGACAAGCATCTTGTTGAGCTCTCCCGTATGATCGGATATTTCGCGCATCATACACATATGAAGGCCGATGAGGCTTTCGGCGAAAAAACTGATCTCCTGCGGAAGCGGAGCTTTAAGCGCTTCATCGCTGATGTCGGCAAGAACCTTCTCGGCTCTCGCGATTATACCGTCATAATAAGCGAGGAACTCCGCCCTGTCGGGAAGGGCTTCGGCCTTGGCTTCGGCCCAGTTGCCGTAAGGGACCTTTGCCTGAAAATCCCGGTCCTTATAGCCGTCCGCGATAAATCGGTCAATAACGAGCGCGATGTGATAAGCGATGCGGCAGGGTATATAGTAGATATCGCCGTGAGGCTCGCGCCAGCGTTCCTCGGGGAAGGTTTCTACGATTTTCCTGACCGTACTGAAGGTTTTTCTGTACTGTTCGCGCAGATCTTTCGCCATAATGTCGCTCATGTAACCATTCCTTTCTGTTTGTGTACGCTTTTTTAATAAGCCGCTCAAGTCCCTGCCGATTCCCTGCGGGACTGTATTTTATGTTATTTTAACATATAACATCGGTAAAATCATCTCCCGCTATTCAAATTCCGGAGCATGATTTTTGTTTCAAAAGCCGTTGCCGGACCGCAAGTTCTGGAGTACTGGAGGCGTCAATGTTTGGTTGACTCCGACATCCCGTTCTGATAGAATACATAGCAATCTTTACATTTTTCGAATCGGAGGACCCGGTAACGTGACAGAGGAAAACTCACAGCGCAGAGTAACGACTTTATGGAACAAAAACTTCATATGTATAATTATATGCAATTTATTACTTTGCCTCTCGCATTTTTCAATCAATCCCCTTGTGGCTTCTTATACAAAATATCTGAACACGAGCGCTCAGCTTACCGGATTTCTAACCGGTATGTTTTTTGCCGTTGCGTTTCTGATACGCCCGTTCGCGGGACCGGTCATGGTAAAAATAGATAAGCGGAAGCTGCTTATTTTCGTTTTTGGCATAGGAAGCGTATCCAGTCTGGGCTACGCGCTGTTTCACAGCGTCCCGGCGTTTATCGCGTTTCGGTTTTTAAGCGGTGTACAATACAGTTTGGTCGGAGGACTCATAATGACGCTTGCCGCGGACCATCTCCCCGAAGAGAAGATGGCGTCCGGTATGGGAATATACGGCGTAGGCGGCGCGTTAGGCAACGCCGTTGCCCCGGCGCTGGGAGTTGAGCTGCTGAATTTCGGAACACGCATTAAGGGAGAGGGCTTCGGCTTTTCTCTGGCTTTCCTTTTCTCGGCGGTTATCCTTGCCGCCGCGGTCATACCCGCCGCAATTATCGACCCCGACAGAAAAACCAAGGAGGACATCGCGACCGCCGGCGCGTGGTATAAGAATATATTCACTGTACACGCGCTTCCGACTATGATACTTATTTTATTGGTTATGGTACCGAATTCGATACTAAACACTTACATGATAGAATTCGGGAAGGCACAGGGAATCAGCGGCATAAGCGTTTTTTTCACCGTGTTTGCCGTCGCAATGATCGTTACAAGACCGATCAGCGGCTATCTCGTGGACAGGTTCGGCGTGGAGAAAATCATAATCCCGGTGCTCGTGATATATGCGGCCGGTTTGTACATTGCCGGCTCGAGCTCATCATTGGGAACGCTGCTTTTAGCCGCCGTACTCGTCGCCATCGGTTTCGGCACCGCGCAGCCGTCGATTCAGGCGATGTGTATTCAGTCTGTTACACCTCTAAAGCGCGGCGTAGCGAGCAATACAATATACATGGGAGCGGATCTCGGCCTTTTCACCGGTCCGTTTCTCGGCGCTTTTATATACGAAAAGTACAGCTATGCGACCATGTATAAAACGACTGTGCTACCGATTTTCATCGCGATTATTTGCTTTGCCGCGTTTCTGCCTATATACAAACGGCGCTGCAGTTCGCTTCGTGCCGCGGGAACAAAGCTGTGACGCACCGCGCCCGCAGCCGTGGCCCTAGGAGCGGAAGCGGTCATCTTAATATATTCCGAAGATGGGAGGCGCTCCATGGATTACTATGTTATTGACGCATTTGCCGACGGGCTTTTCAAGGGCAATCCGGCGGGCGTGTGCGTTGTCCGAAGCCCCGTTTCGGACTGTCTGATGCAGAACATAGCTTTTGAAAACAACCTCGCGGAGACGGCTTTTCTATCCGAAAGGAAAGGCGGATATAGTCTGCGTTGGTTCACACCGGAGACGGAGATGGATCTTTGCGGTCACGCTAC
>JAAYBW010000002.1 GCA_012729975.1 Clostridiales bacterium
AGATTCGTAACCTCTATAAACCACTGTCCGCTGGTTTTTAGATAACTGAGCATATATCCCGGCAGAGCCAATTCGCGCGGGGATATGAGGTAGTATTTAACATCGGGAAATTTCGAAAGACCCTGTATCAGCGAATGCACCGTCCTGCCGTTTTTCAGATCGCCGCAGATACCTACTTTGATTCCCCCGATTGAACCGCGCAGGCGGGTTATGGTAACAAGATCGGTAAGCGTCTGCGTCGGGTGCATATGAGCGCCGTCCCCGGCGTTTATGACAGGCACCTCGCTGTAAAGTGAAGCCGCTAAAGCGGCTCCCTCATAAGGGCTGCGCACCACTACCGTGTCCGAATACGCCGAACACATGCGCAGTGTATCCATCAGCGTTTCGCCTTTTGCGGTAGATGTGGCATTCGGATCCGAGAATCCGAATACACTTCCGCCAAGCCGCATTATCGCGGTCTGAAAGGAAAAATTCGTTCTTGTGCTCGGTTCGAAAAAAAGCGATGCCATAACCTTTCCGCGGCACGCGTCGGCATAATGCGACGGTCTTTCCATAATATCACAGCAAAGACCGTACAGTTCCTTCCACTCTTCAAGGGATAACATGTCTATACCGATAAGATGCCTGAGTTCCAACCGACATGCCTCCTTTGCAAGATTTCCACATATTATACAGTAACCTATATTGGCGCGCAATAGGTCCGTCTGATAATTTCGTCGTTTTTAAGGGGTTATTGCCATAACGCACGATGAGTGCTAAAATGGGCTAAGTATAAACAGATACGAGTGCATCCTGAAAGGCGGTCTGATTATGAGCGAATCAAGAAAGTTCCGCGCAAGCGTCTTCGGCGGTTTTAATCGCAGGGATGTTGTAAACTATATTGAGAGTTCTTCGCATGTCTCAAGCGAGCTTAAAGCGGAAAACGCGCGTCTTCGCGAGAATTGTTCGCAGCTTCAGGCATCTTTATCGGAACTTGAATCCGCGCAAGAGGTCATCTCGCGCCTTGAAGCCGAGCTTACTGCCCTGCGAGCCGCCAATGAAGCTGTGAACGAGGAACTCGACACCCTTCGCAAAGCGAATTCAGATCTGACCTCACAGTTAGAAAGCGCTCAGGCAACCGTTTCCGAGTATCTTATGTCGCGGGAGCGGATTGCCGCCATTGAGGTCGAAGCCGCTTCGCGCGCTGCTAAGACGCAGCATGAAGCCGAAGAAAAGGCGAAGAGAGTTCGCGAGTCATGTCTCCTCCTTATCGCCCGCCTCAAAGAAGAATATATCGGCGTCAGCAGCGAAGCCGAGGAAACCGCGGCCCACATAAAAGGCGAAACCGAAAGGCTCTCCGAGCGCCTCCAACAGCTCACCGGCGCTCTGACCGAAGGCGCCGATAGTTTCGATGAGCTTGGAGGCATTCTCAAGTGACACAGATACACTCGCTGCAAACCGCAGACCTTAAACATATAGTCCCCGACCTTCGCGCCGGGGACCGCGTTATTCTGTCCGGTATCGTTTACACTGCCCGGGATGCCGCACATAAACGCCTTATTGATATGCTCGATGAGGGAAAACCGCTTCCCTTTGATATATACGGCGCGACTATTTATTACGCCGGGCCGACTCCGACACCGCCCGGCAGGGTGATAGGCTCCTGCGGGCCCACCACATCATCAAGAATGGACGCTTTCACTCCGCGTCTGCTTTCTTTGGGTCTTGCGGGAATGATAGGAAAAGGCGACCGAAGCGCTTCGGTTGCCGAAGCGATCTCTGTTTACGGTGCGGTATACTTCTGCGCTGTCGGAGGGGCGGGCGCACTTATTTCAAGACATATAACAGGCTGTGAAGAAATAGCTTTTTCGGATCTGGGCTGCGAGTCTGTAAAAAAGCTGAGGCTGGACAAGCTGCCGCTGACCGTCGGCATCGACTCAAGCGGAAAGAGCATATTTGAAAGGAACCCCGATTATGAGCATGCTTAATAATATAACGAATATAACGAAAAGGCGAACCTTCAGGAGTTTTAAAGACGAAGAACTGCGCGGGGAAGTACTGGATGAACTGAGCGATTTTCTGTCGTCTCTGTGTATGCCCTTCGACGGTATTGACTGGAATTTCGACACCCTGCCCTATATGGATCTTATGCGCATATCCATGCGCGGGCCGGGCGTTAAGGCTCCGCATTATCTGCTCTTAAGAGCCGAAAAAAAGGCGTATTCGCTCCAGAATTCAGGCTACCTTGGCGAAATGGCCGCACTATGGCTCACCGGACAGGGCATAGGATCCTGCTGGCAGGGCGGAGTTGCCATCAGTCCCCACGAGGATTTTCCCGATTCACTTCCTTATGTATCTACGCTTGCGTTCGGTATGTCCGACGAGCCTTTCAGAGCCGACGCTTCCGAAGCTCAGCGGCAGCCGCTTGATTCGATTGCCTTCGGCCAAATCGAACCGCACCGTCCGCTGCTTGAAGCGGCCAGACTCGCGCCATCATATTTCAACCGCCAGAAAATCCGTTTTGTCTGCGATGACAGAGGGGATATTCACATATACCGGAAAAAAGTCATGCTGAATAATCCGGTGTTCTCATACCAGGACTGTGTTTCCGCCGGCGCCTCGATAGCCCATCTGCAGACAGCGGCAGACGCACTGGGCCTTCCCAACCGCTTTGCTATCCTCAAACCGTCTCCCGGTTTTAAAAGGTATCTTTACCAGGCGACACTCAAGCTCGGTTCAAACGCCGCCGAGAATGCTTAACTGCGATTCCTTTAAAAACGAGAGCCGCTCATAATGAGCGGCTCCTTTTAATTTTGTCTGTTATCAGCCCTTTATCGAACCGATCATGACGCCTGTGACGAAATACTTCTGAACGAACGGATAAACGGCAAGTATGGGAAGCGTAGCGTAAATAATAGTTGTGTACTGTAAAAGCTTCTTGTAGTCTTCTCCGCCTCCGCCTACCTCATTGGCGATGTTGAAGTCAAGGTTGCCCGAAGATTCGACCAGTATTTCGCGGAGCAGAACCTGCAGAGGATATAATTTACGATTTGTAAGATATATAACGGCAAACAGATACTCGTTCCATTTGGCAACCGCATAGAACAAAGCGATAACTGCTATCGTCGCTTTCGAAAGCGGCAAAATAATTTTAATAAGGATTGTCATATGTCCCGCTCCGTCGAGCTGTGCCGATTCCTCCAGGGAAGCCGGCAGCTGCATGAAAGCGGTTCTTATGATAATAATGAAGAATACCGGCATAAGACCCATTATTATCATGACCCAGCGTTTGTTGACTAAGGTCAGATACTTGTTGACCATATATGTAGGGATAAGACCGCCGTTAAAGAACATCGTTAACATTATGATGAGCAGGAGATACTTCATCCAAAGTGTCCGTCTTCTGGATATGCAGTACGCGGCTATGGAACAAAACGACACGCAAAGAATGGTTCCGACTCCCACATAGAATATCGTGTTGGCGTAGCCTCTGGCAAGAGAAGCTGTCTTAAGTACTATCTTGTAGCCGCCAAGTGTTGCGCTTCGTCCCGGGCCGGAAAGAGGCCAGAAGATAAGTCCGCTGTGCTGTGTTATCAAAGTGGGGTTGCTGAAAGAAGCCATGAGAACATGCCACAGCGGGATTATACAGGCAAAAGCCAGAAGGCACATCAGGATTGTATTAATGACTTTAAAAACTATTCTGGACGGGCTATCTTTAATCTTCATTATTTAAGTCCTCCTTATCTCAGAACAAGCTGGTTTCGGAATACTTTCTGCTGATGTAGTTGGTCAATAACAGCAGCAGCAAATTCACGATCGAGTTAAAAAGGCCCACGGCTGTGCTGTATCCGTAGTCGCCTTCCTGGATACCTCGTCTGTAGACGAAGGACGAAATGACATCGGCGGTTTCATATGTTACCGGCCTGTAAAGAAGAATAACTTTCTCCATCGCAACGTTGAGCAGATTGCCCACCAAAAGTATGAGCATGATTATGATCGTCGGCGAAATGCTCGGAAGGGTTATGTGCAGCATCTGCTTCCATCTGCCGGCGCCGTCTATCTTTGCGGCTTCGTAAAGCTCCTGATCAACACCGGATAAGGCGGCAAGGTATATAATAGAGCCGTAACCAACCCCCTGCCAGGTACTGGAGAAGACGAAAATAGGTCGGAAAGCACTCTTCACCGAAAGCAGGTCTTTTGCTTCTTTAATCAAGCCGATTCTCACGAACAGCTCCGTAAAAGCACCGTCATACGCGAAAAAGTCAATTATAATACCGCAGATGACGACGACGGAAACGAAATACGGCATGTAGCTTATAGTCTGTACAACCTTTTTGAACATCTTATTCTCAAGTTCGTTGAGAAGAAGCGCAAGAATTATGGGCGCGGGGAAGTTAATAATCATTGAGGATACGGAAAGAATGATCGTGTTTCTCAACAGACGCCCGAAATAATAGCTCGAAAAGAAATCGGTAAAGTTCTTGATGCCGACAAATTCGCTTCCTAACACTCCTCCGCGCGGCGAATAATCCTCAAAACCGAGGACTATGCCCACCATTGGTATGTAGCTCCAGATGATGAAATAAAGCACTATGGGAATAGCCAGAAAGTATACTGATTTATTCCTTGCCCAGTCTTTCTTGATGTCCGTTAGTCTCATACCGTCTTCTCCTTATAAAGCCGATTTGCTTTCCCGGGAACAATAACCGCACTGGGTTGTTTTCGTCGCTTTTATGCAAAAGCACATAAATTTGACTAGCTTATTGTAGATTATAACACAGATTTTAGAAAACTCAAGGAAAAAAAGCGTTCTGAGTATATTTTTTTACGCATTTTACTAAACAGGAATCAGATTATGAATAATGCCTGCCGAGACGGTAATATAGTATGCTGTGCGCCTCGGAGGTATCATTGCATGTTAAAAACAAAAATAATATTAAACACGCTTCTTCTAACCTGCGTTTCGCTGCTTTTGCGATGCGTCGGTCTTTATTTTCAGGTCATACTTACCGATAGACTGGGCACCGAAGGGCTCGGTTTGTTTCAGCTGGTTTTGTCTGTGCACACGCTTGCCGTTACCGTAGCCGTTTCAGGTATACGCTATGCTGCCGCACGCCTTGTCTCGGAGGAACTGGGCGCCGGCAGACCTTCAGGTGTGCGCGGCGTAATGCTGCGCTGTCTGACCCTTGCCCTCGTATGCGGCGCGGTGTCATGCACTTTGGTGCGTATGTTCGCGGTTAATTTCGCGGCAGCTCTCACAGGAGAGCCCCGCGTAGCATCCTCCCTGCGTGTTCTGGCGTTTGGTCTGCCCTTTTTGGCGCTTTCATCCGCAATCAGCGGGTACTTTACCGCTGTTTTACGCGTAGCGAAAGCTTCGGCGGCTCAAGTGCTCGAGCAGGTCTCTATGATAGCCTTAACCCTGATTCTGCTTCCCGCGGGCAGCTGCACGGCTATTGAGGAAGCATGCGTTAAGGTATGCATAGCTGCCGTCGCAGCCGATGTTTTGTCATTTATCGTATCTCTGGTATTATATTTGCATGACAGAGCGAAATACGGTGAGTCGGGCGGACGCCCCGCTCCGGACTGCGGCAGACGTCTGGCAGGCCTTGCGATTCCTCTCGCGCTGACCTCTTATGCGCGAACGGCATTATCCACCTTAAGGCATGTTCTCGTTCCGAAGGGCCTTGAACGCCACGGTTACTCCCCGGAGAAAGCGCTGTCCGCTTTCGGGACTCTTCACGGGATGACCTTTCCTGTTCTGACTTTCCCTTCCGCGCTCTTTTACGCTGTTTCCGATGTTCTTATTCCCAACCTTACCGAAGCTCAGATGCGCGGCAATACGGAAAAAGCGGGGCACATTGTTTCATACATACTAAGGCTATGCTTCGTCTTTTCTGTCGGTGTATCCGCGGTATTCCTCGCGTTCGGAAACGAACTCGCTCTCGCTGTATTCAAAAACCGGGACGCGGGAAATTACATAGTCGCGCTCTCGCCTCTCGTTCTTGTTATGTATATGGATTCTGTGGCGGACGGAATGCTCAAAGGTCTCGGAGAGCAGTTTTACTCTATGCTCATAAACATAGCGGATGCGGCTATGAGCCTTTTACTTGTGTTTTATATTATTCCGGCTGCGGGGATGAGAGGTTATCTCGCCATTATACTTTTTTCCGAGTGTTTCAACTTTACGCTCAGCATGCGAAGATTGTCAAAAACAGTGCCTGTATCCGTGTCGGCGCGGGACATATTCAGTCCGCCTCTGTGCGCGGCCGCCGGTATATGTATAGCACGCGCGGTACTGCAGCTTTGCGGGTTAGGCCTAATCCCTTCGGGCTTTTCATGTGTGCTGCATATTGTCTTTTCGGGTCTTATTTACGCGGCGCTGCTGCGTTCGGTATCCCCCGCTACCGTGAGTTTGTCATTTCCGCCTTTATAAATTGCTTTTACACTCCCGGAAGGATATAATAATATGATTGATACGGTTTTATATTTTATATCACCCGAACCGGGGAGGCGAGCAAATGATACTGATGCTTATAGACGGAAACAGCATCCTAAACAGAGCTTTTTACGGAATCAGACTGCTTACGACCTCTGACGGCCTTTACACAAACGCCGTTTATGGTTTTTTAACTATTTTGAAGAAGCTTCTCGACGAAGAGTCTCCGGATGCGCTATGTGTTGCGTTCGATCTTCCCGAGCCCACATTCCGGCACAAGCAATATGATGCTTATAAAGCGGGGCGCCGCGCAATGCCCGAAGAGCTGGCCGTACAGCTGCCCGTCATCAAGCAGGTTTTGGACGCGATGAACCTGCGCCGCTGCGAGCTGCCGGGTTGGGAAGCAGACGACTTAATAGGAACACTCGCCGCTCGCAGCGAAGCATCGGGCTGGAACTGTCTGATAATTACAGGCGATAAAGACAGCTTTCAGCTCATCAGCGAATACACCGGTGTTCTTCATGTAAAAACAAAAGGCGGAAACACCGAAACAACAAGATACGACACCGCGAAATTCACCGAGGAATATGGCTTCCCTCCCTCCGCGATGACGGATTTGAAAGCCCTCATGGGCGATCAGTCCGACAATGTGCCGGGAGTTAAGGGTATCGGGGAAAAAACCGCGCTTGAGCTCATAAGGCGTTTCGGGAGCGTTGAAGAAATATACTCGCAGCTTGATTGTCCGGATATCAAACCGACTGTGAAAAAAAAGTTGAATGAAGGGCGCGAAGCCGCCGGAATATCAAGGCAATTGGTTACGATAGACTCATCCGCGCCCCTGGATATTACTCCGCAGGACTGTATTCTCGGCAAGCCGGACAGCGCGGCTTTATTATCACTGTTCCGCAGGCTGGAGTTTTACCGATTAATAGATAAATGGGGTCTTCGTGAGACCCAGGTCATTCCCGGGCCCTCCCCTGCCGCTTCTGATTTTATTGTTCCGGCGACAAAGCAGGAGATCGACGCGCTCGGAGAAGTCCTGCGTAAAGACACTCTGGTTTCGCTGCTGGCTCTTCCGGGACTTGCCGGAGTTTGCCTCGATTGCTCCGCGGGAACGTATTTCCTGCTTCACGATACTCTGGGTGACGATTATGATTACACTCTGCGTGTTTTATTCTCATCCGACGTTAAAAAAACTACCCACGACCTCAAAAGGCTTTGCGCGGACCTCTTGGCTGAAGGTCTTTCGGCAGACGGTTTTGTCTTTGACACGGTCCTGGCCGCGTACCTGCTTTCACCGACAGACGGAAGCTATTTACTGGAGCGTCTGGCTTCATCATATATCGATCGGGCTCTTGAGCCCGAAAACACTTATTTATCCGCCGATGCCCTATCCCGGCTCGGCGATCGCGAAAAGGCCATGTCAGTGTGGGGGTCTCACACCCGTGCCGTCTCGGCGCTTACCGAGTCACTGTATCATAAGCTTGAACAGCTTGGCATGACATCTCTTTTGCTCGACATAGAGCTGCCGCTCTGCGAAGTTTTGACATCCATGGAAAAGCAGGGCTTCCTGATAGACAAAAAAGCGCTTCAGGACTTCGGTGAGAAGCTTTCGGTGCGCATAGCCGAGCTTGAATCTTCAATATACGGGGACGCCGGGGGACCGTTTAATATTAATTCGACAAAGCAGCTCGGCACAGTTCTTTTCGATACGCTGATGCTGCCGACATATAAGAAAACGAAATCGGGCTACTCTACCGGCATAGATGTCCTCGAGCGGCTTGCGGGGAAACATCCGATCATAGAAAAGCTGATAGAATACAGAAAGCTGACAAAACTGAAATCCACTTATGCGGACGGACTTTTAAAGGTCATAGCTCCCGACGGGCGAATACACACCAGTTTCACGATGACTGTCACAGCTACGGGGCGTCTGTCCTCAACGGAACCCAATCTTCAGAACATCCCGGTCCGAACGGAGCTCGGAAGCGAGATACGGAAAATGTTCGTCGCCGCACCGGGCAATGTTCTCATCGATGCAGACTACTCACAGATAGAGCTTCGTCTGCTGGCTCATATATCCGGCGACGCCATTATGAAATCCGCGTTTGAATCGGGCGCGGATATTCACACGCAGACGGCCTCTCAGGTCTTTGGCGTTCCGCCCGAAAAAGTAACCCCTCATATGCGCAGCAGTTCCAAGGCCGTAAATTTCGGTATCGTCTACGGCATATCGGACTATTCGCTGTCCCAGGATATCGGAGTATCCGTTGCGGAAGCCAGAAAATATATGGAAAGTTATTTTGAGCATTATTCCGGAGTGCGCGCTTATATGAAGGATATAGTCGCTCGTGCCAAAGCCGACGGATATGTGACTACGCTTATGGGAAGGCGCCGCAATATACCCGAACTGAAGTCAACGGATTACAATACGCGCAGCTTCGGCGAGCGCGTCGCGCTCAACACCCCAATTCAGGGCAGCGCCGCCGATATAATAAAACTGGCGATGGTCAATGTGTCAAAGGCTCTGAAAAACAGCGGTTTAAAAGCGAAACTCATAATGCAGGTTCACGACGAGCTGATTGCGGAGGCCCCGACGGAAGAAGCCGAAACGGTTCTCGGAATCCTTAAACGGGAGATGCAAAGCGCCGTTACTCTTTCCGTGCCTCTGATAGCCGACGCAAAGTGCGGCTCATCATGGTATGATGCGAAATGAACATTACGATAGCCCGTATGGAACCGCTGCACATTAAACAGGCTATGAATATAGAAAACTCGAGTTTCTCGTCTCCGTGGACGGAAAAGATGTTCTCGGACGAGCTTAAAAATCCGCTGTCCATATATATGGGCGCTTTCTCGGGGAGCACGCTGCTCGGTTATGCCGGTATGCAATGCGTTCTCGACGAGGGTTATATAGGCAATATAGCTGTCGATCCCACTTTTCGCAGACAGGGAATCGCCTCCGCTCTGCTTAATAAGCTTGAGAGCGAAGCGCGCGATATGTGCCTTTCCTTTATAACGCTGGAGGTGCGCGAGAGCAACACTGGCGCCCGCGCCTTGTACGAGTCCCGCGGCTATGAGTATACCGGGCGTCGGCGCGGCTATTACGAAAGACCTTCCGAGGATGCCCTGCTCATGACAAAGTTTTTTTCCGCAGGTGAATGAAATGGTTATTTTATCGGTTGAATCTTCCTGCGACGAGACCGCCGTCGCTTTAACGGAAAACGGCAGACGAGTGCTTGTCGACGAAATATCCTCTCAGGTGGATCTGCACGCGGTTTACGGCGGAGTCGTTCCGGAGCTCGCCTCTCGCAGCCATATACAGGCCGTTTCACGTCTTGCCGAATCGGCACTCGCGAAATCCGGCATACACCGCCGCGACATAGATGCCGTAGCCGTCACCGCGGCTCCCGGGCTTATCGGCGCTCTTCTCGTCGGAGTTAATTTTGCAAAAGCCGCAGCTCTCGCGCTTGGAGTTTCTCTCGTGCCTGTACACCATATAAGAGGGCATATAGCAGCCAATTACATCGCTTATCCTCAGCTGGAGCCTCCGTTTGTCTGCCTTGTCGTTTCGGGCGGCCACAGTCTTATAGTCGATGTGCGAGATTACACCGATATGCGCGTATTGGGCTCTACCCGCGATGACGCGGCCGGAGAATGCTTCGATAAAACAGCGCGTGTGCTCGGTCTGGGATATCCGGGCGGAGCAAAACTAGACGAACTTGCTTTGACCGGTGACCCGCACAAATATGAGCTGCCGCGCTCCAGGATCGACGGTTATCCGCTTGACATGTCGTTTTCAGGCCTCAAGACCGCTGTGATAAACCTTGTTCACACAGCGGAGCAGCGCGGTGAAGCGATTGACAAAAATTCGCTTGCCGCATGCGTGTGCCGGGCCGTAAGCGAGACAGTGGTCTCCCGCTCCGTTGAAGCGGCGCTCAAACTCGGCTACGGTCGTCTTGCCGCAGCGGGCGGAGTCGCCGCCAACTCATTTATAAGGCGGGATCTGACGGCTGCCGCCGGGAAGCACTCACTGTCACTGTATCTGGCCCCGCTCCGGCTTTGCGGAGACAACGCCGCGATGATAGGCTCTCAGGCTTACTATGAATACCTCGCAGGTGCGCGCGCGGACGCATCGCTTAATGCTTATGCTTCTATGCCTGTCGACCGTCCGACATTCTTCGACTCTTAACGTGTTTTCCCGACTTCAGCCGAATAATTTGGGGTTTTCTCTGTTTATGTCTACTAAATACATACTTTTCTTTTTCCTCTCTATGCGTTACAGCGTTTGTCATATTTTGTCATATTTCCTGTAATTCGCATAATCAGAGAGTATTTTGAGTGTTGACAACTCTGTGGAAACTGTGCACAACTGATTGTATTCATTTTTCGTTAATAATTTATGTTAACCTTTATAATCAAATTATGTGTTTAAGTTCATGTCTGTTTATCCGCAATCGGTTAACTGTAATCATTTAAGTATGTATTTATCACGCGCTCTTTTTTTCACTGTTTGACAATATAGTCTGTCTGTCGCGTTAAAATGAGGGTACCGCTGCGAACAATATCGCTGGATTATTATGGTTATACGAAAAGTAATCTGCATGTGTTATCCTGTTTGGCATTGACAAACACACTCCGAGCAAATATAATCATTTCGCTTGTTTATCCGCTGGTGTAGCTCAGTCGGTAGAGCAGCTGATTCGTAATCAGCAGGTCGTGTGTTCGAGTCACATCACCAGCTCCATTAAAACCCTGTAGTATCGACTGCTGCAGGGTTTTAGTTTTTACTGCTTATAAATATAGGTATAACTCAATACATAGAGGTGCGGATTTGCCAAAACAGAAACTGAATTTGAATTCCGTTTATATTTCGGAGCGTTTGCAGGAATGTCTCAGGCCGATATCGCGCTGTGCGGTAACGACAGTGGTCGCTCCCATGGGGCACGGAAAGACAACAGCTGTAAACTGGTATCTTGACGAAAAAAAGAAAGCCGAAGATGCTGTTGTTATCCGAATCAACATTTACCAGGATAACCTCGCTATCTTTTGGAAAAGTGCACAGGATGCGTTTGCCTTTGTCGGGCTTGATTTTCTGCGTGACTATAACTGGCCGGACGATGCGGCGAGTGCCGGCCTTTTTGCCGATGATTTCTGTCGTATGCTGATCGGTCAAAAAAGCTGCTACATTTTTATCGACGACTACCATCTGCTGACGGACAGCCGTGTTGTGGAGTTTTTATGCACCCTTGCCGACAGAATGCCGGAAAATGTGCACCTGATCGTAGCCAGCAGGGACCGTTTTCTGCCCGGAAAGGATGAAGTCCGTATGGGCAGAAAGCTTCATCAGATCAGAGCGGAGCATCTGCGTTTGAACCATACGGAGCTGTCTGTCTACGCACATCGCTGCGGAACCGATTTAAGCGATGAACAGATCGAAACACTTCTGCAATCAAGCGAAGGCTGGTTTTCGGCGGTCTATCTGAATCTGCGCACCTTTTCGGAGTGCGGAGTACTGCCGGATGAAAACTCGAATATTTATGAGATGTTTTCTGCCGCCATG
Organism: Clostridiales bacterium; assembly: GCA_012729975.1. Lineage (GTDB taxonomy): Bacteria > Bacillota > Clostridia > Oscillospirales > Oscillospiraceae > JAAYBW01. The sequence continues at coordinate 11,979 of JAAYBW010000002.1, forward strand.
ATCGATCCGCTTCCCGCAAAACAGCAGGAATTTCTGGCAGTCATGGGCCTTGCCAATGAATTTACGG
>JAAYBW010000022.1 GCA_012729975.1 Clostridiales bacterium
TCACGGATATAACTGGGACAACGTTTGACGGAACTATTGAGACTTTGCCTTTATCTGCAGCGACTTTTACTTATACTCGTACGGATTTTAATCCGAATGTTGTTGTTACCGTAAAAGAAGGTGATATTGTTTCTGTTTCTTGATGTAAGCAATTTATTCGTTTGTAAATGATTGACTAAGATTAAAAATATTGAGGTAGATCCAAAGATGAAAAATCCGGCAGGCAGTAAAACCGCCTGCCGGATTTTTTATCATCACTATAATAGTGAGAGGCAGGGCAGTCCGGCACTAAACCTTAAAAAACTCTTGACTAAGCATATATATAGTGATGTAATATATAAAAACACAAATAACCTAAAAACAACAAAATAATCGATAAATCGCGCAAAGCTTCCGCGGACTGTAATCCAGACGGGGGCATCGGTCGAATGAAAAAGCCAGTTGAAAAACGCGGCGGCTTCACGCTGGTGGAACTTCTTATTGTCATGGCCGTTCTCGGTGTGATTGCGGCAATATTGCTGCCGAGATTTCCGGTGATAATTGAAACGCGCGGGAAAAGGCCGCCATAGCGGAGGCCGCAAGCGTCGCTCTTGCAGTCGACGCGTACCGGGCGGAGCACGGATATTATGCAGATATTGATCATAAAGACGAACTAGACATAAAGGGAAAGATAGTTGACGGCATAACCGATTTAAACGGAGCGGGCTTTACATATAAATCATCAAGCGGATGGACCGCGACGAGAGACCCGGTGACCCTGAAGATAACAGCTTCTAAATCATAAAAGAACAAACGCGCGAAGCGCTTCCCCCTCGGGGGAGGCGCTTTTTTGCGTTCCGGGGGATAATTTGCCATCGAACTCAATTCATAATTGATAACCATCAAAAATATTTTGAGAAATCTTCAAAAAACACTTGACACTCAAAGATACGTTGAGTATAATAGCGACAACACTCAATGAATTGTTGAGAATTCGACAAAAACTACATACAAACACAGGGAAAAGGAGAAAAAGACATGAAAAACAAAAAGCGGCGGAGAGAAAAGTGCCGGGGATGCGGAGCTAAGACCGGGAGAATGTTTCAAATAGACGATATCGCACTGTGCGCAATGTGCCTTACGCGATACGGGCCGACCTTGGCGCGTGTTTGCGCACGTACGCAAGCGGCTTTGCGGTGAAAGAAGGGTATGACATTGGCTGAATCCGAATATGAAAACATGACGGTGGAAGAGCTGGAAGGGATACTGAGCGAGAGGGAACGCCGCTTTGTTACAGAGTATGAAAAGGACGAGAACTGTACATTAGCGGCGATCCGCGCAGGGTATAACCCGGGATCGAAAAACAGGAACGCGTCTTCGATCGGCAGCAGACTGATGAGGAAAAAGAAAATCCAGGCATACAGACGGGCTTTGGAACGCGAGGCGAAAAGGACACCGGGAATAGACGAGGATGAGGTTGAGAAAAGAATTTTGGATATATACGAGAGGTGCATGCAAAGCGAGCCGGTGTATGTGTGGAGCTCCGAGGAGAAGGTGTGGAAGCCGAGCGGACAGTGGAAGCTTGACAGCAAGGGAGCACTGAACGCGCTGGACATGATAGTGAAATACAAGGGCATGTTTAAGGAGAAGGGGGAGTGCGAGGTGAGAGTGGAGTCTTTGGAGAACTATTTGAGAAGGCTGGATGAAGAGGAGAAGAGGGCAAAACAGGCTAAGTTGGAACGATGAAAAACGCGGGGGAGCGCAGTTCGGGCATACGGGGAACGCGGGACGAGAGGGAGCCAAAGGGGCGCGGGGGACGAGGAGAACGGCGGGAAAACACAGTTTTCCCGTACAGGACGGGGGAAACGCGGGGGGAGGACGGAGGAGACGGCGGGAAAACACAGTTTTCCCGTACAGGACGAGGGAGACGCGGGGGGAGGACGGAGGAAGCGGCGGGAAAACACAGTTTTCCCCTACGAGGACGGGGGATACGCGGGGGGAGGACGGGGGAAACGGCGGGATACGTTGAAAAGGAGCCAAGGGGATGCGGGGACGGGGTTATCAGTTACAGGGAGCATACACTGTACATAGAGCAAGTATTGAAAATTAAAACCAAGGACAACGAAGTTATCCCCTTTGTATTAAACGCGCCGCAAAAAAAGCTGATGGAAGTTATAGCCCGGCAGGAGTCCGAAGAGAAGCCGGTGAGGATAATAATACTCAAGGCGAGGCAGATGGGCTTTTCGACGCTGACGGAGGCACTCATTTTTCAAAGGACGGCAATGTATTTCAATGTGGACAGCCTGATAGTGGCGCACAGGGAAGACTCGGCGAAAAATTTGTTTATGATGAGCAAGCTTTTTTATGACGAGCTGCCTGAAGAGGCAAAACCGTTGCTCAAGGCCTCGACCTCCTACGAATTGCGCTTTGAGAACCCGACCAATGACACGGCGGAGAAGCAGTGCGAACCCGGGCTGCGTTCAAGAATTCGCTGCGTCTCCGCGGGAGGCAAGGGCATAGGAAGGTCCTTCACGCTCAAAAACATGCATATTTCCGAGTACGCTTTTTGGGAAGGAGACAAGAAGACAACCCTGGCCGCGCTGCTGCAGGCTGTGCCGAACCACCCGGACACGATGGTGATAATAGAGAGCACAGCGAACGGTTACGACGATTTCAAAGAGCTTTGGGACGCCGCGGAGCGCGGAGAGAGCGACTTTGAGCCGGTGTTCTTCGGATGGCACGAGATGCGCGACTATCGCATGTCGGTAGTTCCCGGCACGGAGTGGACGGCGGACGAGCTGGCTATCAAGGCAGCGTACAACCTCGATGATGAGCAGCTTCAGTGGCGCAGATGGTGCATTAAGAACAACTGCGGCGGCGACGAGCGAATGTTCCGGCAGGAATACCCGGCGTCAGCTGACGAGGCGTTCCTCACCACGGGAACCGGCGTATTTGACAATGAGCTGATAGCGCGCCTCAGGCAGAACGCGCCCGCGCCGATTAAAAAAGGCTGGTTTGAGTATGACTACGATGGGCTGAAGATAACGAACATAAGGTGGGTAGATAACAATGCCGGTTTCATCCACGTTTACGACCTTCCTAAGCCCGGCTATCCATATGTCCTCGGAGGAGATACGGCAGGCGAGGGAAGCGACTATTTTACGGGACAAGTCCTGGAGAACACTACAGGCAAGCAGGTCTGCAAGCTCCGGAACAAATACGGCGAGGCTGAATACGCCCGGCAGATGTACTGCCTCGGAATGCATTACAACACAGCGCTGATAGGCATTGAGGCGAACTACTCAACCTATCCGATTATGGAATTAGAGCGGCTGCGGTACCCGAAGCAATACGTTCGGGAAAGCATAGATACATTTACGCACAAGGTCAAGAAGAGCTTCGGATTTATGACAACAAGCGCGACAAGACCGGTTATAATCGCCGAGTTGGTGAAGATAATTCAGGAGTCTGCGGAACTCGTAGTCGATTACGATACGCTCGGCGAGATGCTCACATTCGTATACAACGAGCACCGGCGCCCTGAGGCGATGGAAGGCGAGCACGACGATTTGGTGATGAGTCTCGCGATAGCGCATTACATACGGGGTCAGCAGACGATGTACGTTACGCCGCCGCCCGCGGCGAAAGTCAAGTGGAGCAAAAGCATGTGGGAAGATTATAACCGTGCTTCAAGAGAAGACAGAAAGCGGCTGATACAGGAATGGGGGGTGCCTGAGCGTTGAGCAAGAAAGAAAGCAAGCAGCGGCTTGACTGCTGGCAGAAGAAACTTGAGCAGGACCGGGACGCGTGGGAGCGCTTTTCGAGCAAATTTGACCACAGGGAAGAGCTTTACTTCGGCTCGCGTGAGTTAAAGCCGGTAGTGGAAAACGACGCCAAGCGCACCACTCCCCATGTGCGGAATATCATCTGCGAGCTTATAGAAGCGCAGATAGACCCCACGGTTCCGCAGCCGAAGGTATCCGGTCACTCACAAGAGCGGGAATACCTCGCCAAGGTGGTTGAGGACAAGATACGCAATGAGCTTGACCGGATGCCGATGGAAGCCTTAAACGACGTGGCGGAGCGAATAGTGCGCATTCAGGGCGGCGTATTGTATATGGCGGAGTGGGACAGTTCTTCGGGAGACCATGAGCACACGGGCGATCTGGTGATAACGGCGATGCACCCGAAGCAGATTATCCCTCAGGCGGGCGTATATACAGGCTTTCGGGATATGGATCATTTCTTCATCAAGCGCTCCACCACGAAAACGTATATAAAGCGCCGCTACGGCGTGGATGTGGACGATGAGCAGGAGGA
>JAAYBW010000177.1 GCA_012729975.1 Clostridiales bacterium
CATCAGGAAATGGTGCCGACGCCGCTGCTTATAAATATAATCGCCCAGCATGAAGGCACCCCGTTTCCGACGACCGTAGAAGTGCTTTTAATGCAGGCGATATTTGAAATATTAAGGGAGGGCGGCATCCGGACGCCCCGTGTCGTCGGCTCAGCCATCGCCATCGTCGGCGCGCTTGTTTTAGGCCAGGCTGCGGTGGACGCGGGTATCATCTCCGACATTATCGTTATTATCGTAGCAATAACCACTATCTCGAACTTTGCCATACCGAATTACGCTATGGGAAACGCCGCGAGGCTGGTGAGGTTTACTATGATATTCATTGTAAGCGCGCTCGGATTTATGGGCTTGTTAATGGGGGCGATAGCTTTGCTTGTGGAATTGTGCAGGCTCAAATCAGTCGGTGTTCCGTATATGTCCCCGTTTGCCCCGAAAGCGAAAACCGCGCTGAAAGACACATTCATCAGATTCCCTTTGTGGAAAAACACGACCAGACCCGAAGGGATAAGCGCCGACACATCCCCGCGGGTGGGCGGGGAGGATATTGTAACCGACACGCAAAAAGAACAGCCGGAATTCAGGTGATTTAATTGAAAGCAAAAGCTCTCTTTGCCCTCTTAATCTTCCTTGTGTTCCCGCTTCTGAGCGCCTGTACGACCGCCGAGCTGGGTGAGCTCGGCCTTGTAATGGCGCTGGGAATCGATAAAGATGATGCCGGGTATATGGCGACGTTCCAGGTGCTCAACCCCGGGGCAATCGCTTCCAAAAGCAGTGTAAGCGAATCGCCCTTTGTACTCCATTCGGAAAAAGGAAATGACCTGGGCGAGATCGAAAGACGCATTACGGCGAAGGTGTCCAAGGAGATGTACTTTGCGCACATCAGAGCCGTTGTAATCGGCGAAGACCTCGCCGCGGAGGGAATTAAAGAAATCCTGGATTATCTGTTCCGCAGCAGCCATTTCCGCAGCGACTATTATTTTATTATCGCCAAAGGGACGACAGCAAACAAAATCCTCGGCACGGTGACGCCGATCGACTCGGTATCGGGCATGAAATTATACTCGGCGATAGAAAACGGGAAAGATTGGTGGGCGCCGACAAATTCATTAAAGCTCGTCGAACTGGTTAACGATATCAATGCCAAAGGGATAAACCCTGTTCTGGCCGGAGCCCTGATTTATCAGGAAACCGAGGATATGGACAGCATTAAGGGGTTGGAAAAAAGCAGGCCCGCGGGACTGATGTTTACCGAGCTTGGCGTGTTTAACGATGATAAGCTGGTAGGGTGGCTCGATGAGCAGGAAAGCCTTGCCTATAATAATATCGTGGGGAAAACCGTAAAATCAGCGAGCTGGGTCGATTACGATGAAAATACCCATGTATCTCTGGATATGAGAATGAAAAAGCCGAAAATCAAGGTATCCCTGTCGAACGGCAAGCCTGTTATAAACGTTACGCTGCCGGCCGAACTGATAGTCGCGGCAATTAAAGGCGATGTGGATTTCATGGATAAAACAAATCTGGACAAGCTGCACAGCCTTGCGGATGAAAAAATGATCGATTCATGCAAAAAAACGCTCGACAAAGCTCAGAGGGAATTTAAGACGGATATATTCGGCTTTGGGGAAAGCATCCACAGAGCATATCCGAAATTGTGGAACGAGCTGAAGGACAACTGGGACACCGAGTTTACACAGCTGCAGGTGAGCTTCACGGCTGATACGTCTATTCGAGATTTCGGGGAAAACTTAAAACCGATTATAGGCGAAGGGAAGTAACCGGATGGGTTTGATCATTATCCTGTTGGTATTGGTGTTTGCCGCCGTGAGCTGTATCGTCGAAATCCCGAAGCTGCTGCGGGAGAACTTAATCAAAGAACTCTGGGTCTTTTCGCTGCTTCTCGCACTGGGCGTCGGTTTGTCGATACTCAGGACGTTTAAACTTGATATCGGGAACCCCTCGGACTTGTTTGCGTGGATATACTCGCCGTTTGAGAGCGTTATTGAATTATTGCTGAAGAAAGGATAAATGGCCGCATCAAATGACAAAAACAAAATTGTCGCCCCGCCAGCTTATGATTCTGTCATCCGGCTTTTCGTTCGGTACCGTTCCCCTGTTTCTCCCGTCGGACATAGCGGGACTGGCGGGACCTGACGTATGGCTCTCCATCCTGCTTGGCACGACCGTCGGGCTCCTCTTTATCTGGATGTACGCAAAGCTCGGGGAGCTTAATCCCGGTAAAACGCTTGTAGAAATCATTCGGCGCTATTTCGGGAAATGGGCCGGGGGAGTTGTCGCCTTATTTTTTATATTCTCAGGGCTTGTTCTGGCCGATCAGATCGTATGGTATATCGGTAAATTCGTGCACACAGAATTCACGTCCGCCTTACCGTTTTTGCCTCTGCACGCTTTTTTTATTATCGTTTTGGTATTCGCGCTCTATTGCGGTGTTGAAACGATGTACAGGACAACTGAGCTTTTTTTTGCTATAACTTTCCCTTTCATTATTGTGATCATTCTGCTGCTGATACCGAATATGAAGCCGGATAACCTTCTGCCGGTCATGGAAAAAGGCGTGGTCCCCGTTCTTAAAGGCGGGATTCCGTTCCTGACCAGATGCGTATTGCCGCTTGTGTTTTTAAACATGGTGTATCCGGCATGCTTTGAAAATGTGAAGCAGGCCAAAAAGGCTTTATTTAAGGGCTATTTTCTGGGCATCTTTACAAACTTGATCACAGTAACCACCTGTGTTCTTGTGATGGGGAGCGATTTAATCGCAAACATCCGTTTTCCCATGTTCATTACCAATAAAGAAATCGATGTCTTCGTTATTTTTTCAAGGCTTGAAGCCACAACTTTTGCGATATGGGTGGTTGTCAGCTTTATTTCGACTTTCTGCTATTCATACGCCGGTATTCTCGGCCTCGCGCAGCTGCTCAATGTGAAGGACTACAGAATCCTTGTGCTGCCGATGGGGCTGCTGCTCACCGTGTATTCACTGGACATTTATAAAGAAACGGCTTATGAGATACACTGGGATTCGACGGTCTGGCCGCCCCTGTCCCTTACGCTGGGATTTATTTTACCCTTTATTCTGCTGATTTTGTCTGTCATCAGAGAAAGACGGAGGAAACGTGAGCTGAGTGAGTAGGCATCATTTATGCCTGATAGACGGAGCGAATGCTGTAATTGCAGACTGAACGGCACAGTATATGAAACACATAAAGCGATAGAATTGTCTTCCATTTTCATGAAATTCTGATATATTTGATTTGCGGATGTTTTATGATCGGAGGTGGCATCATGTATCGTTTTTGCGGCAAACGGTTTGGGTTATGGCGAACACGATTAGTATTATGTTTGCTCCTGTGCTTGCTGTTTTCAGCTTGCGGGACACAAAGGGCAACTCCGGATTCGCATGAAGGCGAAGCGCAAAGTATAAGCGCGCTGCTGTTTAAACAAGAGGACATATCCGAGGTACTTATTAAGGTTAGCCGCAGCTTTTCGGGTGACGTTTATGTTACTGCAAACGAAGAGGAGCAATCGGCGATTATCGGAAAGCTCTTTGAGGCGGATATCGGTGATTTAGTCGATGCCGAGCTCACAGGCGTCATGGGGGCCTCTGTTTCATTTACAATACGAACCGAAGATGACGAGAGAGATCTGCAGATCGCTTCAGCCGGTGATGCGCAGTACATAGTTATTACAAACAAAGACGGCGAAAAAATATGCAGGAAAGGCCCCGCGGATTCTTTCGCTTTCACGGATCTGAATCGGTTGGCGGCGGAGGTCCTGGGCAACGAGAATGACAAAGACTATTCCGGAACCGTCACGCTTATTGAGTCCGGATTCGAGCGTGCCGTCAACAAGGGAAATTGCGCTTACGCGCGCGGTATTTTGGACGGAGTTATCGCCGTGTCGGGGACGGCGGACGCTTTTGCCGATGATGTGTATGACATAGAGTTTGAAGTCGGCGATGTTTTGTATGGGATAGACGGCGAAACGGGACGATTCTACAGGTTAAGTTCAGGCGTAATGATGTATGCCCAAATTAATGATCAACAGCTTACGCAGGTTAAGACGTGGCTTGGTGTATTGTCCGCGGCGGGGTGAGAGCGGTTGCGGGCGAACGGATCGCGCATACGGGTGCGGGGGCTGCAAAAGGACGCGCCGCAAAACAGAAATGTTTTGCGGCGCGCTGTTAATTACTACGCGAGGTCCGTTAAAAACGGCCTATGTCGCGGGCGACGGTGAAGGCCGTGCCGGTGGCGTTGGTTATGTTCTTCGCGGCCACGCAGTCGCCAATCTGATAAAACTCCGGAGCGCAGAAGCGGAGCGCGAGCGCTTCTTCCTGCAGGGGCTTTTGCCCGACGGCGTAGATAACCGTGTCCGCCGGGAAGAACACTTCCCCGTCCGCGTTTTCGCAACGGACTCCGTCCGCGTCGATACGGACGGCCTTTGTATTGAAATGAAGATCGACGCCGCGCTTTTTCAGCTCGACTTTCAGTCCGATGGCGTGAAGCATATTGCCGCCGTCGGAAATGCTGCCGAGCATTTCGACAACGGTCACCTTCCTGCCGAGCATGGAAAGGTATATCGCGAGCTCGAGGCCCACAAGACCGGCGCCGAGAATGAGTACGTTTTTGCCCGTCTTATCGGGGTCTATATAGGCGTCCTGCGCGCTGAGCACGTTTTTGCCGTCTATTCCGGGTATGTCGGGCTTAATGGGCTTCGCGCCTGTGGAAGCGATTATAACGTCCGCCCCGACTGCTTTCGCGTATTCCGGCGTGACCTCGGTATTTAGACGCAGGTCGATTCCGGCCTTTCTCACTGCCCTCTCCTGAGCATTCAGGTAGACATCGAGCTTCTTTTTGAAGGGGACGTTTTTTTCGCAGCGTATCGCTCCGCCGAGCTGCCCGCTCTTTTCACAGAGTATGACCTCGTGACCGCGGCGAGCGCAGGTTAAAGCGGCTTCCATACCGCCGATTCCCCCGCCCGCGACGAGAACCCTTCTTTTAAACGGAGCGAAGGGATAATCGTTTTTCATTTCAAGCTCGCGCCCGGTTTCCGGATTGATGGCGCAGTACGGTTCGCCGACGGTGAGTTCGCTCGAAAAACAGGACAGGCAGCGCAGGCATCTTTTTATTTCGTCCTCACGGCCCGTTCGGATTTTAAGCGGCAGATCGGGGTCCGCCAGAAGGCTTCTTGCCATTTCCACCACGTCCGCCTGGCCGGAGGCTATGATTTCCTCGAGCATTTCGGGCTCGCCCAGAGCGCCGATGGCGGCTACGGGCGTCTTAACGTGCTTTTTTATTTCCGCGGCGTATTTCACGTTGCAGCCGTCACCCAGAAACATGCTTGGGTGCGTTACGGCGAAGACTTCCTCGACCTCGTGGTTGCCGGCCGAAACATGGATAAGGTCGCAGTGCCCTTCCAGCTGTTTGGCAAAGGCTATGCCCTCCTCTATCCCGTAACCTCCGTCATAGCATTCGCTGCCGCTTATTCGGACCTCGATGGGGAAGTTTTTGCCCACGGCTTTTCTTACGGCATCGCAGACGGCGACGGTGAGGCGCGCGCGGTTTTCGATGTCGGGGCCGCCCCAGCGATCCCTGCGCGTGTTTGTTATGGGGGACATGAACTGATGCAGCAGCCAGCCGTGACCGGCGTGAATGAGGATCATGCCGAAGCCGCAGCTTTTTGCCGTGGCCGCCGCGGCCGCGTATTTGTTTATGGTGCGCTCTATTATATCCTCTGTCATCGCTTGAACGGTGCGTCCGCCCAGCTGCGTTTCCACGGGGCCGTAGGCTATGCCCCTTGAAACCCCGCCGAACATGGAAAGGGCGCGATTGGCGAACATGCCCGTGTGCTGCAGCTCGGCGGTGGCTACCGCGCCGTGGCGCGACACGGCGGTTGCGATTCTGCAAAGGGGCATTCTCGCGCTAAGCTCGTCTATGGCGACGTGGGTCGGTCCGCCGCGGCCGAGCTCGCCGTCTACGATGAGCTCGCAGCCGGCTACCGACGCGGCGCCGCCTATGGCCTTGCGCTCATAATAGGCCTCGGCACCCGGCGGAAGCACATTGTCGCCGGTCATATTCGTATAGCCCGTAGGAGAGGCGAAGATTCTGTTTTTAAAAAGGGTGCCCCCGAGACGTATAGGTTCGAAAAGATGAGGATATTTAAAAGCACAGCTCATCAATCGTCCTCCAGGTCGCTCCAGTTCCACTCGCGCCCGCCGAGGAAGACGCTTGAGTTCATGTCGTTACTGAGGAAAATGAGGTTGGCCTCCGGGAAGCGCATGCACATATTGTAGAAGAACTCTTTCATATCGGTTGTGGCGGCGAGCTCTTCCTCAGTCGCTTTAAGGTATGCTTTTGTGAAGGTGAAGCTTCTCTCGTCGAAGGGCTGATTTGCTTTCGCGTGACCGGGAATAACGACCTGCGCGCCGAGCTTTTCGAAGCGCTCTATCTCCGCGTACCATTTCGCGCGGCCCTTAGCGCTTACCTCGCAGGTGAAGGGGTGAGCGTTTGAAAACAGGATATCGCTGCCGTAGAAGGTCTTTATGGACGGGATCCAGACGGCGGTATTATACTTAAGATCGCCCCAGACGCGCGGGAATATCTGAATTTCCTCACCCTCGAGCATTATGACGTTGCTCTCGGGGAGCGGGGTAAGCTTGGGCAGGTTGCGGCAAAGATTGACCTTTCCGACAACGCTCTCCCAATGCTCGGTTTTGTCGTTGAACTGGACGTTTATAGTGGGAATGTCCTCAGGCATGGCGTAGAGTACGGCGTTGGGGAACGCCTCACCTATGTGTCCTATGCCCCAGTAGTGGTCCGGGTGAGCGTGCGTGGCGAAAACGGCCTTAAGATTGAGATTTGTTTCCGCGATCTCCGCGATGACCCTGTAAGCGTTGGAGCGCGTCCACTGGCAGTCGATGAGCACGCAATCTTCCTTGCCCATAACAAGGACGCTGGCGACTGAAAAACCCAGCTCATCGCTGATCATCGTCAGCGTGGAAAGCTTTCCGGGTCCGTGTGTGTTTAAACGAACTTCCATACTCATATCGGTTACCTCACTTAAGTTAATTGTTGGCCGCAAAGCTGCGGAATTTGATATTAAGTATAACACTATACAACTATTTTAACAATCTTAATTGTGCGGCGCCGGCTTTTTAAAGCTTCGCGGCGCATTGCGCAAAAAAAGCCCCCGGGACTGCCCGGGGGCTTCGGCTTTATGTTTTTCTTATAAACGCGTTTCCGCAGCGGCTGCATCGGATCTGTATCTTTCCCCGGTTTCTGGGTACTCTCATCGTGGCTTTGCAGCCGGGGCAGCGGAAGAATTTGTAATCGCGCCTCTGGCGAAACTGCTCGCGCCTTTTTTTGAAAAAACGGAAAAAGCGCGATTTGAGTTCCAGAAAACGGCTGTTTTCCGCCGCGCGTCTTTGTATATCGCGCGAGAAGGTTCTGTAGTTTGAGTAAATTATTATGGCGAAGGCTATGACCCAGAGCACCGTGCCGAGCGAGCCTCCGGCAGCGCCGCCGATGAGTAAGGAGACGACGAGAGGAACAAGAGCCGCGAAAATCAAAAATCGCGACAGCGAGTCATTGCCGTATCTGCCCGCCATAAAGTTAGCCAGTCTTTGCTTCAATATATCACCCCGACGGATTTACCGGATTTTACGATTATCAGTATAACTATTATAACGGGTATTTGTATGGACTTTCTGTTAAGTGTGTAAACTGTTTGCAAATATTGTGTTAAGACGCGGGCGGCTCTGTGCCGGTCAGCCGTAATATGCTATGAGAAGGTCGACGACGGCTCCGTAACTCATGATGCCGAGCTCCTGTCCGTAGCTTTTAAGGAAGGTATCGTATACCGCCTGAGAGGCCTCGGATACTTCGCTTTCAAACTGCTTCCAGTAGGCGTTGTTGTGCCTTATATCCGCTATTACGGTATCGGGCAAGGCAAGGAAAATATCGCTGTAAGCGTCGGGGTCGTATTTGTACAGGGCGTTGCCGAGGTGAATGAAACCCAGCATCGCTCCGCTGTATTTGTATTCGGGCAGTCCGCTCTCGAGACAGGCGAGTATGGCGACGAAATTAGCCTCCTGTTCGCGAGCGATGCCGCGCTGATGCGCCATCTCGTGCGACACGGTGGCCGGTAAAAGGCAGGCCGGCTGGTCTGTGTTTATATTGGCTTCGCCTGTAAACGGGAAGCAAAAGCCCGTGTAGCCCATATGGCTGAACCAGCGCGATAGCAGCATGGGTTTTGGCAGGCTGCGGGGCGCGGCGAGAAACGGATAGATGCGCTGCGCGCCGTTATAGAGCGAAGCGGTATTTTTAAAGACCGCGTCAACACTTATCTCCATGACTCCGTCCGCGTTTCTGGGCACTCCGGCGGCTGACGCGGCGAGCCTTTCCGCGAAGGACCGGGTGACGGCTTCGAGCTTATCCACTGTGGTGGCCCGGGCATTTATGCCGCTTTTTTCCTCGAAGCTCTCCGCGTAGTATGAGGCTCCGAGAAGTATGAAAAGCAGGCAGAACACGGTTATTATAACACAAAGCGCCAGAGTTACTCTTTTTATGAGCCACTCGCGGCGCGCTCCCCTGCCGCGCACAAAGACGACGATAGTTCGCACGATGAAAAAAAGCGCGAGCAGAACGGCCAGCGCGATTATAAGCTCGGTGACGGAAAACGGAAGAAACGAAAAAACATAAGCCGCTCCCTGCTTGTACCTCAGCGCGATACCCGCGACAGCCGTCATAAGCTGCTTGTTCGAGCGGAATATGTATAAAACGGCGGTGAGGACAGCGAAGCAGGCAAACCAGAGCAATCTGAAACGAACGGGGCGCAGCCATTTTACCATGCCGGTACTCCTTTCGGGTCGCTTTTTGTCATTATACGATGAAAGCGGGACCCGGACAACGGAAAATTTTTGATCGGCACGGGATGCCGGACAGAAAGCGCGCCATCTCAGGCGAACAGCCGCAGCACCCACGTCAGACCGATGCCGAGGTAGTTGCCTATCGCGTAGCCGAGTATGCCGCAGATGATGCCGGGCAGGATTATTTCGTCGTTTTTAAGCGCTTTGGCGACCGGCATGATAAAGGCGGGGCCGAATACGCCCGCGGTGCTCGTTATGAGCATTGTGTCGCGGTCGATATGACATATTTTCGAAAAAAGGATATGCAGCGCGACGGTGCCGAACTGCACGAAAAGGAGCATGAGGAGGATCATAGCGGCGCCCTTGAGCGCAGACAAATCAAAGCAGAGCCCCATAGCCACGGAAAACATAAGGATGAAATACTGGCCTGCTGAGTATGAACCCTGCGCGCGGCGGACTTTTTTGACAAAGGACAGCGCGATACCGAAGGTGGTTACGGCGAGCATTATTACGGCGATGTACTCGTTTAGCCTGCCGCCGATCCCGGCCATGCCGTCGTTGCCCAGTCTGCTCGGCAGGACGGCGGCGATAGCGGCCGCGACGAACACGCACAAAAGAGAAAGACCGACGAGCGCGAGGCGCGATCTGATCGTTTTCCACCCGAAACGCGCCTTATCGGGGTCATATTCCTGAGTGAGTCCCGTGGCTTCGCCGACCGCGCCGGTGGGCTTATACCGGGGCAGCATTTTCTTTAAAACTCCGGGCAGCACCGACAGGAGCAGGAAAAAGTATATGCCGCCGGCTATCATGTCCGAGGTTTGAGTGAGCATTATAAGGCTTTCGCTCGCGCCCACCGCCACGCCGATGGCGATCATATTCGGCGTGCCCCCGGTATATGTGCCGGTGAGCATGCCGCTTACTGTCGCGGCTTCGGGCACCGACGACCTGAAAATGAAGTATCCTGCGGCGGCGACGAGGATGACCGCGACCGCGTCGAACGAAAAGGAGACGAGCATGGGCCCGGCAAGTTTTTTGAGCGAAGGCAGATTCGCCGAAAACAGCACAAGCGGTATCGCCAGCAGCACCATTACAAATGATATGTAGGAGGCCAGCGAAAGATCCGCGCCCAGTCGCTTGAACGCGAAGCTTAAAAGCAGTCCAATGAGATAACACAGGAAAACCGGACCCGCCGAGCGCAGAGGAGAAAATTTGTTGCACGCGAGAAGCATTAATCTGGGCAGGAAAATGATCGCCGCGATCATAAGTATAGTTGAGAGCATAAGCAAAATTTCTCCTCTGAAACGGTTGGGATTATACGGGCTGCCGGGAAAAAAACTCAGAGCATGCCGAGCGCGGAAGCCTGGACGCGGCACAAACGCTGCTTTTCGGCGCGGTCTTTTGCGGCGAGCTCGTGCACCAGGTATTCCGGACCGATCCTGTCAACAAGTGAGCGCACGCGGGGATCGGAAAAGGGTTCGTGCCTGTCAAGCTTCGTAACATGGGAATATACCGCGGTAAAATCGGCGTTGTAGTCGCCGGTGAGTTTTATGGGGTCAAGCAGCGCTTTTTCGGCGTATTCGCCGGAAAGGCTCTGATGCAGATGTATACCTCGTATGCGCCCGGCGAGTTCTTTATGCGCGTCAAGCATATCGGAGATATAGCGGACGCCGTCCGCCTGGGTTCTGAGCGCGGTGCATGTGCACATCAGATGGCCGGTGTCGAGCATGATGGCCGTTTTTTCGTAATTAACGGAGCTCAGCATATACGCCGTGAGCTCCGGATCTATGAATGAAAAACCCTTCCAGGGGAGATTTTCAAGCAGCAGCTCAAAGCTGTAGCCGCGCCCGGCTGTGAGGGCGTTGAGCACCTGGGCGGATGCGTCTATCACTTCCCTGTCCGTATGCTCCCAGCTGCGAGTCAGGGTTTCATTGAGCGACACATCCGATACATGGAAGACGACATAGCGCGCGCCGATGCTTTGGGCGTAATCCATGTCGGCGGAAATAAGCCCGAGCAGACAATCCGGCCCGGCGCTGCCGTAAAAGCGCTCCGCCGCCCGCAGCGAGCCGAATTTTTCAGACAACTTTTTCTTGTCGCCGCGCCAGAAATCGACCCAGTCGGTGTAAAACGGAAGATGCACCCCAACCACGGACGAGCGGGGCAAGACATTCGCCGAATCTTCTCCGCAACGGATAATTTCGGCGCCTTCCGCTCCGCAGGCGCGCAGAAAGGCGGTGAAGTCATCCTGCCCGCCGAATTCGGATAGCGCCCGGTCTTCGCAGACGGCGTTAATTAGCTTGAGCATTGCGGCCTCCGGAGATTAAAATAAGTTTCATATGACAAAACCGCCGTTGACGCCCAGTGTCTGACCGGTGATGAACGAGGCTCTGTCGGATATTAAAAATGCGATTGCCTCGGCGATCTCCTCGGGACGGCCGATGCGTCCGAGCGGAGTCTGACAGCGAAGCTCGTCAAGGTCGGCCTCGCAGTAGCAGGACATCATGTCGGTGTCGACGCAGCCGGGCGCGACGCAGTTGACCCGGATTCCCGAGGGGCCGACCTCTTTGGCAAGCGCTTTGGTCAGGCCGATTACGGCAGCCTTGGAGGCCGAATACGCAGCCTCGCAGGATGCACCCGCGACGCCCCACATCGAGGAGACGTTGACTATGGCGCCGCGGCCCGCGCGTATCATATCCGGCAGTGCCGCCCTGCAGCAAAGGAAGGTTCCCTCGGAATTTACCGAAAATACCCGCTTCCACTCGGTGAGGTCCGTAAGCTGCAAAAGACCGCAGGACGCCGTTCCGGCACAGCAGACCAGCGCCTGCGGCGGGCCCAGACGATCGCGGACCGCGGCAAACATCGCCTCAGTCTGAGCGGCATCGGACACATCCGCGCTGAACGCCGCGCCTTTTATCTGCTCCGCCAGCGCCTCGGCCTCGGCCCGGCTGTTCCGGTAATTGACCGCCACAGTCCATCCGTCGCGCGAGAGCGCTCTCGCGGCGGCCGCTCCTATACCGCGGGAAGCACCCGTGACAAGCGCGACCCGGATAGCGTTTTCCATAAATTGCTCCTTATTGCGCGGCATAATAGATATATGGCTTGACAATGCCGCGGCAGTATGTTAATATTCATATTACCACATTGGCAGTGCCTTGCCAATGATCATATCGCGGGGTAGAGCAGTTCGGTAGCTCGTCGGGCTCATAACCCGGAGGTCGTAGGTTCAAATCCTGCCCCCGCAACCA
>JAAYBW010000023.1 GCA_012729975.1 Clostridiales bacterium
AGCTTATTAGCGGTAATATCTCCCCATATCCCCTGCGCCGCGATGGCGCGCATGGCCTCAGCAGTCGTGGCTAGCCCTCCCGGACATAGCGCAAGTACATCTGCATTCTGCGACTTAAGCTCCTGCCCGAGGGCCAGAGAGAAATCGAGAAGGAAGCGTTTTGAGGCGGCATATGTCGCTTTGAGCGGCATAGGATACATAGACGCAAGACTGGAGACGAATACGAGAAAAAAGCGTCTGCCGGGTCTGCGGCGCGTTAATATCGCGTGAGTTATCCTCAGCGTGGCGCCGATATTAAGCGAAACAATCTCCAGAATCCTGCCGCGCTCCCTGCCGAGGAAGCTCCCCTCGCAGTCAACTCCCGCCACGTTGAGCAGCATATCGAATTTCACGCCGCACCGGTCTATAACGGAAAGCAGTTCGTCTACGCAGTCGTCCTTTGTAAGGTCGCAGGCCTTTGCCGCAACACATGCTCCGTATTGATGCTCCAGACCCCTCTGCAGCGCCGTAAGCCCGCTCTGATTAATATCGGTGAGGAAAAGATTATAACCGCGTTGCGCGCATTCCGAGGCAAGGGCACGCCCGAGCCCTCCGCCTGCGCCGGTAATCATAACATTCATTATATCTCCCCCGCGCCCGGATATTTTATTCCGCAGAGCTTTTCGCTCAGTTCAAAAAGCGCGTCGGCATTTTTTGAGGTAACCTGCCTGCCGCAGCCGCATTCGCGGGAATCGCGGTAGCACAAGCCTGCCGGTGGGCTTACTTCTTCGCACACGAATCCATATGTTTCAGCCGGGACTTCCGGCTCGGCACCGTGTCTTTTTCGCATCAGCCAGATGAGGTTGACTAAAGTGCCGGTCTGCTTATTTCCTATATCGGTTCTTACAAGGCCCGGATCGACTGCATAAGCCCGCAGTCCGCATTGTGAATACCGGTCATTGAGAGCTTTTGCAAACAGATAACCGCACAGCTTCGACTGCTTATAAGCCGTGAGGGGATTGTACCCGTCCTTAAGCATAATATCCTTCCAATGCACTCCGATCCCCCTGTGCGACCTGCTGCCGGTCATGATAACACGTCCTCCCGCTCTGACTAAAAACTTTAATAACCTGAACGTCAGCAGGAAACCGGCGAGGTAATTGAGCGCGAACTGCTGCTCATATCCCTCCTGTGTTGTGGTGTACCGGCTCCTCACGCATCCTGCGTTGTTAATAAGCGCATACAGCTTTCCTTCGCAGTTTTTTTCTATATACCCGCAAAGAAGGTCCGCCACGCGGTTTACTTCGCCCTGCTGCATAAGATCCGCCCGGAAAAACAGGACTTCTGCACCGATACCCTCCGCCTTAAGCGAAAGTTCGGCCTTAACGCAGTTTTCCCGATTGTGTCCGAGGCAGATGACACGGTAACCTTTTTTTAAAAGACATCGCGCGGCCGCCAGACCGATGCCGGACGTCGCGCCGGTAATGACGACTGTTTTCATAATACGGCTCCCTTCGGATCACATAAACCAGTTTAAAGCATGCCAGAATTCCAGATCGCCCGTTTTAATCGCGAGAACGCAATAGCCGAGGACAAAGAAAACACCGAAAATGATAAGCGACCATGTAAACACAGCCCGTATTCCGCGCCTTGTTTTATTGTTAAAGCGCGGGCTCCACGGAAGCGGCGGCAGAGCGTTTGAAGAGGTCATGTTTTTATGCCATCTCACGCTCGCTTTGATCATTTGCCTGACTTGCGCAAGGCAGTAAAAGGCGGCTATAAAGAAAAGCAGCGCAAGTCCGAGCAGGCAGACGCCTATGAGCAAAGCTCCGATGTACGGCATCTCGGGTATCAGGCCCGAAATATCGAAGTTAAACACCAGCGAGAGCCCTGTCGCCGCCAGAGCTATTGACGCCGCTCCCAAAATTATCGCAAAGGCGGAAAAAATGATGTAGAAGACAGCTTCGAAAAACGCAGCGCACGCAAGCGCGATTTTTAAAAGTACCCGGCCTCCCGAAGGGCGTTTGTCAAACTCCCCGAACTGTTCGGCTATGGATTTTGCGGAGCCGAGCTTCGCGGCGATCTCCTCTTCCGTGTACCCGTCCGCGAGTTTAAACGCGAAGTGCTGCTCATATTCGGAGACGATGTCATCCGCGTCCGCTATTTTTCTGTTTTCCAATTCGCTTTTCAGGCGGGCTAAATATTCATTTCTTGTCATTTTCATTCTCCTTCAGAATATTTTCTACGGAACGCGCAAAACGAAGGTATTCAATATAGTCCGATTCAAAGGTCTCCCGGCCAAGCTGAGTGAGCGAATAATATTTTCTCGGCGGACCGCCGCTATCCTCGGACAGGTAGGTGGTAACAAGGCCGTCGGCCTTTAGCTTTCGCAGTATCGGGTATACCGTACCGTCCGCTATATCGATGCGCCCGGACAGATACTCCGATATCTCGTACCCGTAGCGGTCGCATTTTTTTAGCAGCGCCAACACACACAGTTCAAGCACACCTTTTTTGTATTGTGTATTCACATATGTCCTCCTTCGCCGTTTCGCAAATAGTATCTTTTATCTACTACTATATAATATCCACTACTTTTAAATTTGTCAATGGCTTTTATAAAAAATATCAACTTAAAATTCTCTCCTCCCTGTCCTGTCGATTTTGCGGGGAAGAGGGCCTCTTAATCAGCGGCAATTAACAGAAAAAGCCTCTGTTATGATGTATCATGTTCCACGATTATGCAGATTTCACGAACATCGGCCTAAAACAAAGCCGAAAAGACCTCTTTTTATTATTCCGATGCAATTTGGTGTTTTTTTATTGCAATACCGATATACCGGGCGTATAATGACGAGTACCATTTTACCTATTAAGGCTTGAGCGAAACGGCTTGACCGGAAGGCAAAGGAGTTTTTTTAATGACATTGAAAAACAAATATCTGCAGGAAGTATATGATTCCCTGGCAAAAAAGAGCTTTAACGAACCCGAGTTTCTGCAGGCTGTACGCGAAGTGCTTGAATCCCTCGAACCGGTGGCTGACAAGCGCCCCGATTTTGAGAAAGCCGGGATTATACAGCGCATCGTCGAGCCTGAGCGCATTCTCCAGTTCAGGGTAAGCTGGGTGGACGACAACGGCGTGGTCCAGGTCAACCGCGGCTACCGCGTCCAGTTCAACTCGGCCATCGGTCCTTATAAGGGCGGGCTCCGGTTCCATCCCAGCGTGAACCTTTCGATAATCAAGTTTTTAGGCTTTGAGCAAATATTTAAAAACAGCCTTACCGGCCTTCCCATGGGCGGCGGCAAGGGCGGCTCCGACTTTGACCCCAAGGGCAAAAGCGACAATGAGGTAATGCGTTTCTGCCAGAGCTTCATGACGGAACTCTCCAAACATATTGGCGCGGATACCGATGTGCCCGCGGGCGATATCGGCGTCGGAGGACGCGAAATCGGATACATGTTCGGCCAGTATAAGCGCCTGAGAAACGAGTTCACCGGTGTACTTACCGGAAAGGGCCTCACCTACGGCGGAAGCCTTGCGCGGACCGAAGCGACCGGCTACGGCCTTTGCTACTTCACGAACGAAATGATTAAGGCTGCCGGGAAATCCTTCGAAGGCGCAAAAGTCGTCATTTCCGGAAGCGGCAACGTAGCGACCTACGCCAATCAGAAGGCTGTGCAGCTGGGCGCCGCCGTTATAGCCATGAGCGATTCAAACGGCTACATAGTGGACGAGAACGGTATTGACTATAAGATCATTAAGCTTATAAAAGAAGTCAAGCGCGCACGCATCAAGACATATCTCGACTATGTTCCCTCAGCCAAATACGTTGAGGGATGCTCCGGCATCTGGACGGTTCCCTGCGATGTGGCGCTTCCCTGCGCCACTCAAAACGAGCTGGATGAGGACGCCGCGAAGACTCTTGTTAAAAACGGCTGCTTCGCTGTCTGCGAAGGCGCCAATATGCCCTCAACTCCGGAGGCCGTCGAGGTCTTTTTAAGCGAAGGCGTACTTTTCGGACCCGCTAAAGCCGCAAACGCCGGCGGCGTAGCCACCTCCGGTCTGGAAATGAGCCAGAACTCGATGCGTTTGTCCTGGTCTTTTGATGAAGTGGACGAGCGGCTTCACACCATTATGAAGAATATATACGCGGAAGTGGCAAAAGCCGCC
>JAAYBW010000178.1 GCA_012729975.1 Clostridiales bacterium
CATAAAGTATGTCTGAAACTTATCAAACGCTTCAGTGTAGTCCCTGCCCTCAAAGAAAAGGTTGCTGCAATCGTAATCGACGGGAGGCGGATTCATCTCGGCTTCTGTTAAGGGCTCCGTTAAAGCTCTGACAACCTCATCTAGCATGTATTCCGCAATTTTCGCATAATTTTCGGGCTTGTTTTCCGCATAGATCCACATCATGGCGGGGATTGCTACGATTCTCACAGTGGGAAGCCCGTGTGAGAGCATGCTGAAGGTTGCCTGGGAGCGCATTGTTTCAATGCACATGTGGATACCTGGGATACCGGCCTTTTCATAAACGACAGGAGGCTCCACTTCCCACCCGCCGGAGAGTCTTACA
Source organism: Clostridiales bacterium (assembly GCA_012729975.1). Taxonomy (GTDB): domain Bacteria; phylum Bacillota; class Clostridia; order Oscillospirales; family Oscillospiraceae; genus JAAYBW01. Next base: position 365 of record JAAYBW010000178.1, read on the forward strand.
CCGTCAATGTAAGCGTCGAAATCGCGCAGAATTTCAAGGTTTTTGCCGGGGTCCATTGAAACCTGTTTGCATACAACCGTGGCAGTCGGGAACTTTTCCTGCATGAGCTTACATAGCGCATGGCTGATATAATGGCTTTCGGGAACAGTATAGAAAAGTGCGATCTTCTTGCCTTCGATGCTTTGGATGCGGGGTACTGTCAGGCCTTGAATCTTCGATTCTCGGACACCGCGGGGATTGCGTACTTCCAATACATATTTACCTTCCATGTAAACACGTCCTTTCATCATTCTCCCGAGTTGCAGCGGTATCGCGCATTTTCGTCGATATCGCCAAAAACATTAATTATACTGCGTCACTTTATGATCATTATATATTGATATAGCTTGATATTCCAATCTAATTATGGTAATATTTTCATAACCATTTAGTTATAGGGGAGGGCGGGATATGACTATCGGACAAATCAAATGCTTCATAGCAGTGGCAGACGAGCATAGTTTCGCGAAAGCCGCGAATGCTCTCTTTATTTCTCAGCCTGCCGTAAGCAAAAGCATCGCTACTCTGGAGAAAGAACTCAATTATGTACTTATAGACCGCGGAAGCCACGAACTTCGTCTGACCCTTGCGGGGGCCAAGCTATACGATTTGTTCGTTAAAATGGGAAAAGACTACCAGAATACAATTAACGAGATTAACCAATTCATTAACGCCTCCGACACGACTGTCCGCATCGGATGCTCGGATGTGTGGAATCCGGATAAGTTTTACAGTAAAATATCCCGTCATTTTTCAAAAAACTATTCTTCTGTCTGCCTTGAGTTCGAAGACAACCGGCTTCCAGATCTGTTGGCCAGACTTCAGGCCGAGAAGGTGGATATTATTCTGACATATGAACTGTATCGGCCGCTGCAATACGGTTTTACTGTCCGGCACCTTACCGATGTTGACTGCAGGGTTTTATATTCAAAGACTTATTTCAAGTCCGTTAAGTCACTCGCCGATTTAAACGGCACCGACATACTGATATTTGATGTCGATATCGAAAAGAAATTCGGGATGATGGTAAAAAAGATATGCAGCGATTACGGCTTCATAACGGAGGTGAAAAACTGCAGCCGATTTGAAAGTGCCGTGTTTAACATGGCCTGCGGAAAAGGAGTACTGCTTCATACAGAATGGGATAACATTTCCGCAAACACGCCGTATGATTCTCTCCCGTTTCCGTACAAAGCCTCTGTCAATATGGTATATAAAAACGTTCCCGAAAAACCGTTCATACAATTGGTTGCGGGCGAGCTTGTAAAGATATTCGCTCTAGAAAACGCCAAACAAATTTCGAAAGATGAGTAGCTCTTAGTTTATGCAGACGGCAAACGGTTGGGCTTCCCTCACTGGCTTGCCGGAACCATTTCTGAAAGCATCCGGATAACAAAAGAGTGAGTAAAGCCAGCATATTTGCCGTATCTTTCTCACTCTTACTTTCTTACTTATCATTAGCTGAAACACAGCTCCGTAGGCCTCACCTCTTTTAAATAAGGCAGATTGCATACGAAGAACAGTGACTATCTTAATCTATATAGAAGCGGGCATTGAGTTCGGACAAAGCGATCAACGGTCCCTGATCGTAGGTATCATCAGGGTACCGCTTTTTCGTTTCAAAGTATCTGTCCATCATCCAGGGAATCGTATCCTCTTCTCCTCGAAAGCCGAGAATGAGGCATAAAAGCGACCGCACATAAGGGCTGCGAAATTCAGCGTATCGCTCCATCAGAATCGGGGAGTAGTTTTTTTTGCTTTTTGCCAGAATCCTGATTGCGTTTTCAATAAAGACATCATGGTCGCTTCGTATGAGTTTTTCAATTACTAAAGGAAGAATCTTGTCCTCAAACCCAAGGGCTTTATCAATAAGAATAGTCCTGTTAATCACATCGATATTTTTGCGGAGGAGCTGAAAAACCACCTCGGGATTTTGCTCTGCCCGAATCATCTGCTTCTCTTGAGCAATTCTTTCCCCTCGCTCACCGCTTTGAAGCATATGCTTAAGCGTATACTCAGTGGCCACCTGCTCAATGCCATCGTATAGAAGCGTGCTGTAAAGCACTTGCTGTACGGAAAATTCTTTGTGCGGATTGTCCCGGAAGAATTTTTTCGTCAAGAGTTTACGGTACATTATTTCACCTCTTGTTTTAAGCGTAGCATCTGTGCTTGAATCCTTAATTTTAATATATACGGGGTTCCGAACAACAGCAATGAATAATGAATTATGTACAAGACTGTGATATTTCCACAATTATTGCCGGTGTTATACCGACAGAACTCCATAAAATATACTTAATGATAAATCTCAATATTATCAGCAAACGAAGCTATGTCCAAATAGCTCGGTGCCGCACGGTTTAACACCCCGGCTAACCCGCAAGTCTCACGGGACACTTTTTGGACGCAGCGGCGTTCCAGTTAAATATGGTAGTGTACGCCAATTGGCACAGCCACTGAGTTCAGCAGCCGGTGAATAGAAAAAGCCCTGTAGCTATTGACACTACAAGGCTTATTTGGCAAAGGCTGATAATATTGATACAATGAACACCCCTGTCAATAAACCGTTAGCGAGGGTTACCTTTAGTTAGCGAAGGTATGAATCGTTAGCGGAGGTGCACACCTTTCGTTAGCGAGGGTATGGTGAAGTAACTAGCTATTGATACAATGCACCGCCTTGCACCAGACGGTGCATTACACCATCTGAAATCATTAAAATTAAAACCCCTCTTGGCTAATCGTTAAAAAGACGTCGTTGGAATACAGTCACCGTCCATCACACGGATGAGGCCACAGTCGGTAACGAGACTGA
>JAAYBW010000179.1 GCA_012729975.1 Clostridiales bacterium
GCAACAGTAATTCCGGGTTGATAGACCCGGATTTCTTGTTTTCCTTTTTTTATTGTGAATTTTATTGTTGAATGCAAAAAGGTATGCCTTTCATCATTGAAAAACATACCTTTTTCAGTGCCCTTGTACTACGGTCTTTTCGGACATGTTGTGGCGGAGAGAAAGGGATTCGAACCCTTGGCCCTTTCGGGTCACCGGTTTTCAAGACCGGCTCCTTAAACCGCTCGGACATCTCTCCCTGGCTCGCCAATGATAACATAGAGGTAATCAGTTGTCAACGAGGAGTAAAACGTCACAAGAAAAACCGGCGACGGCAGATACCGTCGCCGGTCTGTGTATTCAGTCAGAAATCCATAGTAGGAAGATAGTAATCATCAGGCCTTGAACGTATCTCCAGAACATGAACACATATACTGAAAACGGTAACAACAAACACTAATGCTACAAGAATCATCGTTATTAAACGCGAAGTCGGATGGTTGCCAAATGCAAGAAGAGAATTAAGGAGGTATCCGAGAAAACCCCAGACAGAAAAAATAAGAGGAAAGAGATTAATCATTATTGATTTTTTTCTTATGCAGGACAAAATGGTAACGATTCCAAAAATAAACATGATGAGAATAACATTTATATTGCTGATATTAACAAACTTAACATTCATAAGTTTTTCCATCTGCAGGAAGTTTGTCGGCATGAGGAAGTATCCCCAGATAGATATTGTTTCCTTAACCTCGTTTTTCACAAGCCCCGAATATGAGAAGTAAGGAAGCAGCCAAGACGCAAAAACAAGAAAAACAAGAGCGGCAATGGTATAGCGTGTGATCGTGATAAGTCTTAAGTAAAGATCTCTTTTCTCCATAAAACAGAACCTCCATGCAGAATGCATATTGAGCATCATGTATTATACGTTGTAGTTTAGCATAAACAACTTCGGAATACAAGTTTAATTTGTGATATTTTGCATAAATTCGTATGCTTGCAATGTGCAGTTTATCTTAAACTCAGATCGCAGGCTTTAAAGCTTACACTGCATAAGCAACTTAGCTCGCAGCGGTGGGACCGGCAATCAGAAGCTTAAGCACGAAAAGATTTATAGTGATGTTCATAATTAATTTCGAAAGGCAAAAAGGTGTGTTTTGAGATTTCGACAAAAAGAGCAGATGAAGCAGTTATATTTGCGGACATGCCGTCATACTATTTATTCGGACAGGAAATAACCGAGTCGGAGAGTAATGAACGAATTATGTTGAAAGAAACGGATAATTTTATACATGCGGTCGAACTCCTGCCGCCCAGGCTCCGAAGCAGAGTCAGCGATTACAAGCACGCTGAAGAAATCAGAATAAGAACCGGCAGAAAAGTATCGATTGTTCTGCCGGACGGAGAAAAACGTCTTTCAGAAAACGCGCTGCCATCAGACATAAACTATATTCTTGACTCAGCGACGAAATCATCAATGCACAGTTCGTCCGAGAGCCTTAAAAACGGATATATAACAGCAGACGGCGGGAACAGGATCGGTCTTTGCGGAAGCGCAATTATAAAAAACGGTGTAGTTTCCGGGCTCAGAAACATCTCATCTGTTTGTATCAGAATAGCTAAGGAAGTTTACGGGATTTCCGAACCCCTTATTCCGGAACTTACGGATGAGCACGGTCCTCTTTCTGTTTTGATAATTTCTTCACCGGGGGGCGGCAAGACAACTCTATTGCGTGATCTAACCAGAGCTGTGTCGGATAGGGGTTATACGGTCGCAATAGCCGATGAAAGAAGTGAGATTGCAGCAATGAAGGACGCATATGCTCAGTTTGACGTAGGCAGTACAACAGACATAATGGACTCATGCCCGCGGTCGGAAGCAATAGCATTTATGTTAAGAGCTATGTCACCGCGTGTTATCGTTATGGATGAACTCTACGGCGAGGATGACTGCAATGCGCTAATATCGGCGATTGGATGCGGCGCATCTGTATTTGCCACAGCTCATGCGTCAGATAAAAATGATCTTTTACTGAGAAAAAGTCTTGTACCGCTTCTTCAAACGGGTATATTCAGGAAAATAGTATGCATCAAGAAGGAAAAAAGCGGGCGAAGTTATCAGGTAGAAAGCTTGTGATTATCCTATGCTGAAGTATATCGGTGCGATTACAGTAGTTTTTTGCTGCGCCCTTATGGGTATTAAAGCGGCCGGAGAGTACCGGGCCAGGACCAGATGCCTAAGAGGGCTTATCGGCGCCCTTGAGCTCATGAGGGAAGAAATAAGCTGCATGCTCACGCCTATGCCCGAGCTTCTTGAGATTATCTGCAAGCAGTACACAGGGCCGGTTGCAAATCTATTTAAAATTTGTCTTGAGTCCATGTCAAAGGATTATGGAAAAGGGTTTTCCGAGGCATGGAACACGGCTCTATCTTTATCGCAGGGCCTGCACCTGTATACTGATGAAACCGAAACCCTTCGCGCGCTGGCTCCCCATCTTGGGAGATACGACGGAGACGGTCAGGCAAAAGCACTGAGCAGAGCAGCTTGTTATCTTTCAACTAAACTGGATACTGCGGAGCGTGAAAAAAGTTCAAATAGCAGGATATGCACGGCAATAGGCGTCGGCGGAGGCATCATGCTGGCGATAATACTTATTTGAGGGAGATCAAATGGATATCGATCTCATTTTCAAAATAGCAGCTGTCGGAATAATCGTTGCTGTTCTCAATCTCCTTCTGACAAGATCCGGAAGAGATGAGCAAGCGCTTATGACTACGATTGCGGGGCTTGTAGTGGTGCTGGTCATTGTCGTTCGTGAAATCAGCGATCTCTTCCAGCTCATAAAATCTTTGTTCGGTTTTTAATGGATTTACTGATTAAGGGAGCTGCTGTCTGTATAGGCGCATCCGTATTAGCCTTGGTACTAAAAAAGAGTAATCCCGAGATGTCTATGCTTATCGGTCTGCTCGCGGCAGTAATGGCTCTTGCGGAAGCCCTCTTGTTATTTACATCAGTAAGGGATTTCCTGACAGGTATAGAGGCCGCATCAGGCATATCCTCGGTGTTCTATGCTCCGGTATTAAAAGCTCTGGGATTATCCCTGGCAGCGGAATTCGCCGCAAACGTATGCAGGGATGCAGGACAGGGGGCCGCAGCAAGCGCTGTGGAGTTCCTGGGTGTTATATCCGCGCTTTATGTTTCTTTACCTCTAATCAGTTCGGTAATGGACATGTTGGGAAGGTTAATTTGAAACATGCGAAGAATAGTATTTATCACAGCTATTGTGCTGTCAATTTTACTTTTAAGTCTGTTTACTCCATTATGTGCGCATGCGTATGAAGAGAGCGCAGAAGATCTGCTTCTTGATAAGATCGATGTCACAGCCGTGGAAAATGCCGCGGGTGATACAACGAAGGAGTTGGGAGGCGTCACTAAAATCGCCTCGAACACAAGCGGTAAGCTTAATGAGCTGGTTGACAAAGCCGTCTCGGCTCTTCCTGCCATATTAAGAACCGGAGTAAAAAACGCTGCGGTGATACTAGTTATTTCTATTTTTTGCGGACTCGCAGATACTCTTTTCAGAGGCGGCACCAGCCGGTCTGTACCGGACACAGTTTCGATGGCCGGCTGTTTGGCTATAACCGCTTTCGCCCTTACCGACATGGATTCCTGCCTGTCGGTAGGCAAAAAATCCATAGAACAATTATGCATATTTTCAAAAGCTGTTTTACCTACTTTGTCCTCAGTCGCGGCGCTGGGCGGCTACGCCGTATCCTCAGGTGTTAAATACGCAGCCTCCGCGCTTTTTCTTGATTTGCTGTTAACGCTTTCAGAAAACGTTATAGTACCGCTGATTTATGCTTATACAGCGACAATTGTCGCGGAGTGTGCTTTTGGCGGTAATTCACTTTCCGGAATATCGGCTTTTCTCAAATGGCTTACAACAACTGTTATGACTGTTGTTGTATTAGCGTTTATATTCTACCTGAGTATATCCGGAATAGTATCCGGCACAGCGGATGCCGCAAACATAAGGCTGGCAAAAACGACTCTATCCTCAACTCTGCCGGTTGTAGGAGGAATTGTGTCTGACGCTGCATCCAGCGTTCTTACCGCCGCTTCGTCTCTGAAGAGCTCCATCGGCATTTTTGGTATGCTTTCGGTTGTCGCCATATGTCTTATACCCTTTCTCAGAATTGGCGTAAGCTACCTGTTATTTAAAGCGGCGTCACGGCTTATCATGATATTCAGCAGCGGCAGAATACCGAAGCTGACTTCCGGGTTAGGCAGCGCTTTCGGCCTCATTGTATCAATGACGGGTGTTTGTGCAATAATGACCTTTTTCTCACTGCTGTCTCTGATTAAAACAACAGGCGTGTGATTATGTATGTTAGAGGATCTAAGAAAGTGGATACTTGCCGTTGCGGCTGCTTCACTCTTCTCCGGAATAGCTACGGTAATGGCTCCCTCCGGAAAACTTAAACGTACCGTTTCCTGTGTTTGCGGTATTATGACAGTTGCGGTAATAATCAACTCGTTTACAGGCTTCAATTTTTCTGACTACGCATCTAATCTCATTCAGTTCAGAATCACAGAAAGCGAGTATTTACAATTGCTTCAGGAGGAGAATGCGATGTTGTTAAAAGCAATCATAGAAGATAAGACAAGGGCATATATATTGGACAAAGCATTATCACTTGGGGTTAGCGAAATTGTGATTGATGTTCAAACAAAAGCTTCCGGCGAAAATTATCCGTATCCGTATTCGATAGTTTATTACGGAAATGTGCAAGAGTCTGTAAAGACTGAACTAATCAGTTATGTTGAATCAGAGATAGGTATCCCGGAAGAAAGGCAATACTGGAGAGAAGATGAGCAGTATTAAGATTGCCGGATTGAGCAGTATATCGGTACGATTGGTTGAGGTACTGAAAAAAAACAAATTGCTGATGATAGCTCTGGCGCTTGGTATATTGCTGCTGCTGTTGCCCCGGAACGATTCCGGAAAGGGGAGAACTGAAACGGGGGAATCACTTGAAGCGCCCGATTTCCGGCTGGAAAATGAGGAAATCAGACTTGAAAAGGCTATTTCAGGGATAGAAGGAGTCGGAAAGGTATCGGTTACTCTTACGCTTGAGTCAGGCGCTTACAGACAGATTGCTTCGGATGACGGCGGCGACTACCGAGAAGATGATGACGGAAGTTACGAAAAGAGTTCAAGCAGAACGACCGTAAAAGTGCAAAGCGGTTCCGCATACCAGGGAGCGATTACACTCAGATACGATTACCCTGTATACCGAGGGGCGCTTGTTGTTGCGGAATACAAAAGCCCGTCGGTCGTATTATGGATAACCGAGGCAGTTTCGTCACTTACAGGGCTTTCATCGGACAAAATCACCGTTGTAAAGGGAGGGGTCTGAGCAAATGGAAAGGAAGAACGAGATGAAATCAAAAATCTTTAAGAGAAACGCGATAATACTTACAGTCATCGCATTTGTATGCGTCGCCGTATACCTGAACTGGTCGTACGCCGGAGATTCCAATGATTCTGCCGTTTCAGATGATACGGTATTATCAGGAAAGGATGAAGGTATCGCGGAAGAGTCCTCTGAGCTTTACTTTAACAGTGCTGATCAGACATCGCGTGAAGAGGAACTGACAGTTTCTTCGGCGATATCCGATTATTTTGCGACCGCGCGCCTCACCCGCGGTCAGGCTCGAGACAGTGCCGTAACAGTGCTAAGGGAAACTATGGAAACAGAAAGCATATCACCTCAAGCAAGCGAGCAAGCACTGGCGGAAATATCTGCACTGGCGGAGTACACTGTGGCGGAAGCAGAAATAGAAACACTGATTAAAGCTAAGGGCTTCGCTGATTGTGTTGTTTTTCTCGATGAGGATTCGGCAATTGTGGCAGTGCCGGCTCCTCAGGAAGGTTTAAGCAGTGTTTCGGTATCGCGCATAACCGATATAATTCTGTCCGAAACCGGATTATCCACTACTCAAATTAAAATAATAGAGGTAAAATAAATAGCGATTGAATATTGTCTTTATTTTCAAAAACTGTTATGTTACAATAGTACGGAAGAAAGGGGATGGCACCGTGTCCGACACAAAGGAATATGTTACAATGTCCGACGAGGGCGGCACCATCAATATTTCAGAGGAAGTTCTCGGTATTATTTCAGTTGAAGCCATAGGGCAGGTCGAAGGAGTCGGAGGAATAACCAATACACTCGGACGTGACATAGCGGAACTTTTCGGGAAGAAAAACGCATTCAAGGGCGTTAAGATCAGCATGGACGGAGCTAAGATAACTATTGACACCTACATTCTCGTTAAGTATGGTTACCCCGTTAATGATGTCGCGGTTAAAGTTCAGCGCAGTGTGGCTGATGCAGTAGAGTCTATGACTGCACTTACCATAAATGAAGTCAATGTGCATGTAAGCGGCATCGTTTTTGAAAAATAAACTAATTTTTCAGAAGTGGCGGGGGGAAACTACCCCCCGCCGATTTCTAATTTCAAGCCAAGTGTTGAAGCGGAGGATGCTATATGACCAGAAAGGTCGCTCGTGAAATCGCAGTTCACCTTTCCTTTGAGACCGGAATTAACCCAATGGGCACACAAGAGCTATTTGATACCATGTTTGATCCCGAATACTTTTCGACTTTATCTTCCGAATATGAGATATATGCCGAGTATCCTGACGAGCTTCAAATGGCTTATATAAGAAGACTGTCCGGCGGCATTGGCGAACACTTGGCCGAGCTTGACACATATATTGAAAAATACGCTATGAATTGGAAAATGGGCAGAATTTCACGAGTTGCCGTTGCAATCATGCGGATATGTATGTATGAGGTGCTCTACATGCCGGATATACCGGACGCGGCAGCTGTCAACGAAGCTGTTGAGCTTACAAAAAAATATGAAGAGCCCGAGGTTGTGGCCTTTGTTAACGGCATTCTGGGAGGCTTTATTCGAGGTGAAAAAAGTTTTGGGTGAATCCCTGTGCCTTGCATTCGACACAAGCAATTATACGACATCCGCCGCAGTATTTGACGGTTCGGAGTTTGCCGTTTCGTCGAAGCGGCTCCCGGTAGAAAAGGGAAAGCTCGGCTTACGCCAAAACGATGCGCTTTTCCACCATATAAAGAATCTTCCGGATGTATTATCGAAACTTGAGTTAAAGGAACAGCGTTTATACGCAATCGGAGCATCCGCCGCTCCGCGGGAAGCTAAAGACTCTTATATGCCTTGTTTTCTTGCCGGCCATTCATTCGGACTTTCAATGTCTTCGGTTATAAATATTCCGTATTATTCATTTTCACACCAGCAGGGGCATATCGCGGCTGCAGCATGGAATTCCGGCTATCCCGAACTGATGGATACCGAATTTCTTGCTTGGCATATTTCAGGCGGTACTACGGAGCTGCTGCGAGTTGAACCGTCGGGCACAGCCTTCAGGTGCGCTGCAGTCGGCGGGACAAGCGATTTGGCTGCCGGCCAGCTAATCGATCGCATCGGGCTTATGTTGGGTTTACAGTTTCCGTGCGGTTCGCATCTGGATATGCTGTCTTTGGAGTCACAGTCAGATGCGTATTTCACGATACGCGCTGAAGGACTTTTCTTTTCGCTCTCCGGTATGGAAAACAAGATATCTTTTCTTTATAAAAACGGAATGTCCCCGCCGGATATTGCCAGATACACACTATTGAGCATATCGCGCGCCGTGTCATCTATTACCGCTAACGCAAAAAAGCTTTACGGTGAGCTTCCCATTCTTTTTTCAGGCGGCGTATCCTCAGCTTCGCTGCTCCGTACCGAAAACCCGGACGGGATATTCTGCTCCCCGGATTTTTCAACTGATAATGCGCTCGGAACTGCGATTCTGACTTTCAGGGAGGCGGTGTATTGAATACTAAAGTCTTTGAGGTATCGGAGCTTAACGTGTACATCAAGCTGATATTGGATTCTGACGAAACTCTTTCAGCCGTATATGTTCGCGGCGAAATATCCAATTATAAGCTATATCCGTCCGGACACCATTATTTCACCGTTAAGGACAAGGACGGTGCTTTAAGATGTGTAATGTTTAAGGGCAGTGCATCCTCACTCAGATTCAGACCGGAAAACGGAATGAAGGTAATTGTCTTCGGCAGAGTGAGCGTTTTTCCACGGGACGGACAATACCAGATGTATTGCTCGTCCATGACTCCGGACGGCGTTGGTGATCTTTACGTTGCCTTTGAACAGCTAAAGGAAAAACTGCTGCGCGAAGGATTATTTGATGTTTCACATAAAAAGCCGCTGCCGCGATATCCCGAGAGGATTGCCCTGATAACCTCTCCTGCGGGAGCTGCCGTTCATGACATGATCCGTGTACTGAAAAAACGTTTTCCGATAGCGAAGGTCATATTACTGCCGGTACGGGTGCAGGGAGCTGAAGCACCGGCAGAAATATCAGCCGCCTTGAAATATGCAAATAAGCATAAAGTCGCCGATATAATAATAACCGGCAGAGGCGGAGGTTCTATAGAGGACCTTTGGGCTTTTAATGATGAAAGCGTTGCCAGGGCTGTCTATGAATCACAGATACCTGTCATTTCGGCTGTCGGGCACGAGCCGGATGTAACTATATCAGATTTTGCAGCTGATTTAAGAGCCGCTACACCGTCTAACGGCGCAGAACTTGCTGTACCTGATATTACCGAGCTTCGTATTACCCTTGACCAGATAGCTTCATCTATTGAAAGGTCGTTCATGCGTCAAATTGAGCTTAAACGCGAAAAGCTTACAGCGCTCGCGGGGGCGCGATCATTGACATCTCCGCTTGCTTATATAGAAGCGCGAAGAACCTTTGCAGCCGCTTTAAACGACAGACTTAATGGCGCCTTGAAAGCCCTTCTTGTTAAAAAGCGCTCCGCAACCGAAATTCTTACTGCTTCGCTTGACGCTTTGAGTCCTTTGAAAGTACTCTCACGCGGTTACGGTATAGCAATCAGAAAAGACGGTCTGGCCATAAAGAGTATTAAAAATATCGCCGTTGGCGACGCTTTTACGCTGATGCTTTCAGATGGCACTGCTTCGTGTACGGTTAATGAGTTGGAGGAAGTAATAAATGGAAGTTGAGTTTTTAACATTTGAACAGTCTATGGCGCGTTTAGATGAAATAGTTAAGATACTTGAACGCGGAGAAGCTTCCCTTGACGAATCGCTGCAGCTGTTTGAAGAGGGCACCGGCATTGTGAAATACTGCAATAAGCGTTTAGAGGAAGCGGAACAAAAGGTTGTCCGACTTACGCGCGGGTCTGACGGAGAACCGCTGGAACTGGAGTTCCAAGGAAATGAGTAATGATTTTAAAGAACGGCTTGATTATTACCGCAGTATGATTGATAACCGGCTTGAACAGCTCTTCCTTGATACTTCCTCCGGTCTTTCGAAAGCTATGCGCTACAGCTTGCTTGGCGGTGGAAAAAGGATAAGACCGGTATTAACGCTTGAATTCGCCAGACTCAGCGGATCCGCACCAACCGAATCAATTGATGTTGCATGTTCGGTTGAGCTAATACACACTTACTCTCTGATACATGACGATCTGCCTTGCATGGACAACGATGATACAAGGAGAAACCGCCCATCAAATCATATCGCTTTCGGAGAGTGGAAGGCATTGCTCGCAGGAGATGCATTGCAGAGTGAAGCGTTCGGCCTTCTGCTTAATTCCCCGCTTCCACCCGAAAGGCTTATAAAAGCAGCTCAGATATTGGCTCGAGCTTCCGGAATTGAGGGTATTTGTGCAGGACAATACCTCGATTTGGATTATTCCTCTGCTGCTCAGGGACTTGACTCGGTAAGAAAAACACATGATTTAAAAACCGGGGCCCTTTTTAGGGCAGCCTGCGCAATGGGCTGCGCAGCAGCCGGAGCATGCACAAGTGAAATTGAAGCGGCTTATGAGTACGGCAGCCACATAGGTCTCGCCTTTCAAATACGCGACGACCTTCTTGACGCACAGAGCGATGAAGTTCCGGCGGACAAGCCTGCCGGATCCGATTACAGGAATACACGAAGCACTTATGTAACAGTACTGGGCAGCAACAGATGCCGTATGACCATTCAAGAAGAAACATCACAAGCTATTAAAGCCGTTTCAAGCGTTTTCAGGGACAGCGGCTTTCTTATCCTTCTGGCCGAAAACCTTGCCGGGAGATCAAACTGAAAGAGACATATGAAATGGGAAAGAGAATAGTTGTAAAAGTGGGAACATCCACGCTTATACGCGATAACGGAGCTACTGATCTGAGGACATTGGATCATCTTGCCAGAGTGCTCTCTGATGTTAAAGGCATGGGAAATGATGTCATTCTTGTCAGCTCCGGTGCGATCGGTGTCGGAACACGTAAGCTGGGTCTGCCCGAAAGGCCATCGGAGCTTAAATACAAGCAGGCTGTCGCTGCGGTAGGGCAGTGTGAGTTAATGTATCTGTACGACAAGTTTTTCGGTGATTACAACCAAACCGTTGCGCAGATACTGCTCAGCGGCGGGGACGTTGAGAGCCCCTTGCGCAAAGAGAATCTTGAGCGCACATTCGAAGCGCTTCTTGAACTGGGTGTAATACCGGTAGTTAATGAAAACGACTCTGTTTCCTCTGCTGAGATCGAAACAGGACGAAATAAAATATTGGGCGACAATGACACTCTTTCGGCTATAGTCGCTGTTTTATGCAATGCGGATATACTAATAATACTGACAGACATAGACGGCCTTTATAACGCAAATCCATTTTGGGAAAAAAACGCCGAACTAATACCTGTTGTACACGAAATAAATGACGATATCCGCGCATTTGCAGGTGTATCGGGAAGCAGCAACTGGGGTACGGGGGGTATGGTGACTAAATTGGCCGCCGCGGAACTCGCATTGCGCAATGGTATAGAGACCGTAATCACCTCGGGTTCAAAAACAGAGGGCATATACGACATACTGGAAGGAAAAAGCTGTGGTACGCGTTTTTCCGCTAAAGGAGCGAATAGCATATGACGAAGATAGAAATGCTGGGTTTAGCTGCCAAGACGGCTTCACGCCGCCTTTCCCTGGCTTCGCCCGAGACAAAAAATAAAGCTCTAACAGAAATTGCCGACGCTCTTGAAAGAGAATCGGACCGCATCCTTTGTGAGAATAAAAAGGATTTGGATGCGGCAAAAGAGAACGGCATGAGTTCTGCAATGCTTGACAGGCTGACTCTGACCGAAGCCCGCATAAAATCCTTTGCCGAGGGAGTCAGACAGGTCGCGCGGCTTCCGGATCCCGTCGATAGGCTTATTGAACGCATCGAACGACCTAACGGTCTTATAATAGAGAAGATCGCCGTTCCGCTTGGGGTTATAGGGATTATATACGAATCGAGGCCAAACGTAACGGCCGACGCAGCTGCTATATGCCTAAAATCAGGTAACGCGGTTATTCTTCGCGGCGGCAGTGAAGCAATACACAGTAATTACGCTATAGTAAACATTATGCGCGCTGCGCTTGAAAATTCCGGACTGCCGGCCGATTGTGTATGCTTTGTTGAAGATACAAGCAGAGAATCCGCACGCGAGCTGATGAGTCTTACTCAATATCTCGATGTATTGATACCTCGAGGCGGCGCCGGACTTATTGAAGCTGTTGTGCAAAATTCAAAAGTACCCGTTATAAAAACAGGTGTAGGGATATGTCACGTTTATGTTGACGAGAGCGCTGATATACAGATGGCTGCAAGAATAACATCTAATGCCAAGTGTTCGCGTCCCAGCGTATGCAACGCTGCCGAATGTCTTCTGGTTTCCGAAGCGATAGCCGAGCGTTTCCTTCCTGCTGTAAAAAAACTGCTTGATGAATATAATGTCGAGCTTCGCTGCTGCGAACGCTCGGCTCAAATCATCGGTGCTGACGCTATACCCGCTGTCGACGAGGATTATGATACAGAGTTCCTTGACTATATATTAGCTGTCAGGGTCGTATCAGGCCTTGATGAAGCTATTGAATTTATTAATCAACACGGCAGCGGACATTCAGAAGCTATTGTAACAGCCAGCGATAAAGCTGCCGAGCGATTTCTTAAAGAAGTTGATGCGGCGGCCGTATATGTAAATGCTTCCACCAGATTCACCGACGGCGGCGAGTTTGGACTCGGCGCTGAGATCGGTATATCAACCCAGAAGCTCCATGCACGCGGACCCATGGGTATTCGTGAATTAACTTCGACTAAGTTTATGGTAAGAGGCAGCGGACAAACAAGATAAATCCCTGCATCTTATGTGCCGGCTTAGCGAGTATACTTCCTGCCGGTATACTTTTGGGACCGCCTGTAAACGCAGCGGTCCTTTACATTTCTTTTACAGTTCTTTTTGTTTTTGTTCACAGCGCATACCATATCAGCGCATACCATATCGGTAGAACCATATCGGTAGAACCATATCATAGAAAAGGTTTGACGCACTTTTACATAAGTGGTATAATAAAATGATTAGATTATATATTAAGGAGCACCTATGTGGCTCAATGATAACTGGACAGACTATGAGCTGATTGACTGTTCCGACGGTGAAAGATTAGAACGTTGGGGCGACTTCATCCTTATTCGTCCCGATCCTCAGGTTATTTGGAAAACCCCACGCTCAGATCCTCGCTGGCGAAATCCTTCCGCCCGCTACATCCGTTCAACAAGAGGCGGGGGAGCTTGGGAACGCTTTAACTTACCCGATTCATGGAGCATCGGCTACCGAAACTTAAGATTCAACATAAAGCCTATGAATTTTAAGCATACCGGTATTTTCCCCGAACAGGCTGTTAATTGGGAATTTATTGACAAAAGGATTAAGGCTTCCGGACGTGAGCTAAGTGTGCTGAACCTTTTTGCTTACACCGGAGCCGCGACTCTTGCGGCAGCTGCGGCCGGTGCGTCTGTCTGTCATGTGGACGCAGCGAAAGGTATGGTCTCATGGGCAAGAGAAAATGCCGAAGCCTCGTCAGTTTCATCGAAACCCATTAGGTGGATAGTAGATGATTGTCGTGCTTTCATTGAGAGAGAAATACGTCGCGGCCGCTTTTATGATGCAATTATTATGGATCCGCCTTCATACGGCAGGGGGCCTTCAGGAGAAATATGGAAGCTTGAGGATGATCTTTATAACTTTGTATTGCTTTGTTCACGTCTTTTATCCGAACGGCCTTCATTTGTTCTTTTGAATTCATATACAACCGGGCTGTCTGCGTCGGTACTGACTTATATATGTGAGTCTGTATTCTCGGCTCATTTCGGCGGCGAATCTATAAGTGATGAACTCGGGCTGCCGGTTACCGGTTCCGGACTGATTCTGCCATGCGGTTCCAGTTGTCGCTGGACATTGGGCTGAACGGAGTTAATATGGCAAATAGAATAGAAATACAAAATCTTATATATGATTATAAATCCTTTGATACAACGACCCGAGCCATAGATGGTATCAATCTCACAATCGATTCCGGCTGCTTTGTAGCCGTGCTGGGTCATAACGGTTCCGGCAAATCAACTCTTGCAAAGCTGCTTAACGCTATTTTTCTGCCAACCTCAGGAAAAATCCTGATTGACGGTATGGATACATGTGACGAAAGCAAGCTTCTTGAGATACGGCGCAGAGTCGGGATGGTATTTCAAAATCCGGACAATCAACTTGTGACGAATGTGGTTGAGGATGATGTCGCATTCGGACCTGAAAACATAGGTGTTCCACCACTTGAAATACGCAAAAGGGTTGATGATGCTCTTCATACCGTTGGTATGAGCGATTATTCGAAGCACGCTCCCCACCTTCTTTCAGGAGGTCAAAAACAGCGTGTGGCCATTGCCGGAGTGATAGCGATGCGACCCAGGTATATAGTGCTGGACGAGCCTACAGCTATGCTCGATCCCCGGGGAAGACAGGAAGTCATATCAACAATAAAAGCCCTCAACAGGGATTTCGGTATAACCGTGATATTAATAACACATCACATGAACGAAACCATTGATGCCGACAGGCTCATCGTTATGGCAGACGGAAGGGTCATTGCAGACGCCACTCCGCGCGAAGTCTTTAAAAATGTCGACCGTCTGCACGAAGTAGGGCTTTCTGTCCCGGATACAACAGACCTGATATATAAGCTGCGCGCTTCCGGACTTGATATACCGATAGGGGCTTTGTCTGTTGAGGAGTGCGCGAGATCCATTTACGACTATTTTATCAGGAGAGATTCCTGAGATAATCTATCGGGACGCATTGCGTCATAAAGGAATGAAGTTATTGGCGCCGATAATTAAAACAGAAAATCTTCGGCATCTATACAGCGAGGGAACTCCATTTGAGTATGTGGCTATAGATGATATCTGCTTTGAAGCCGAAAAGGGCGAATTTGTCGGAATAATCGGCCATACCGGTTCGGGCAAGTCAACCTTTATACAACATCTTAACGGCCTTTTAAAGCCTACCGCAGGCAGAGTTCTGTTCGGCGGGCGTGATATATACGAAAGCAAAGCCTTCACGAGAGATGTTCGATTCAAGGTCGGACTGGTATTTCAATATCCCGAGTATCAGCTATTTGAAGAAACGGTTTATCAGGATATAGCATTCGGGCCTAAGAATATGAAGCTCTCGGAGGAACAGATTGATATACGGGTGCGCGGGGCCGCAAACTTCGTCGGCCTGGACGAAGATTTATTGGGAAAATCTCCTTTTGAGTTATCAGGCGGACAAAAGCGCAGGGTAGCAATAGCGGGTGTCATGGCGATGCAGCCGGACGTTTTGATATTGGATGAACCTACTGCTGGCCTCGACCCGGAAGGCCGGGAGAGCGTGCTTGCAAATATTAAGCGATACCACGACGCGGTTAACTGCACGGTCTTGCTGGTAACACACAGTATGGAGGAGATAGCACGCTCAGTCGACAGGCTGGTCGTATTCAACCGCGGCCGCATTGCGATGAACGGCACTCCCTCGGAAATTTTCAGGCGGGGAGAAGAACTTGAGTCCATGGGCCTTTCCGTTCCGCAGATATCTTTGGTAGCCAGACGGCTTAAAGAGCTCGGGCTTCCGATCGATCCTTCCGTATTCACGGTGGAACAGGTGCAAAGCGCTCTGCTTGCCCTGCGCGGAGGTGCCGCAGATGCTTAAGGATATAACACTGGGCCAATATTTCCCGGGCAACACGGTTATTCACAAACTTGACCCCAGAACCAAACTTGTTATAACAACACTTTATATAGCTGTGCTTTTTATTGCCGGAAATTTCATCTCTTATTCCGTTGTTCTGGCATTTTTAATATTATCGATTTATCTGTCTCATATAAAGCTTCGAGTTATTCTCAGGGGTATTAAACCGCTTATTGTCATAATAATCATAACCGGTCTTCTTAACCTGTTTTACACAGAGGGAAAAGAGCTGGTAAGCTGGTGGATACTGACCATTACCGCAGAAGGAATCAAGCGGGCGGTATTAATGATTATGCGTATTATAATGCTTATAATGGGCACATTTCTTCTGACGTACACCACCTCTCCGATCCAACTTACAGACGGTCTCGAGAGCCTTTTGTCCCCTTTGAAAAAAATCCGGATGCCTATACATGAGCTGTCAATGATGATGAGTATTGCTCTTAGATTCATACCGACTCTGATTGAAGAAACAGACAAGATAATGCGCGCTCAAAAGGCGAGAGGTGCAGATTTTGAAACGGGAAACATACTGCAGCGCGCAAAAGCACTTCTCCCGCTTCTTATTCCTCTTTTCGTGAGCGCGTTCCGCAGGGCTGATGAACTTGCCGTAGCAATGGAAAGCCGATGCTATCACGGCGGAGAGGGCAGAACCAGGATGAAACAGCTTATAATGCAATCCCGTGACTGGCTGACCTTCTTGGGAGGCGCTCTTCTTCTCGTATGCATTATAACACTCAACGTATATGGCCTGTGATGGTGATTCCCGATGCGAAATATAGCGATTCGGTTAAGATATGACGGTACCCGTTACCATGGCTGGCAGATACAAAAGGAAGAAGCAACCGTACAGAAAGAAGTTGAAAACGCGCTTTCGCGAATTACCGGAGAATCCGTACATGTAACGGGCTGCGGCCGAACAGATGCCGGCGTCCATGCCGAACGATACTGTGCAAACTTTCGTACAAACGCATTCATTCCCACGGAAAGATTGCCGTATGCAATTAACGCGCTATTGCCGCTCGA
>JAAYBW010000180.1 GCA_012729975.1 Clostridiales bacterium
CCGCGCTTGCCGTAATCCTGATTCTCTTTGCTCTCAGCGCGGCCGCGGGTCTGTGGCTGGTCATCCTGACGGATACAGCGGTTTTGCTTCTGGGCGGTCTGTGCTTTTTATTCGGGGTGCTTTATTCATACGGACCGGTCCCCATTTCTCACGGACCGCTGGGAGAAGTGACCTCCGGCTTCTTTTACGGCCTGCTTATTCCGTTCATTCTGGTTTATATAAATACTCCCGGGGAGCTTTTGACCTGGTCTTTGACTCTGAGCAGGATCTCGGTTGAAATTAATGTCCTTCCGATGCTAAAGCTGCTGCTGCTTTCCGCGGTGCCGTTTTGCCTGACCGCGAATATCATGCTGGCCAATAATATCTGCGACGTGAGCGGGGATATCGAGGTCGGCAGACACACGCTCGCGTTTTATCTGAAGAACAAGGCACTGCCGGCATTCGCCGCCGTGTATTATCTGGCATATCTCTCGGTTGTCGTGATGGTGGCGGCGGGCTTTCTTTCTCCTTTGAGTCTGCTTTTGCTCTTTACGATAATCCCGGTGCAGAAAAATATCGGGGTATTTTTCAAAAAGCAGGTCAAAGAGGAGACCTTTATAATCGCGATAAAAAACTTTCTTATTATCATAATTCCTCATATCGTATTGATATTGTTGGGAGGCCTGCTGCCCGGCGGGGGTTTATAATGAAATTCGCTAAAAAAACAGACATGCTGATAATTGCCTCGATCGTGCTTTTCTGCGTTGTCTTCTGGCTCGTTTACCGGGGCGTATACGCAAAGCCGGGGAAGTACGCGGAGATTTACCATAACTCACAACAGGTAAAAAAAGTGGAGCTGCAAAGCGGGAGTGAATACGTTTTTTCGGTTCCGCAGTCACCGGAGGTGGTCTTTCGCGTATACAGCGACGGGAGCATAGCCTTTTTAAGTTCGGACTGTCCCGATAAAGTGTGTATACGCGCGGGCAGACTAAGCAGAGCGGGTCAGTACGCCGCCTGTCTTCCAAACAGGCTTTATATAAAAATAGTATCGGGCGACGGGGACCCGGGCGAGGCCGACATTATAATCGGATGAGCCGTTCCGGCACGGCCTGAAATAAGCGGGAGAATATGAAGCAGCAAACCGTTAAACACAATTTCGCTAAAACAAGAGATATCGCCCTGATGGGTATTCTTTTAGCCACGGCCGTCGTATTGTCGATCGTGGAGGGGCTTTTTCCGATTCCGGCGCCTGTGCCCGGAATCCGGCTCGGTTTGTCTAATATCGTCGTGATGTTCGCGCTTTTAAACATGAAAAAACGATACGCGCTCATTATAGCGCTGCTAAAGGCGCTGTTCGTATTACTGACCCGGGGAGTCATTGCCGGAATACTCAGCGCGAGCGGCGGACTTGCCTCTGTCGGCGTGATGGCGCTGCTTTTGTTCCTCTTTTCAGGCAGGATATCCTATCTGCTGATAAGCGTTTCGGGCGCCGCGTTTCACAATATCGGCCAGATAGCCGCGGCTTCGGTCATCCTTTCAACGCCCCTTTGGATATATCTTCCGATATTGCTTGTATCGGCAATCATCACCGGATTTGCCACCTCGGTAATACTGAAAACAACGGCACCGGTACTGCTGAGATTGCGTCTTAAATAAAACGATTATTACGGAGGTTAAACATGAAAAGATTTTTATCCATTTTACTGGCTGCCATTATCACTGCCGCATTATTGGCGGGATGCAAAGCGAAAGAGACACCGGCGCCGACAGCGGCTCCGCCGGAAACCGCCGCGAACGGGGAAAAAGTCAAGACAGGGCTCGCGGTTATCAGTTCGATATCGAAATCAACCGACGCGGGTGAAAAAGACGGGCTTGCGCAGGTGGACTCATCGATATTCGCGGTAACGGTGGGGGCGGACGGCAAAATCACCGCCTGCGTTATAGACGCGGCCCAGACTCAGGTAAACTTCGGCAAATCCGGGCAGATTACAACGCCGCTCGATTCCGAGTTTAAAACGAAAAACGAGCTCGGCGGGGGCTACGGCATGAAAGGCGCGTCATCGATAGGTAAAGAGTGGAACGAGCAGGCAGCCGCCTTCGCGGCCTATGTAGTCGGCAAAACGATTGAGGAGGTCAGGGGCATTGCCGTTGACGAGTCCGGGCACGCTTCCGGCAGCGACCTTTCCTCTTCCGTGACCATTTCGATAGGCGGATTTATCGACGGCCTTGAAAAAGCGGTCGCGAGCGCGGCGGATATGGGCGCTTCAGCAGCGGATAAGCTGAGCCTCGGCGTTGTGACGAATATAGCAAACTCCAAAAACGCGGGCGCGGAGGGCGGTATGGTACAGGTATACTCGACCTACGCGGTGACGACGACGAATGCCGCGGGAGTTATAACAAGCTGCCTTATCGACGCGAGCCAGAGCAATGTGAATTTTGACGCAAGCGGCAAAATAACGAGCGACCTTGCCGCCGCGCCCAAGACGAAAAACGAGATCGGCGACGCCTACGGCATGAAAGGCGCGTCGTCGATAGGCAAAGAGTGGTATGAGCAGGCTGCCGCGTTCGCGCGGTACGTGACCGGTAAAACAGCGGCCGAGGTTTCCGGAATAGCAGTTGACGGGACGGACCACGCGACGGACACGGATATTATCGCTTCAGTGACCGTAAGCATCGGAGACTTCAAGGCAGCCCTGGCGAAAGCCGCCGCGTAAGCGGGACTTCGGGTACCCGGAAGACAATAAGGAGAGGCAGCGGCTTATTGCCTCTCCCGTTTTCCCGCGGAAATATCGAAGTTTAAGATTCGGGTCCCGACAGGGGGATAGTATGTATATAAAAAGGCTGACGATACTCTGCCTGGTTTTTGCGCTGCTCGTATCGGTGGGATGCGGAAAGGAAAAGAAAAGACGCTATCAGGCGCAGTTTCTGACGCTTTTCGACACTGTAACAACGATTGTGGGCTACAGCGAAAGCGAGGAGGAGTTTACGCGGCTCGCCGAGCTCATTCGCGGCGAGCTTGAGCGATACCACGAGCTGTATGACATATATAACGACTACGAGGGCGTAAATAACATAAAAACGATAAACGACAGCGCCGGAAAGGCTCCGGTCGAGGTGGATGAGGCGGTTATATCCCTGCTCACGTTCGCGAAAGAGCAATACCGTGCTACGGGCGGGAAAGTGAATGTCGCAATGGGCTCTGTGCTGTCTGTATGGCACGATTACCGCGAGGCAGGCATCGAAGACCCCGAAAACGCCGAGCTCCCGCCGCCGAAGCTCCTGCGGCAGGCGGCGGAGCATATAGATATAAATGATATGATAATCGATACCGGAGCTTCGACGGTATATCTTAATGACCCGCTGATGAGGCTGGACGTGGGAGCTGTCGCGAAAGGCTACGCGGTGCGGCGGCTTGCGGAATATCTTAATAACATGGGCGTCGATTCGCTGCTTATAAGCGTGGGGGGAAATGTGGCGGCCATAGGCGGTAAGCCCGCGGGCGGCTACGATAAAATAACGGACTGGAATATAGGCGTGCAAAACCCGGACAAGGAAAGCCCACGGAGCGAGCTTATGACCCTTGCCGTTTCAGACCGCTCAGTCGTGTCAAGCGGTATATACGAGCGTTA
Source organism: Clostridiales bacterium (assembly GCA_012729975.1). Lineage (GTDB taxonomy): Bacteria > Bacillota > Clostridia > Oscillospirales > Oscillospiraceae > JAAYBW01. Next base: position 3,609 of record JAAYBW010000180.1, read on the forward strand.
TTACACGGTGGGCGGCAAGTACTATCACCACATAATAGACCCCGCTACGCTCATGCCCTCGACAAATTTTACCGCGGTTACGGTCATCTGCCCGGACTCGGGCGCGGCGGACGCGCTTTCAACGGCGATATTCAACATGTCGCTTGAGGAAGGCCGCGGCATTATTGAGTCCGTGCCGGACACCGAGGCGCTCTGGATATTAAATGACGGCACTATCGAATACTCGGACGGATTTAAAACCCCGGTCAGCGTCCGGGACGGAAACTGAGCTTAGCGGAAAAAACGGGCCGCATCGCATTACTGTGCAAAGTGCACTGCCCGAGCGCTTTTATTTGACTGCTAAATATGCACCGTGCAAATTGAAATATATAAGCAAATAATATAGAATATCTCGATGGGTTTAATACTTTTAATAACATGTATCCGGTTTCCCTCTTAAAGCTTATCTTTAATCGGGTGAGCACGGACGCGCGGCAAAGCGATTTACTTATGCTTTTTATCGAAGCGTATGACCCGGTGACCGGCAGATGACTCTTTTAGCGTCATAAAGTACGGACGGGTACATTTAAGGTTGGTGGAATAATGAGCGAGGTTCTCCTCAGTGTTCATAAAATCAATAAGCAGTTTGGCCCGACAACGGCACTGAGGGATGTGGATTTTACCCTGTGCCGCGGCGAGGTGCACGGTCTTATAGGAGAAAACGGCTCCGGAAAATCGACGCTCACGTCTATTATCGCCGGAATACGCGGCGCGGACAGCGGCGAGATGTTTAAAGAAGGAAATCCCTACAAGCCCGCGAGCGTTGTTGAAGCGCAAAACCTCGGCGTTGCGATGATAGTGCAGGAGATGGGCACCGCGCCCGATATATTGGTTGCCGAGAACATTTTCCTCGGCAAGGAAAAGCGGTATTCAAGATTCGGCCTGGTCTCTAAAAAGGCTCTGAACAAGGCCGCTGCCGACGCTCTGGGTAAAATCGGAGCGGGTGCTATACCCGCGGGCGCTCCGACGTTTAAGCTCAATCCCGAAGATCGCAAGCTGGTCGAGCTGGCCAAGGCCATGTATGAAGAGCCCGACGTATTGATAATCGACGAGACTACAACAGCCCTGTCCAATGACGGGCGAAAGCTTCTCTACAACGCTGTCGAAAAAATGCAGAGCGAGGATAAGGGAGTTATTTTTATCTCGCATGACCTTGAGGAACTCATGAGCGTCTGCACGATAATGACGGTGCTCAGAGACGGGGACATAATCGGCACGCTGACAAAAGACGAGTTTGATGAGTCCGTCATTAAGTCCATGATGGTCGGACGGGAACTGACGGGCAATTACTACAGAAATGACTACGACGGCGTTCGGGGAGAAGAGGCAGTTCTCAGAGCCGAGCATCTGACCGGCGCCGAAATGGTAGAGGACGTGAGCTTTGAGCTGCACGCGGGCGAGATACTGGGATTCGGCGGTCTCGCGAACGGCGGTATCCATGAGCTCGGGCGTCTGCTGTTCGGGATAGACAGCGCCATAGTGGGCTCTGTAACTTTGGCAGACGGGACGCATATAAAGGACGCCAGCACGGCTGTTAAAAACCACATGGGCTATGTTTCGAAAAACCGTGACGAAGAGGCGATAATGCTCAATGCCTCGATAAGGAACAATGTTGTTCTTCCCTCTTTGTCCAAGCTTGTTAAAGGCGGGCTTGTCGCGGGGGGCAGGGAAAAGGCTCTTACGGACAAAGCTATTTGCTCTCTTGAAGTTAAGTGTCAGTCTATGGAGCAGCTGACCCGCTATCTTTCGGGCGGCAACAAGCAGAAGGTAGTGTTTGGCAAGTGGCTCGGAAACGACTCGGAAATACTTATACTGGACTGCCCGACGCGAGGCGTCGACGTAGGCGTTAAGCAGTCTATGTACAGGCTGATGTATGATCTAAAGCTCAGCGGCTGCGCTATTGTCCTCATAAGCGAGGAGCTCGCGGAGCTGATAGGGATGAGCGATCGTCTTTATATTCTGAAAAACGGAAAAATAAACGGCGAATTCGCGCGTTCTCCGGAGCTGACCGAGCAGGATGTTATCCACGCCATGATATGAGAGGTAATGAAATTGGCAAGATTTAAACAAAAGCTCTCAGGCCTTCTGCCTGTTATCGGACTGCTTGTCGTCTTCGCGATTTTCACGGCGGCGGGGGGATCCAAATTCTTAAGCGGCAGAAACCTGAATCTGATCCTCAACCAGTCTTTTACCGTTATGGTCGTGGCGATCGGCGTGACAATGATCCACGCTCACGGCGGCATAGATTTTTCCGTAGGCGCCGTATTGGCGTTATCAGAAATGCTGGCGGCTCTGGCATACAAGCAGACGGGAGCCCCCGTTGTTCTTATTGTGGTGACGGTCCTTGTCGCGGTTATTTGCGGGCTTATAACCGGCATGATAACCGTTAAGCTGCGCATACCTCCGTTTATTTCATCGCTGTGCATGCAGTTTGCCTGCCGCGGGATAGTCAATACCGTGCTCCAGGCGAGGTCCATAGGTGTTACCGAGATCAAGGAACCGGGCTTGGGCGTTAAGCTCCCCGTGCTTATAGGATTGGCCGTAATAGTATTCTGCATATTGGAATTTACGAAAATCGGCAAGTACAACAAGGCGATCGGCGAGAACATTAAGGCCGCCAAAAGCTCCGGTGTTAACGTTGATATATACAGGATCGCAGCTTATCTGATTTGCGGAGTCGCTATCGGCATAGCCGCTTACTTTGATCTTCTTCGCAACGGGGTTATGAGCACAAACGTAGGTTACGGCCTGGAGATGAGGGTAATAATAGCCGTTGTTTTAGGCGGCCTTTCCTTATCGGGCGGCTACACGGCAACCATGAAAAGCGCTGTTGTGGGAAGCCTGCTTATTATCATAATAATAAACGGACTGACGATAGTGGGCGTGCCGAACACATATACGGGCATTATACAGGGTATTATATTCCTGTTTGTTATACTTTTTACGTATAAGCGCGACAGACTCGGTCTTCTTCCACGCTAAAAACGTGGCGAAAATATAATTGGGAGGATAAAAATGAAGAAGAAAAAATTTCTGGCACTAATAAGTGCAGTGCTGCTTGTGGCTGTTTTGTTCTGCGCATGCGCTAAGGAAACCCCCGCGCCCACGCAAGCGCCGCAAACACAGACACCTGCAACGCAGGCTCCGGCAACGCAGGCACCGGATACAACGTCGCCGGATCAGACACAGGAGCCGGTGGCTCTGCCGTCGTTTAAGCTCGGCCTTATTGTCTACACAAACACAGGCGGATGGTTCGACAGGATCTATGACGGCGTGAAGGTCCTCGCGGACGCGACGGGCACAACGTTCCAGATGGGCGGCGGCTCAACTCCCGACGAGGCGGTCGCTGCGGTCGAAAACCTCTGCGCCGCGGGCGTTGACGGAATCATTGATCTGGCCACTGGCGGCGTCAGCGAAAGGCTTTTACAGATCTGTGAGCAAAACGGCGTGTATTTCGTTGCCGCGAATAACAATCTGACTATTGAGCCGGGCTACGATACCTTCAAAAACAACCCGTATTACGTGGGAAGCGTTTACGCGGACGACAAAAAAGTCGGATATGACATAGCCAAGGAGATGCTCGCAAACGGAGCTGAAAAGATGGCTATATTCGGATTGCCCCCCGGAATCTCCGCGGCGTTCGACAACCGTTTCACAGGCGCTTATCAGGCACTTGAAGAGGCCGGAAAGACCGCTATAACGGAAGCCCGTTCCTTTGTTATGGCTGAGGCTGCCCAGAACCTGCTTACACAGTTCCCCGATGTAGACGCGATCTTCAGCGCGGTCGACTCCTCCAACTATCTGTATCAGCCGCTGATTTCGGCAGGCTACGGCGGAAAGATCCAGATCAGCTCCTTTGACGACGGCAGTGACGTGTCGGTCGGCTTTGACAACGGCATCTTGTCCCACGCGGTCGAGGGCGTTAACGCTCAGGCGCAGATCGCATATGTTCTTCTCTATAACGCGCTTACGGATAACAAGATGACCCTCGACGACGGTTCCGTTCCCGACATTCTCATGCCCTATGTACTTCTTCATTCAACGGAAGAGTACAAGGCATATGTTGAGCTTTCCAAAGGCGGAGTTTACTCTCTCGAGGAGCTCAGCGAGTATATAGTTCTCTCGAATCCCGACGCGAGCGTTGATAATCTGATTAAGCTGGCGCAGTCGTTCGGAAAGTAAAGCAAACGCGATTTAATGCGCGGGCGGCCCGGGAACTTACAGCCGGGCCGCTCCGGGCAATTTGAACTGATCGGTCAATTCGTGCCGTGGGGCGAAACAGGTGCTGTGTATGAAGAATTTTAAGAATTTTACCGGTAACGCGATAAGAACGCTGGCTCTGCCCGTTATTATGTTCGTTGTGCTGTATGTTCTCGCGAAGGCTTTCGGTTCCGGACAGTTCGGTTCCGCCGCCAGCCTGAGGATAGTCGCGCAGCAGACCATGATGGGCGCCGCTATAGCGCTGGCGATGACCTGCAATATGAAAAACGGACGATGGGATTTTTCCGTGGGAATGATGGTCGTGATGTCCTCGATTATCGGAGGCGCGATCGGACAGGCGCTGAATATCGGGCCTGTCGGGCTGCTGCTGGGCTGTGTTCTGGTAGCCCTTGTCGCGTCGGCTATAAACGGGCTGCTGTACATTCTGCTGAAGGTTCCCGCGCTCGTAATCAGTATCGGCATGATGCTTATATACGAGAGCATCAACATGGTTTTCAATAAAGGCGGCGGCGCCAGAATCAACGACTTCGGTATGCTGCTTTTCGGTAAGTCTCCGTATGTGTTTATTCTGGGTATCGCGGCCGGGCTCGTGTTTTATGTTCTTTACACATACACCGTATTCGGATATAACACCCGTTCACTGGCCAGCAATCAGGCGCTTTCAAACAGTACGGGCATTCGTGAAAAGCGCAATGTCATGGGCTGCTATCTTTTATGCGGCCTGATGGTGGGAGTCGCGGGCACGATAAATCTTTCGTTATCGGGATCCGTGTTGGCGGACGCGAAATTCAACGCTTCAATGAGCATGGTGTTTGAAGCTTTCCCGCCGGTTTTCATCGGATTTTATCTTTCAAGATATACAAACCTTACTCTGGGAGTTTTCATAGGCGCGTTTTCCATGAAGCTCTTAACCGCGGGCATGCTCGCTCTGGGAATACCGGCGGCATTGCAGTACGTGGGAATCGGATTGTTCCTGCTTATCTTCATCGCGTTCACGACGAATCAGGAAAAGCTCAGGATCGCAAGAGAGATCCGCAGGCGGGCCGCCACGGTTACGGCCAGAATAGCACCGCGGGCGGAGCAATAAACCATAGGGCGAGACAATTGACAATCGGGTAGGAGGGGGTGGCTAACCCCCGTCCTCCCACACCACCGAGTATGCGGATCACGCTCACGGCGGTTCGCTTGGCATAAATAGTAGACCGCTATTCACGGCGTACTGCACATCCATTC
>JAAYBW010000181.1 GCA_012729975.1 Clostridiales bacterium
ATAATGAGGGCAGCTCGCTTATCGAGCGGGTAAGAGGATCGAGCTGGAGAACTCTTGATCCCCGGGCGATTGCCTCGGTAATTATCTTAAACAAGGGCCCGTCCGCCCTCTGAGTTGCCGCTATGATCACGTCGGCGCGGTCGGTTACGGCCTTGAGCTGATTCTCGCGGCTATTGGCGTGCGCTCGGGTGCCTGCCATATATTCGGAATCGGCGTTTTCCATCACTTTGAAAAACCGGTTTCTCATGGGGAGAGACCATCCCAGCCATTGCTCTTCGGAAGCTGTTACGCCGTGCAGGGACAGGCCGGTTTCATCGCGGATGGACAGCAGTATTTCCGCTCCGATAAGCTCGGCGCCGGGCTCCATGCCGCAGACAAATTCACAGCACAGCATCTCAAGAGCGCAGCTGCGAAGCAGCTTTGTGAAAGCTTCCTTAAAAGCGATACCGTCGACGGAGTTTTCCGGAAAAGGAAGCGGCCCGTCGGCAATGATCGCGCAAGTCTGATTTCTCATGGTAAACCCCGTTTTAAGCAAGTTTAAAGCGGATAATTCTTAAGTATATGTACTTAAATCGATTATAGCACTAATAAGTGTTAATTGCAATAATATGGAAGAATAATAAGCATAAATTGGCAATATGGCGAACTATGGGAATAACGTGGATTCAGCCGTGGATTCAACAAAGGAATAAACCTCGAAAACGAAGCAGGCCATCACGGGAGGTATATGTTTGAAAAATATCCGGGAGATATCCGCCGCGGCCGCGGTAAAAATAAAATATGCGCTGTGCGACATAGACGGCACGCTTACAACGGACGGAAAGCTTACAAAGGAAGCTTTCGGCGCGCTTTGGGATTTGTCCCGGGCGGGAATAAATGTTATACCGGTCACCGGCCGACCGGCCGGATGGTGCGATCTGATAGCGCGTCAATGGCCTGTCGCGGCCGTAGTAGGGGAAAACGGAGCTTTCGCAATGTACCTCAAAGAGGGACTCTTGACGGTAATGAGGCACCGGGAGGCGGCGAGCGACGCGGGATCGCGGCTTGAAGCTTTGCGGGAGAAGGTGCTCTCCCGGATCCCACAGGCGCGGGTTGCCGGGGATCAGTTTTGCAGATGGTATGATATCGCCTTTGACTTTGCCGAAACGCCGCCATATCTGGGTATGGATACCGCAAGACAAATCCGTGACATATGTATCTCCCAGGGTGCGCAGGCAAAGATAAGCTCGATTCATGTAAACGCCTGGTACGGAAATTACGATAAACTGGGTATGTCTCTTCTCTGTCTGAATGAGCTGTTTAATGAGCCGAGCCCGAAGGAAAGCGTTGTCTTTTTCGGGGATTCTCCAAACGATGAGCCGATGTTCGAATATTTCCCGATATCTGTAGGCGTCGCGAACATAGCGGATTTCACGGATATGCTCGAATACCCGCCCGCTTATGTTACCAAAGAAAGGGATGGGGGCGGATTTGCCGAAGCGGCGGGCATTTTGCTTAAAGCTGCGGGGCATTGAAATTCCGTAATACATGAGTTATTACTGTATAGTGTGTTAAGGCCGTGGGTTAAAGCCCACGGCCTTATTTAAATCGGAGTATTATTTATATGTCGCGTTCCCCTCGTAGGTCGGATTTGTGACGATAGAGAAATGGAAGATAGGCTTATTGACCTCCAGGATCCGCATCGGGTTATGGGTCGCGCCGGCGGGCAGGAAAATCATAGTCGAGCGGGTGAGTCTGTGAGCCTCGCCGTTTACGGAAAACTCGATGACTCCGCCCAGATCATAAGGGTCATCGCTGTTGCTGCCGTAAAACCCGATAAGTTCATCATAGTCATGCACATGCTCAGTAAATATGGGGTCTCTTTCCGGGACGGCGAAATACCAGGCCGTATTCATTTGAAAAGCGCCTTCGCAGACGTCGCTGTCCATCCACAGAACACGCTTCGCGAAGCGATTGTAAAGCTCGCGAAACTCGGGTGTGCCCATATTCGCGGGCTCTTTAAGCACCTGAACGAAATATTTCGAGAACTCCCCGCCCTTGTTGTTGTCATATACCATTGTTTTAACCATCCTTACTCTTTGGGCATATCCCAATTAATAAACCGCCAGTACGGCGCGTTGACTCGTTCCTGGTAAGCGTCCATATCGACACCGCGCCAATCGTAAAAGCCTACGCCGGTCTTCGCGCCCAGATCGCCCCTGGCGATCCTGTCGGTAATGGCGGCAGGCGCTTTGTCTATGTTGCTCAGCGTGGGGAAAACGGTGTCGCAGGTAGTTATATTGAGATTAAGGCCGCCGTTATCAAAGTGCTCATAGATGCCGATAGAGGTATAGCGCGGGCAAAAGCTGTAGTTAAGGCAGGTGTCGACATCCCGGGGGTCGCATATTCCGCTTTCCACGAGGTTTAAAGCCTCCCGCCACAGAGCAAACTGAAGGCGGTTTCCGATAAAGCCCGGGGCGGGCTTTTTGAGAATGACGGGCTTGCGGTCAAGTGACTCGAGCATCTGCTTTGCGAACTGCAAAACGTCCGGGTCTGTTTGCGTTCCGCCGCAAAGTTCAAAAAACGGAACCATGTGCGCTGGATTAAACGGATGCGTTACGATAATTCTGTCCTTATATTTCGTGGCTTTCTCGCCGAGCACGTCGGGTACGAAGGACGAGCTTACCGAGCAGATGACTTTTACGTCGGGGCAGTTATTCTCAATATCCGCGTAAATGCCGTGCTTGAGATCAATATCCTCAAAAACACACTCGAAGATGACCTCGCAGTCTTTAAGGTCACTGATGTCAAGCGTGTAGCTTAAATATTTTTCGCAAATGGCGAGCTGATTTTCGGGCATCAGGCCGTGGTCGATCATCTGACGGAAGTATCCGTCGTATTTCTTTTTATATTCGGGAATCTTATCGGGATTTCTGGCTAGGCAGGTAGTGCGGTAACCGTGGCCTGTCGTAAGCACGGACAGACTGTCGCCTATCATGCCGTTGCCGATTATGCCGATGTGATTTACACCGTCAAGCTTCATATTGCAGACCGCCTTACTTACGGGGTTTGAGCTTAAGGATCTCTCTGGCCTCATCGGGCGTGGCGACATCCATTTCGAGCTCGCGGATAATACGGGCCATGCGCTCGACGAGCTGCGCGTTGCTCTTTGCCAGCTGGCCGTATGAGTAGTAGATGTTGTCCTCCATGCCGACGCGGACGTTGCCGCCCTTGAGAAGACCGTAGGTAACGCCGTGCAGCTGATTTGCGCCGATGGCCATGGTGGACCAGTCGACGAAACGGTCCTTTGGAAGCAGGCTTATCATGAAATCGAGGTTTGGCTGGCTAAATGAGATAGCTCCCTGGCTTACCTTGTTCATTCCCATGACAAAGGTCAGGGATACGGGATCTTCAATGACGCCCGCGGGAACGAGGAAGTTAAAGACGTCCTCGACGCTGGAGGGGTTAAATACCTCTATCTCGGGCTTTATTCCCAGATCCATCATTTTCTTCGCCTGCTTAACAAGCCAGGGGCGCTCCCACCTGTAGATGAAAGACAGATCGCCCCATACTGTGGTTATAAGGGAGGTGTCAAGAGAGCACATTTCGGGCAGACAGGACTTGTCCTTCATATCCAGCAGCGCGACGCCGTCGTCGGCCTCTGAACCGGGCTTTGTGGCGGGAGCAGTGGAGTTCTGAATGATAATGGGGCATTTCGCGCGGATGCCGGTGTTTATTTCCGCGAAGATATCGGGGTCGTTGCTGGAATTGCCGGCCTTGTCGCGGGCGTGGACATGGACGATCGATGCGCCTGCGTTATAGCAGTCATATGCTGAGGTTATTATCTCGTCTGGCTGCTCGGGAAGGTTCGGATTTGCGGCTTTGCCCTGGAAATTGCCTGTCTGGGCTACCGTAATGATAACTTTTCGTCTGCTGGCCATAATTAATTCCTTTCGTTTATGTTGTATCAGTAAGCCTGAATTCATAAAAAAGTCGCCGCTTTTATTCAATTTTATTATAAATTAAAACGCTCCCTTTGTCAAAAGAGCGTTTCCTATAGTGCGATAACATTTTCGTATAGCTCACTTATTAATGCCGATCTTCTTCAGCAGTCAAACGCGAAAGGACGCCAGCCGGTTAGTGCCTTAAGCTGAAGAAATCTGAAAGCCTCCGGATTTTCGCGGTTTTTGTTCCGGGCAACGACCGAGCTTATCTCGGCATCCTCGCCCTCAATGGGCATAGAAACAACGTTGGGGAAGTTGTAGCAGTACTTCAATTGCGGCGGCAGTATCGCAATGCCTATGCCGGAGTTAACGGCCAGAAGGAGCGTGTCCGCGCGGTTATAGTAATTGATGATGTCGGGCTTGATACCGCGGCTTAAACATATCTGCCGTATTTGACCGGATAGGGCAAAGTCTGTGTCCGGTACAGATACAAATTTGTAAGCAGACAGCGTGGACCAGTCGCGCATATCAATATTCCCGGCAATATCGCGGTGCACGAACAGGTGAAGACTGTGCGTGCCCGTCACGGTGAATTCTATATTATCATCTCTTGTGAGCATATACCTGTTGGCGAAGTAAATATCGTAGGAGCCCTGATTTATCGCCCTTATCATATCGGCCCCTTCTTTTATGTCCACGTCGATCTGAACGTTCTGCTCCTGTGCACCGAACTCCGTTATGCATTCCGAAAAAAGCTGGGCCGCGCTCGTGAGCATGGCGATTTTAATATAGCCGCGCCGCCCTTCAGCTATGTTGCGAAGACGGGTCTCCGCTTCCAATTGGAGGGTGAGGAGGGAGTGGGTGTAGCCGACGAACTCCTGTCCCTCGGGGGTGAGGGATACACTGCGGGAGTCCCTGTTGAGCAGCCTGACGCCCAATTCCGATTCGAGCGACTTAATGTAATTGCTCACAGTGGGCTGCGACATGAAAAATTCGTTGGCGGTTTTGGTGAAGCTTAAGGTCTGCGACAGAGACATGAAAAGCTGAAGCTCAAGAGTATCCATGGTTCTCACCTCGCCGGGGGTTATTATATACGTACTTACAGTGTAGTTTTCAGAGGGTGAACTTCCAAGCGCAGAACCACTGCGCGGGGTGCGGGTCAGGCGGACAGCCCAGGCACTCGGTTTTGATGCGGGGATCTATGGCCTCCGCGAAAGAGGAGTATTCCACAAGACCGGCGCTTTTACAGGGGTAATCTTCAAGGCCCTTTCGTACGCGGGCACTCTGAACACGGCAGTCGTTCATGTGAAATATCAGACAGTTTTCTGCTTCCCACTGACAGGATTGTACGTTTAAGCGGCCGTACATACGGAAATTAAGCGCTCTTTCGAGCCCTTTGAGACCGGGTTTGTCGCCGAGCCCTAGAAGACGCTTTATCGACCAGGCCTCAAAGGGGGAAAACCTTACCCAGGTGGAGTCGTTGCAGCGCTTGGCGTCGTTCATACCGTGAGTGAACTCAACGGCCTGAAACCAGACTCCGTCCTGCGCCAGCCAGTTTTTCGCTATGGAGTCGATAA
>JAAYBW010000001.1 GCA_012729975.1 Clostridiales bacterium
CGAGACGTTGAGCATGCGCATGAGAGGCTCCGCAAGCAGGATCCCGGCAGCGCCGAGCAGCGCGCCGAGTGCCGAAAGAGAAATCAGCGCCGTATAAATCGCGCTTTTCATTTCGCGAATGCGCCCGGCGCCGTAAAGCTGAGATATAGTTACCGAGCAGCCCATAGAAGAGCCGGTGGCAATAGCCAGAAGGATGAGGATAACCGGGTATGCCGCGCCGATGGCAGCCAGACCCGGGCGGCCCGTAACCTGCCCTACTATAACGCTGCCCGCCATATTGTATACCTGCTGCAGGGCTGTTGTCAGCAGAAGAGGCAATGAAAATATAAGTATTTTTTTAGTCGGACTCCCGGTAGTAAGATCTTTTATCATAACGGCCTCCTTTTCCCTGTTTCACCGTTATGATATTATTTTTTAACTTCAGCAACTACGTGATGTCACACAATTACGGAAAAATGAGCGGGCGGAGACAGTCAGGCCGTCCCGTCATTCGCTGCCGGGACGGCCTGATAACAGAGCGGGAGAAGGGATCAGTTCCACTGGATGGTGTAGCCGGGGAATGCGTCTTCAAATGCTTTAGTGAAATTTTCAAGTATGTCGGGCAGAGTGTCGCGAAGCATAAAGTAGGCGACAACAGTGGCGATAATCGTAATTACAAGAGCGATTACCATTAATAAAAGCGTTGAGCGCGCGAAGTTGCGCTTTTGATATTTCCGACAGCCTCCGCAGGCCCAGATTATCGTGAGGATGAAACCGATGACCGGTATCGCCATAAGCACTCTTATACCCACATAGCCCCATGAAGATATGAGCGCGTACTTGCTTTTGTAGCTCGGCTTGTCCGGTTCTTCGGATGAGGGGGGAATGGGGGGCGGCTGGGGTACGGGCACGGCAGGCGCATAGCGCGGCGGCATAGTTTGAACAGGCGGTTTCATGGGCGAAGCGGGCTGTTGAAAAGGCTGCTGCACAGGCCGAACCGGCGGTATGACGGGCCCGGCGGGCTGCTGTACGGGCTGAACCGGCGCCTCGGGACGCCACTGCATTTGAGGGGGCACGGATTCCGAAGGCGCTTCCTTCGAATGTTCCTCGGCGATGATATCCTCCACCGTCATTACCGGCTGGTCAATTCCCGGCGAAGAGGCGGAGTGAGCGTTTTCGATGATTTCCTCGGCCTCGGCAACCACCTCAGAGGCAGTAGGCCCGGCGCCGCTGTCGGCGGAAAGCGCTGTGCCGCAGCTTGTACAGAACATGGAACCCTCCGGAACAGGGCTGCCGCATTTTGTGCAGAACAATGCCATTGTTTACCTCCTTCCCAGACCCGGCGTATAGCCGTGCCTGTATCAGTTAAATATTGGGATTCAAAGCAGAACGGACTTATTATTTACGCAGTTATAATGCCACTAAAATATTTAATCACACAAGACGAAGCTTGTCAAATTTATCCGCTGTCTTTAAAACGCTTTCCGGGGGCGCGTCAATAATCGTTTGCACGCGTTCGTAGAGCGCCCGCGCGACCGCGTGACGCCGGTCGATAAGCTTTAAAAGCTCGGTGTCGTGAGCGAAGCGTTCACGGGTGTAACGAAAACGCTCCTCTACGCCCACGTATTCGGCGCAGCTCACCAGTTTATCGGCCAGACATACTACGGCGGCCTCGTCTATAATGTCCGGATCTATGTCTTCCCCGGAATGAAGCTCGCATATGCGGGCTTCATCCGTAAGGCCGAGCTCCTCCAGATATGCTTTGCCCGTTTCGGCGTGGCGGCGGCGGGTCCTGCAAACGTCGTGCAGCAGCCCTCCGCGCCAGCATAGGGACAAATCCAGCGGAATTCCTTTTTCTGCAAGCGCGTTTCCGAGAGCCGCCGACAAGGCCGCGATCGAGCGGCAATGGTTCAGGACACGATCCGGCTGGCCGCTTTTATTCAGCGCGTCAAGGCACATTTCTTCGCGCTCGGTGAGCTTCATATCAATACTCCTTGATATATATTATTACGAAAGACGAGACAATAATATAACAAACTGCGCCGACAGATAACGCATTTTTCAGCGGAACCCGGCATAATAGGCGCAAAACGGGATTATTCTGCCGGAGTCCCAGACATGCAGGGAGCAGCGGCGCAGACGTTCAAGGTCTATGTTCCATGGATCCTGAAAGGCCATAGCCGTAATTGTGAAGCCGTTTCGCCTGACGCGTGCAAGAAAGGTCGACATATCCGTTAAGTCGTTGCCCGGCTCGGGCGCGCCGATATCGGTTCTTTTCCAGCGGCGGGACACGAACAATCGGTTAGCGCGAGCCCGGCCGTCCGTTTTCGATGAGCAGCAGCCCGGGGCGGGTGTCAAGGCGAGAACCCGGTCATCCAGGACAACAAAATCACCGTGGAAACCGCAGCGGGGATGGTCGCAGGACGACGGGGCGAGGTCGGCGGCGCGTATAAGGCCGTCCGTCTGCTTTTCTATGGCGGAAATGATTTCCGGCAGTGTGATTCTTCCGGCGTCGTCCGGCTGCTTCGGTACGCGGCCGAAGTAGCTGACGGGCTGAAAATGCACGCCGCGCACCGCGGGTGAATTATTAAGGCCGAAGCGCAGGATGTCTCCTATGCAGCCGTCGTTAATTCCCGGAACGACAGTCGGCACCAGGGTCACGCCTACGCCGTGCGAGCCGCAGGCATCTATGGCGCTTCGCTTTTCTTTAAAAAGAGGCCTGCCGCGCAGTTTTTCGTAAACGGTATCGTCAAGGCCGTCAAACTGCATGAAAACGAAATCCAGCCCCGCGGCCGCGCAGCGGGACATGAAGGCCCTGTC
>JAAYBW010000182.1 GCA_012729975.1 Clostridiales bacterium
GCGAAAACGCGGTCCTTTTCCTGCTCGATCTGCTCACGGCTTATCTTGCCCTGGCCGACTTCTTTCGCGTAAGCGGCGGCTTTGCGGCCCGCGTAACGTCCCGTCGCGGCGCAGTAGCTGTGATCCTGCGCAGAGAAGGTCTGTGTTCCGGCGGCGTAGAGTCCGTCAAGCGTCGTTTTCAAATTCCAGTCTACCAGAAGTCCGCCGCGTCCGGCATCGCGCCACTGGGGCAGGCTCTGGCCTTCGATGAATTTATAGGACAGGAGCTGATCGCGGCTGAGGTCACATCCGCCGTCTTTTAATGTGTCTACCATGATTTTGGTGGTGGACTCCTCGGTCAGCATGAGATTCCAGGTAGCGCGCCGCTCGACATCCGACATTGCCGGGAAGTCGCCGTAAAACGGCAGCTGATATTCACCGCTTAAAACAGCCTTACGGATCTTTTCCGTGGTTTCGGCAGTAGGAGCCATCGCGCCGGCATCCTCCCAGCCCTGTATCGGATATGGAATCCGCTTTCCGTCCGCATCGACGATCGGTACGTTTTCGTAGCTCGCATCTCCCGCTCCGGTATACCATTTATGCTTGAGGCCGGTGGCGATACCTACGCTTCCGGTGCTTTCCATCATGGTGAGGGTGGCGCCCGCTCTCCAGGCCATAGCCGTGCCGTCGCTGCTGTCGTTGCGCGAATGCATGTTGGAATAGCCGCCGTGCTCCATACTCATAAGCCACAATGATCCGGCGCCGCCGGCCGAGAGAATAACGGATTTAGCGCGGATAACAAGGAATTCGCCGGTACGGCCGTTAAGGCCGGTAGCGCCCACAACGCGCGCTCCCTGCACGCCGTTTTCATTGAGCAGGCTCGTTCCCATAACGCGGTCGAATATCTGCACGCCGAGTCTTTTGCATTCCTTTTTAAGAAGGGGCTTGAACGTGGTGCCCCAGATGCGGATGACAACGTTGGTGCGCTTTTCGGGAGGATTGAAGCCCGGTTCTCCGGCGCCCGGCTCCGGAAGAAGATTGTGGGAAACTCCGTAGCGCGGAGAGATCATGAACTTTGTTTTCTCGTCGCGGCCTTCAGCACCGACATACTCGTCATCTGTGTCGCGGATCTTCCCGCCCATCTGCTCCATTTCAAGAAGAGTGTCATAGTCTTCTCTGTTCTGGATCTGAAGTCCTATGCCGTTGCTGTAGGGACCTTTGGCCATATGTTCCGCCCACTCGTCCGGATCTACCCGCGAGAGGGGATTTGCCGGCACGTTGCACCAGTGGTCGCAGCCGGGTCCGCCCGAGCCGCTTCGCTCGACATCGCCCTTTTCAAGCAGCGCGACCCGAACACCCTGCCTCGCGGCGCTGATAGCGGCCCAGCAGCCCGCTATGCCGCCGCCGATTACAAGAACGTCGGTTTCTATCTCCTGCTCCTGTCCGAATTTAACCGGATAGGGCCATTCCGGGGGACTGCCTTCTTTCAAAAAATACTCATGCCATGTTGCCATTGCCCGACCTCCTTAAAATATTTTCTTATCATAAAAATTAAATGTGTCAGGTTTGTCTCATTCCCGGGCCTGACGCATCGTTTTATGCGCCTGACGGTATGTAATCTTTCAGGTCATTTTCTCGGTTCCCATACATCTCCGGTGTCCAGATCCCACATTTTAAACATATCGTTGTAAAACGAAGGGCGCGGGAAGCTGAACATCATTTCTTTGCTAAGCAGCTTATACCCTATACCATGCTCGTTATTGCTGCGTAAGCCCGCGATCAGCTCGGCCATTCGTCCGCGGGGAACGGAGGTGATAACCTCGTCCTCGTCCGATAACGCGCGTTCGTACTCGCCGGGATCTGGGAAGGTTATGCGGTATTCGCCGTTTAAAAGCGGCATCACGGTATCGTACGCGCAGGAATCGATCACGTCGAATTTTGTTTCGACCAGCTGACCCGTCATCTGCTTGATACCGCCGATAATAATCCGCGTTTGTGCCGGATTCGCATAAATAAGGACAAGGTCCGGTTCAAAATCGCAGTCGCACAGCGGAGCCGAGACAATACCCTTATATTTCCCATAGGGCAGACGCGGGAAGCGGGCAAAGAAGTTTTTCACCGCATCCTCGGAGTCGACGGAATCCTTATGGCGGCCCTCGATGAATTTTGCCATAAAGTCAAAAGTCTTCGATCCGGGCTCGGAATCCACATAACCCATGCAGATGATCGGGCACCAGCACCACTCGGAATCAATATCCATGAAAATGGTTTTTTTATTTCGGCGCGTCAGCGCGTACGCCTGACAAAGTGACATATGCTTGCCCATGTCGCGTTTCGGATGAACGGCGTTATCGGGTACTTCCGAAATATCCGCGATCATCTTGACGGCAATCGGCTCATAGCGGAGCAGCAGCATATCGTGCAGCTGACTGCTGTATGCTTTGTTGGTTTCCTTGATACCCGCAGAATTTTCCTGTATGTCCATCTAGCGTCCTCTCCCCAAAAATCACCGCAGCAGGCGCTCCGTGCATTACGCTTGTTGTCGTGATACTGTTTTTCGGATAAAATATAGTTAAATATCTATTATGTATTGTACCTTTGCTTGCCGAATATGTCAATTACTACGTTAAATCAATTTATATATTATATCAATATGCACAGAGGAGCGCGAAAACCCTCCTTATACCGCTCGCTCGGAATACGTGTTGACACTTACATAAAATACTGTAATAATCGCACTGCCGGCGCTTAAACAGATAAGAAACAGGCATTTGAGAGAAGCTATAATATCCATAATCTTGTAAAATATTGCGGCCGGCTTCCTGCCGCCGCCGGAAAAATAAGTGAGGTACAGACCATGAGCTCGTTTAAGGATCTTCGAATAGTGGACAATTTCTATCAGACATCGGCTTTCTTTCCCATGCCGACAGTGCTTATCTCTACGCTTGCCGACGATAAAAGCACATCACTGGGAGCTTACTCGCTATGCTTTCCGTACTATATAGCCGGTAAGGATTATTACGCCATGCTGCTCGAGTGCCGCAACAGCTCCAATACCGCCCAGAACCTGTTAAAGCGCGGCATGTGCGCGATAAACTTTCTGGAGGACGGCAAGGGCGATTTCAGTGAAACCGTACGCCTGGGCTTTCCGGGCGAGACCAGCGCGGAGAAGATGGCAAACTGCAAATTTGAGCTGGAGGCCGGGCAGTGCGAAGGTGAGCGGCCGCTTGTCATCAGAAAGGCTTTTCAAGTGATGGAGTGCACATGGGACGACACACTTGAAAACGCGTTTGAGGATCGCCCGCGCGTGGGGCAGCTCGAAGGTATTGAGCCGCCCTATCGTAATTTCAACGGTATCACGAGCAAATTCGGATGCCACTTTATTCTGAAAATCGATAAGGTGCTGATGAAAGAAAAATTTTACGACGCCATCGTTAACGGAGTGAAGGCCTCCTTGTTTCCCCGTGTGCCGGTGGACTACGGCTACAGAGACAGCACAAACTTCTGGTATACCAGATTTCGACGCCCAATCGCCATGAAGATCCCCGCCGCCCGCGAGGCCGACCTCTCAGGCGTGGTTTATGCAGCGGACCGCATAGACGACAAGATAAAATTCACCGAGGACGCCTGCAGAATGATGACAAAGGTGCCCAGAGTGTTTCTCAAAGCCGCTCTGCAGGGATGTGTTGACTGGGCACGGGAAAACAACGTAACGCTGATTACCCCCGAGCACATGAAGTTAATCAACGATAAACGCTCAAAGGAAAAGAAAAAATGAGAACGTCTTAATATCGATGAGCGTTGTACCCGGGAAAAGCAGAACGCTGATGCGGTGAGCATCAGCGTTCTGTTTTTCAGTATTTATCCAGGAAGTCCTTGTATGTTCCTTTAAACAACACTTTCAGCGAATCCTTGGGCGGTCCTTCGAGAAGTTTGCCGTCCGTATTATACCGTCCGCCATGTGCCGGGCAGTCCCACGTCTTTTCGGCACTGTTAAAGTTGAGTTCAGTGCCCATATGGGTGCAGGTGATATCAATAACGGTTACGTTATCATTGTCATCTCTGTAGACGCCCGCCTTTTCTCCGCCGAAACGTATAACCCGCCCCTCTCCCGGCTGTAATCCCTCTATTCCCCGAGTACCTTCCAATTTTGATTTAACCAGTTCTATAACCGGGTTGACCGTACCGACAAACGCTTTTTTAAAAGAGCTCGTAATATCGGAGCGTGTTCGGGAGTATAGGCCTTCATAACGGCAGTTCCCGTTTATTATCAGGTCGGTGATAAGCATGCCGGATAGCGTACCGCTTAGGAGTCCCCATTTTCGAAATCCCGTCGCGGCGTAAATATTCGAGTTATCCGAAATCCTGCCGATGTACGGCAGTTCATCGGGAGTATCATAGTCCTGAGCGGACCATCCGGCGATAACGTCCGCTGCGCCTGCCGTCTGATCAGCGAACTTTAAAAGATTATCAAAATGTTTTGCCATGTCGCCATATCCGCGGCCTGTATCATGGCTTTCGCCGACCGTTATCAGGATGCGTTCGCCTTTTTCGATATGTGTCCGGATCGAACGCGCGGGGTCGCCGACGTTTATATAGCTGTCTTCCGGCCACTCTCTTTTTGCGCGGACCGCGATTCCATATGCTCTTTTGGGGTAAAGGCGCGTAAAAAACAAGTTGGCTCCGTCATAAAAAGGATACTGTGTGGCCATAACAACATGTTTGGCTGTAACGGTGATGCCGCCCTCGCAGCGTATTTTCTTTAATTCGCCGTCTTCAAGCTTAACAGCCTTCGTATCACAATAGATAACCGCGCCTTTGTCTGCCGCCGCCTTTGCCAGACCGTCTATATATCTGACGGGATGAAAAACGTATTGGCCGCTATATGAAAGAAGCCCTTTACTTCCGGGGGGGAAATCCGGGTTTATGCGAAGCTGCGCGTCTATGCCGATTTTCTTCGCGGTTTTATATTCGCGTTCAAGCGTATCCAGTTCCTCGTTATTAACCGCGAATATACAAGCGTTGTTTGATGTCAGCTGACATTCGATTTTCTCCTTTTCAGCCGCGTTTTTAACGAAGTCCAGAGCACCGGCCTGTGATGAGAAATAGTCTTGGGCTGCTTTCAGCCCATACTTTTCCGCGATTTTATAATATATAACGTCATGCTGGACGGTAAGCTTTCCGGTTGTGTTTCCGCTCGTGCCGTCAGCAAGCGCGCCGGCCTCGATTAATACCGGCATTATACCTTTTTCGGCCAGGCAATAGGCGCAAGTAACGCCGACAATGCCCCCTCCGATAATCAGGACATCCGCCGAAATACTCTTATCAAGGCGGGGGTAGTGTGTTTTATTCCCTGTCAGGTTCCAGTATGATATTGTGCTATTCATAAATTTTATCCCCCATATCCGTGCCGGGCGATACTTGCCCGCTCATTCCCTTTATGTGCATATCGCGGCCCTCTTTAAGCAAAATCTCCATCATTTTCGATGATGGAGGTTTTGCTTTGATGATGCTATCTATTATTTTCGTTGCGATTGTTATCGTTATTGTTTCTGTTATTGCGGTTGTTGTCGTTGTTATCGCTGCGCTTATTATCGTTGTTGTTTCTATTGCGGTTATTATCATTTTTGTCGCGGTTCTTTTTATCGTTATCCTGCATATTCACCCTCCTTTCAAGCCTGTTTATTATTTCACCTGTTGGGAAGTATATTCATACATTACTTTGAAGGGTGTAATTGTTATTTTAATCAAAAACGGGAAAATACTGACAATGGCCGGTGTAAACTATGAAAACGGCTGCGTTTTAACGGAAAACGGAGTCATCGTTAAAATAGCGGAAAGGATAGGAATGTACGAAAACGGCGATAACACCGTAATTGACGTAAACGGCGCGTGGGTCATGCCGGGTTTAATAGACGCGCACAGCCATATCGGTATCTTTGAGGAAAGAAAAGGTAAAATCGGGGACAATTCCAACGAAACAACGGAACCGATAACACCGTATATCAAAGCCCTCGACGCCGTAAACCCGATGGATTCCGCTTTTCATAACGCGGTAAAAACCGGCGTGACTTCGGTTATGACAGGGCCGGGCAGCTCGAATGTTGTAGGCGGCCAGTTTGTTTTTATGAAGACAGACGGAAGATGCGTAGATGATATGGTCGTTATGGAGCCTGCGGCAATGAAAATCGCCTTCGGGGAAAACCCGAAGACGAATTACGGCGACAACAACCAGATGCCCTCCTCCAGGATGACAATCGGTTCTATGCTCAGAGAAGAGCTCTTTGAAGCAATGCAATACTCTGAAAGCAAAAAAGAGGCACAAAAAAGCGGCGGCAGCTTTGAAGAGGATTTCCGCAAAGAGTGCTGGCTGCCCGTTATAAACGGAGAAATTCCCTTAAAAGCGCATGTTCACAGAGCGGATGATATTCTGACCGCTATACGAATCGCTAAGCTCTTTGGCTTAAACATGACGCTCGACCACTGCAGCGAAGGCCACCTGATTGCCGATGAAATCAAAAAATCGGGTTTTCCGGCAATTATCGGCCCGAGCCTCGCATCGAGAAACAAAACGGAAACGCAGTATATGGACTTTAAAACGGCCGGAGTTCTGCACAAAGCAGGGGTTAAGGTCGCCATAACCACCGATCATCCCGTTTCGCTTATTCAGTGTCTTCCGATTTGCGCCGGGATCGCGGCAAAAGAGGGCCTTGGTATAGACGAAGGCCTCAAGGCCATTACGATAAACGCCGCGGAAATATGCAGCGTGTCTTCACGGGTAGGCAGCCTTGAACCGGGCAAGGACGCGGATATCGCGATTTTTGACGGGAATCCGA
This sequence comes from Clostridiales bacterium, assembly GCA_012729975.1. GTDB lineage: Bacteria > Bacillota > Clostridia > Oscillospirales > Oscillospiraceae > JAAYBW01. Next base: position 6,816 of record JAAYBW010000182.1, read on the forward strand.
TGGAAGTATTTACAAACTGTCTTTATACCATAATAAACGGCAAGGTCGTTTATAAGGCGGAGTGATTATTTAAGAACGTCCATCATCGCCTTGACGTTTTCGACCTTCGCGTTAAGCGGCACCTCGCAGCCCGAGCCGAGCATGAAACCGCCTTTCATTCCCACCTCGGTTATGAGCTTTTCACAGTATTCTCCGACTTTATCGGGCGTTCCGAAGGCGAACAACGTTGACGGAACATCGCCCCGTATAGAATGCCAGCCGCCGACTATGTCATATGCTTTGAGTACGTCGGTGGTGCCGTCCAGTTCAAAATGTACGGAGCCTTTCGGAACCTCCGGGAAGTATTTGAGCATGGGCAGCCAGTTTCCGTCGCAGTGAATAA
>JAAYBW010000183.1 GCA_012729975.1 Clostridiales bacterium
GAATTTAAAAAGGCTCTGCTGAATGCGGGTTTCGCTTCAGTTATTCTATATGGCGACGTTACTGGGGCAAATCTCACGGATGAAAGTCCTATCGTTTGCGCCGTATGCAGAAAATAACATATACCGCTAAAGAGAAGCCAGATTGATACAGAATCTTTATGACCTTTTTTTAAGGAGGAACTCATTATGCCATATAATCACGCAGGAGAAATAGGTGATGTCTGGAAGCATCTTCCACTATGTGATATTCTAACTATTGAAAAGCCAATAAGATACCACGAATCAAATTCCGCTTATTCAGGGTATACAATAACAAGTAATCCAAAAACGGATTATGGCATATTTCATTTATTAGAAGAAAAAGCCTTAAAAGATAGCAGATATTTTGAAATTTTAAAAAGAAATGGCATAGATAATAAATATTATACAGGATCACCTGGTCTAGCTATGGATATTTTATCGGATAAATCAAATTACTATTTCCATGATATTGAATTCGATGCATTAAGTGATGTAATATTGGGAGCTAAGAAAAGAGGCCTTGAGGCTTGTGTGAAAACGTTCTGCGGAGATTCAGTACAAGCATTTTTGAATAAAGAGTATATTCTCGACAAAAATGATTTCGTCTTTCTTGATCCATATACCCCTTTTGATAACAATGTAGAAGGTTTTAAGTTTTTTGATATTTTTGAGAAATCTATATCTGTAGGTGCAATGACTTTATTATGGTATGGTTATGACGAACTTGAAGGCAAAAATAGAATATCAAATTATATAAAAAAAACAGCAACCAAACTCAATGCTGAAATTTGGTGTTTTGACGTTTGGTTGAAGTGTATGACAGATATCGACTGCAGGATAAACCCAGGTGTGCCCGGATGTGGACTTGCTTGTGCAAACTTGTCTAAGGAATCGATTAATAAGCTTGGAAAATATCTGAATATCGTTGGCGAGCATTATTCAAACGCTACTTATTGCACAAATGAAGCATCGTTATTGACGGAATCAATAAAATATTGACTGTCGGTAACAAGCACCATATGAAGCAAACAAATGCACTATTTGTCAAGGAGTATATAAATACTGAGGTGTTGCCGTGGCTGATAATAAAAAAATACATTTCATACCACCATTACCTCCTAAAAGGGAAAAGCGTGTAGGTATTTATTGCTGGAACTGTGTGTTTATTGAAATGAAACTGTATATTTTGTGGGAAGTAGATTCGGCAGGATTTAAACCATATATTGACTTATTCCCGCGAACGGATAAAACTGTTGAACTGTTCCCGCGAATCGATAGTACCCATAAAATCCACTATTGACCTATTCCCGCGAACGGACAAAACGAAAAATACAGACCAGACATCGAGGTGAACCTATCGTTCAACGTTGAGAGCGTGGTATTTATGTCACGGGTAGAGAAGTAGGTGTGTAGAAAGCCCAGTAAATAAGCCATTTGTGCGTTTTTCGAACCGAAAGCCGGGGCTTGAAAACCGAGATTTTATCGCTCCGTGAGAACAAGTCCAAAGGGTGGATTTTGAATTGTACAGAGCAGATTAGATGTCATAGCTTAGTGACAGAGCAGGTTGGGTGTTACTGCCGCGACATGTCGGTGAACCCGTTTGCAATCTTCCACAATCGGAAGTATAATTTGAACTAAACAAATCTCTCCGAAGCAGGTGTGCGTATGGAATATATCACAGTCAGCGAAGCTGCGGAAAAATGGGGCGTTTCCGGGCGGTCGATCACCTATCATTTGGTTGCCGGACGCATCCCTGACGCTGTGTAAAAAGGAAACTTGTGGCTGATTCCATGCGAGGCCCCCAAGCCCGACGATGGAAGAAAGCGCCCCAAGAAATAGCCTTGCAAATTTGAGGAAGCAAACGATCATTCAAGTAGGGGCTTAGATAACGCTTCACGCGGAAAGAGAAGGCCACCCCATGAAAAAGAGCAAAATCCTGAAAAGAGATCGCGTCAACCGCGCGCTCATGAGCATATTTGAATACCCTCTGACCATCGTGGAGGCACCCATGGGCTACGGTAAGACCACGGCGGTTCGGGAATTTCTCGCAGCAAGCGGTGTGCCGGTCCTGTGGACTTCCTTTTATTCAGACAGCGATTCGACAGACGCATTTTGGGAAAGAGTGACGGCGGAGGTTGTGGACTTAAATGAGACGGCAGGCAAGCGGCTAAAAAGCATTGGAACTCCCTCCGACACATCGCATCTGAGGGCGCTCATTTCTCTTATGAACGATCCAGATTATATACCGGATACCACTCTTGTTGTGGACGATGCCCACCATGCAAAAGGTATACTGCGCACTGAACTTTTCGGGCGGTTTATAGCGAAGCTGCCCGATGATTTTCACATTGTCCTCCTCACCCGTGATACTTCATTCCTCAACCTCGCGGAGCTTTCCGCCAAGGGGCTGTGCAACATCCTGTCTCAGAAAACATTATGCTTCACCGACGAGGAACTGAGCGCCTACAGCGCCTTGATGGATTTCCACCAAGGCGAGGACGCTCTGAAAAAGGTCAGCAAGTACACGGGCGGCTGGATATCCCTGGCCTATTTGATCCTGCTGGGGCTGGAGCAAGGAATCCCGATGGGCCAAAGCAGCGCCATCAATGAACTGGTGGAGAATATCCTCTACAATGCTTACGATAAGACGATCCAGAGATTTCTTCTGCGCCTTTCCGTTATGGATACCTTTACCGAGGAACAGGCCCGATATGTGACGGAGGAAAGACGTGCCGGTGAAATCCTCAAAAAGCTGCGTCAGGGAAATGCCTTCGTTTTCTACGACGAGGTCAAGGGCGTTTACCGAATCCATCCTGTGCTGTTGGATTTCCTGCGAGCCAGACAGGCGGATCATGTGGAGGTATCTTTGCTCTATCGGCGGGTGGGCGAATGGTTTCTTGGTAAAAAAGCGTTCAAGTTGGCCTATACCTATCTCTGCCGCGCCGGGGAAACAGAGCGTGTCCTCTCTCTTTTAGACGAAGAGGATTCCATTACCAAAGATTCCTCCGATTTCGAGGGTGCGCCGGAGATGTTTGCCACTACGCCCCGCGAACTGCTCTTTCAGTATCCGTTTGCTTATCTGCAATACATCACCGCGCTACTGCTTTTAAGCGGTGACCCCGCTACGAAGCGGGACACCGTATCCCGCCTTAACGAGTTGGAAGAACATTACGAGCAGATTGCGGGGCTTCACCCAAACCGCCGCAATCGCGTCCTCGCGGAAATCAGCGTCGTGCGCGTTTTCACCGTGTTCAATGACGCGCATCAAATGCTGGACTACACTAACAAGGCACTGCGGCTTTTAGATGGCGGTGTTTCCTGTCTGGTCAAGCGGGATGCCGAATTCACCTTCTCCTCACCTCATTTTCTGTACACATATTACAGGGAACCGGGAAGCTTAAGGGAAACGGCGGAGTTTATCGCCGCCGAATTCCCCGCATTTTCAAGACTCTCAAGCGGCTGCGGCGCGGGCTGCGACTACGTGACGCTGGCTGAATACGCGCTCGAAACAGGCGACTGGCAGGCGGCGGAGCTGAACGCCTTTAAAGCCATATATAAGGCGCAGGCAATGGGACAGACCGGCATCATCCTTTGCGCCGGGCTGACGCTTATACGGCTTTACATTTATCAGGGGAAAATGAACGAGGCGATGGAACATTTGTGGCAGCTCCGGGCTAATTTATCGGAAGAAGATAACGTCGTTTACAACACCACGCTGGATTTGATTGAAGGCTATGCCTACGGCTGCATGTCCAGATCGGACAACATCCCAGAGTGGCTGCGGACGAGCAATATATCTCTTGTCAATTTCATGTACCAGAGCATGGCATTTAACCATATCGTCTCTGGCAAGGCCGTGTTGCTGGCAAAGGATTACATCCGTCTGGAGATGCTGACGGAAACCTCCCCGCAATACTTTGGTATTTTCCACAATCAGCTCGGTTTCCTGCACAATCACATCCTTGCCACCTTAGCCAAATACCGGCTGTATGGGATGGAGAAGGGCTGCGCGAAACTGGCGGAAGCAATCGACATGGGGCGGGCAGACCACCTGATTCTGCCCTTCGCGGAGTATGCACCCGAGCTAATTGACATGTTGCGGCATATCACTCAAAACAATTCCCGTGACGATTATATCATGGAACTGCTCGAAGCCTGCGAACACTACATGGAAAGCCTCAAGCGCGCCTCGGAGACTGCCGTAACAATCACGGAGCGGGAACTGGAGGTGCTAACCCTCGCCGCCGAAGGACTCACGCGAGACGAAATTGCCGCGAGGCTGTATATATCCGGAGCCACAGTCAAAACGCATCTGGAGAATATCTACCGGAAGCTGGAGGTCAACGGCAAGACGGCAGCTATAAAAAAAGCCGAAAAATTGAAAATTCTTTGATTTTGTAGTGTAATATCCGCCATTTGGCCGATACCAATATAAAAATGAATCCTCTATACTTTCTAGTATGGGGGATTTATTTATTTCACTTCTCCAATGAAAGGAGGCAGAGGTCAATGAGCAAAATGCTCAAGGTAACGCCTACAGACGATTACACCCTGATCGTGGAATTCGAAAACGGCAACCTAATCGTCTTTAATATGAAGGATTTGATCGAAACCATGCCCTACAGCAGCTTGAAGGATTTGAATCGCTTCAAGAACATCACATTGGAGGAAAAGGCCATCTGCTGGCCCGACCCCATACCGGGGAAAGCGGCGCTATACCCCATTCGGCTGACGGTGGACAATATGCTGTTCGCCATACGGGAATGAAGAGGAGGAGAACAAATGAAACCAACAAGCAAGAAAATATCGGCCCTGCTCCTGGCGGCGGCGATAATACTGACCATATTTTCCATGACGGCGATGGCGGCGGACGGAACCATCACAACGAGTGGGACATACAATCTGTCCGATTACGGCAATGACAGCGCCATTGCGATCAATACGGGGCTTACCGTTACATTGGTGGGCGACGCCGCCGCGAAATATACTAATGTCCAAATTGTCTGCGGCACGGGCGTCAGCCTGACGATGAACAACGTGAACATCGACAACAGCGCTGTATCGGACAGCTGCGCTCTATCATTCACGGGCACGGGCAACACGCTGACGCTCGCGGGCATAAGCACTCTGACAAGCGGCGTAAATCAACCCGGCGTGAAGGTGGAAGGCACTGCCGAGCTGACGATAGAAGGCGGTGACACCGATCAACTCACGGCAAATGGCGGCAGAAACGGTGCGGGCATCGGCGGCGGTTACTATGGAGGCGGCGGCAATATCACCATCAACAGCGGCACGGTAACGGCAAACGCAGGCGTTGGCTGTGCGGGTATCGGAGGCGGGTCCAGGGGCGTTACCACCGGCACCGTCACTATCAACGGAGGCACGGTAACAGCAACCGGTAACAACGGCGGCGCGGGCATCGGAGGCGCATTGTTTGGCGGCTACGACGGCACCATCATCATCAGCGGTGGTAAGGTAACGGCAACGGGCGGCAATAATGGCGCGGGCATCGGCGGCGGTAACAATGAAGGCGGCGGCGTTATCACCATCAGCGGCGGTACGGTAACGGCAACCGGCGGCAGCGGCGGCGCGGGCATCGGAGGCGGTAACAATGGAGGCGGCGGCGTCATCACCATCAGCGGCGGCACGGTAATTGCAAACAGCGACGTCGGCGGCGCGGGAATAGGCGGAGGCAGCGGCGGAGACGGCGGCGACATCACCATCCGCGGCGGTACGGTAACATCAAGCGGCGGCAACACCAGTTACAGCAGCGGAGCGGGAATAGGCGGAGGTAACCTATCCAACGGCGGCGTTATCACCATCAGCGGCGGCATGGTAACGGCAATCGGTGGCATACAGGGCGGTGCGGGCATCGGCGGCGGCAAGAGCGCCGGCAGCAACGGCGTTATTGGCGGCAGCGGCGGCGCTGTCACCATCAGCGGCGGTACGGTAAAGGCAACCGGCAGCAACGGCGGCGCGAATATCGGCGGCGGCGCGGGGGCCATCGACCACGGCACGCTGAAAAACGGGGACGGCAATGATGTGTACCTTACAACCATACAGTTATTGGGCATCGGCGCGGGAAATGCGGCGGTGTCGTCGCTGACGACCGATTTAACCTATGAATATAACGTGAACGACGTATCCAGCGACAGACTCGGCCGGCTGTACTTTTATTTGCCGCTGGGGACGGAAACCACGGAGGTGGTCACACCCACCGGAACATTTATGGGCGGCGCAGTCACGGCGATTGCGCCCACGGCGTTTTATTTCGCCACCGGTTCGGATGGCAGAGAAGTCGAGCTTCAGGTTAACGATACGCACATCCAATGGCGCTATGTTGGGGAAGAAGACGACGACTGGCGAGACCTGATCGCACTCAGCGCTCTCGCAGGCGCGGACGGTGCGGATGGCGCGGACGGTGCGGACGGCAGGGAGATCGAGCTGCGGGCGGACGGCGGTTACATCCAGTGGCGGCATGTGGGAGATACGGACTGGAACAACATCGTAGCGCTTTCGGCCATTATGGGGCCGCAAGGCCCGGCCGGATCGAATGGTACGGACGGCAGAGAGATCGAACTGCGCAACAACGGCACCACCATCCAATGGCGCTACGCGGGCGAAACGGAGTGGCACGACCTTGTGGCGCTTGCCGCGCTCACCGGCGCGGACGGCACGGA
>JAAYBW010000184.1 GCA_012729975.1 Clostridiales bacterium
AAAGAGGCCGGTGAAAAATGGGGCGTCAGCGGCAGAAGGGTTACGATGTACTGTGTCGATGGGCGTATAAACGGGGCTTTGAAAAAGGGTAATTTATGGCTTGTTCCAAAAACCGCTGAAAAGCCCCCCGATGCCCGACAAAAAAGAAGGACGCATGGAAACGGGGCAAGGAGGTGACGACATGGCAAAAGCGAAACAGGACATGAAAAGAGGCTTCGCAGCTTCCTTTCTTGCGCTGCTCCGCTCAAAAGATAATATCAACGTTCGCAATGTGCGCGTAAGCCACTTAAAATATATGCTGATCTTTCCTCTGGCGCCTGTTTTTGCGAATATGCAGGGGGTGTTGTTCAGCGACTCAATACAGCTTTTTAACCTGGACGCCATGACACTTATGGGAAGCGCTTACTGCGTTGGAGCCGGAGTTTTGTTCGCGTTTACAAGTACAAAAAATATGGCGCTGGTTTCAAAGGTGTCCGCCTTGATCACCGCCGCCGCTTTTATCGTATGGCTTCTGCTTCCCGAAAGCCTGCCGAGCCTGCTGACGGCCATATTCTTTATGTTCGGCTTGGGAGGTTGCGCGGCCTGCGCATCGTTTGCCTATACATTTACGCTAAACAATACGGAACGCCTGTTAGGCGCCGCGGCCATCTCATTATTCTTTGCGCTCAACCAGTTGGGCTCGGGGCTTTCTTTATTATCGGGTGTTTTTGATAAAACGTATTTGGCGGCGCTTATTCTTGGTACCTGCGTTTGCCTGTCTTTTTATAAAGCGGAGGATTTTTCAGCCACGGAGAACAGGCCGAAAGCAACGCTGAACCCCGCCCTTAAGCTGACCTTATATTTCTTTGTCGCCCACTACTTTGTGGAGATATTTTATACCTATTTACCGGGGGCCTCGTCGCCGACCGCTATGGCCGCGAACGGAGCCGTAGGCATTCTCGCCGTCTGCCTTGCGGTGGCGTTGCAGCTTATCACCAGGCGCAGCGTCTGGACCATGTGCAATCTGTTTTTTATTGCCATGATCTGCACCTACGGCCTGTATTTTATGCCGGAAGGCACCGCCTTGCGGAGCTTTGCCCGCTATATCCACGGTTTTGAACAGATGGGATATATCGCGGCCTACTACCTTCTGGGCTGCGTTTTCAAAAAGCACGGGGACTTTCGCATCTTCAAGCTGTGCCTTGTGACCATCCTGCCGGTGAGCGTGATCTCCTATGTGATTCCGGGCGCGATCTCCGCTCACTCGCCCGAGCTTCTGCCGCTTGCGGCCACCCTGATCTCCGGCGCTGTATTTGTCGTATTTATCCTGTTGTCCCCCGCCTACTCGAAGTATCTTTTTTATGCGGAATGGTCGGACGATTTTCACGCTGTTGATATGACTGAGGCCGTGCGGAGGGTGGAGGAGTCGGACGTGCTGGAAAATCTGAAACTCACGCCACGTGAAAAGGAGGTCGCCGCATTCCTTTTACACGGGAAGGACGCAAAACAGATCGCAGATGAGTTGAAGATTAGCGTCCACACCGCCAATTTCCACATCAAAAATCTTTATAAAAAGCTGGGTATCAACAACCGCTCGGAATTGTTCGCCCGCCTGAGCTCGCACAGTTTTTCACTAAAACCATAAATAGCTTTTAGTCATATCATATAATTTTACAGCTCGTCCTTTGGTATAAAACAGAGCCCTGACTTCGGTCAGGGCTCTGTTTTATACCAACCTACCAAGATTAGTAGCTATTAAAAACAAGGCTTCTTCTCTAAAATAGTAGTTAGAGTGGGAGGGATTGTCATGCAACAAAAAACAGGACGCCCCTCGGAAGCGGATGCCGTCATAACATTGACGCCGCGTGAGAAAGATGTTTTCCATATGCTTCTCAGGGGCATGAAGGCAAAAGATATTGCGGCGGAATTTTCCATAACTATTTGGGGCGCGAACTACTTTATCAAACAGATCTACCGTAAATTGAACGTCAACAACAAGACACAACTGATTCTGGAGTATTTTGATTGCCGACAAACTGAAGACAGATAGGAGGAAAGCGTATGAAAAAGTTAACTGTTATTATTTTAGCGGTCTGTATGCTTCTCACTTCATGCGCGCCGGCGGCAAACACGGCACTATTGACCACTCGCTCGAATGAGCAGGCCGTACCAGCGGCGGCGCTGAATGCCGGGGAACAGCCTGACTTTTCAACACTGGAATATACATCTGATGAGGTCGGGAAGTTGCCATCCGCGCCATCCTTTGATTATGCGTTTTCAGCTCCGGGCAGCCAGTGGCGGAATCTTGCCGCAAACGACACCCCGGCGGCCTTTTCACAGGTTTCCTATGAATTTGTGGACGACGTGTTGGAGGTCGGCCAGACCGTGACCGACAGCATCGCCTCGGCAGGACAGCTTATGTCCGGCAACATGGTGCAAAGGCTGCAGCCCAATCAAATCATCGCGCAGGGCGGCTATGTGTCCAGAAGTATTCTGGATGCGGCGGCGGCACAAAAGGGCCGTACAGTCGAAAACGGCACGGTGGTCGTGGATAAGGCTGCGGGCGTCGCATTCAAGGTCGTGGCGCCTACCGCCTTTTATGATGGGTCCGAGCAAAGCGAATATCTCGAAAGGCTGGAGGGCACATACTCCGTCGCCACGCCCCAGCTGCACGAGATCCTCAAGGATTTCAGCCTCGGCGGGAATAACGGGGAAACCGAGGAAATGGTGACCGTTACCCGCGGCAACATCACCGGCTTTGCGCCGAATATGGAGGCAAACCTGGTGGACGACAACGGTGTGAAGTTGATGTCCTATGCGGATTCCTATAAGGGCTATAAGGATGTTCTGACAAACTATCTGGTCAACCTCCAGTTTGACAATGTACGACTTGACGCCTTTCTGGGCGACGGTTCTCCCATCAAAGTAACGGTCAGCGGCGGCATCGCCGTTGAAAATATCGGTGTATACGGCCGCTATACCTTCTGCAGGGGCTACGCGCTCGCCATGACCGTCAGGCAGGAGAGCTATTTGGTCGTCGAGATGGAGGCTGAACTTGCAGAAGAAATCACAATCCCCCTTTTCGGAATTGATGCGGGGGTCGGCGATGTCGGCCGGGTAACGGGCGGCCTATTTGCCATTATAGGGCTCGACGGCAGGCTTCGAGTGGAGGTCTATGCCAGAGAGTACACCTCCATCCGCGTCGGCTTGAGAGGTAAAACCGCCGCCTATGTGCCCATCAGCGTACGCCCCACTTTTGATAAAACCATCAAATTCGACGGTGATGTCAATCTGACTGGCAAAATAAACGGCTCCTTGAAGTTCGGTCCGATGCTGGGCATAGAGATTTTCGGTTTTGACCTCATCGGCGCGGGCGCGTTCTTAGGCACGGGCGTGAGCGTGGAGAAGAATGACACGCTTTTGGATGTGAAACTGTATGGAATTTTGCAGGTTTATGTAAAACTCCTGGGTAAAAAGTTCAACCTCGCCAACCTCACGCCCACCATTTTCAGAAAGACACAACAGGACACAGCGGGCTATGTGGTCGATATTTTTGAGGCTTACGTCTATCCGGGAAGGGTGAGCGGCACCATCAAAAAAGAGTTGCCGGAACCCGGTGAAGAAGCTAAATCTATTTCATACAGGGTTTGGGTTGTGCCCGGGGGCGTCAGCTTTGATACCAACAACGCCAATGATTTGAACAACCCCAAAATCCGCAAATATCCGAAAGACGGCTACGCCAGCACGCTTGAGGGCGGCGTGTTCTTTCAGGAGGATAAAGATATGCTCTCCGCCGGCGACCGAGTGTATCTTGAGTTTAAGGTAGATGGGAAATCCCTTTTTTCCAGTCCCGCTTCCCCCACGCTGCCGTTTACGGATTATATCATCACCCACGCGGACTATTTCAACGGCTATGTGACCGGTCAGGTGCAGCCCCTGCGCCTCATCAACTGGAACACGGGCAAAAACGAATGGGCGTATTACGCCAATCAACAGGTCAAGGTGTGTCCGCAATTGTGCTCGTCCCAATATCCGCATTCTGTTGATAATCCTTTGCCCATGTCGTTCGGAGGCCATGCCTATGTCCGAACCGACGAATACGGAAATTTTGACACAAGAGATGAATTTATAAGCGATACGGGCGAGGCTGTTCCCGACTGGAAATTTGATTTCTTCCCGGTGCCGCCTGACAAAATGCAGCATTATCTTTGGGAAATGCGTCTTGTCCTCAACTACCGCGACGGGGACCGCGAAGCGACCGTTTCGGGGGAGGCGCCGTTCACGCCGGCGTCCTCGCTGTATTTCACGCGCGTGATCAGAGAGGTGGTAGGCTCCTACAAGCGGTATGAGGAGGGCGAACGGATCATCGACCAGATGGCCTATGACGAATACATCTGGGTCGTGAACCCGGACGGCACGCGCACCGTGGGGGACGGAACCTCCGAATATATGACCGAACACTTCGGCCACATCACAGAAGCGTTTTCAACGCAGGACCTGCGGGGCCTTCCGGACTACACCATCGCCTCCGAACAGGAACGCAGTGTCCTTTGGGCGGGGGATGTATACGGTGCGGACAACGCATATAAGAACCCAAAACCACTCGAACCTGTGCTCGACGCGAATGGAAGCCCCACCGGCGCGGCCCTGTATGCCCAGCGGGTCACAGTGGAATGGGTTTGGCAGGAGCATAAAAATCCCGTAAAAATCACCAGCGCCGCCACCGTTTCCAAAAAGGCCTTGGGCGGAACCTTCCAGGTAACGGCCGACGGCTACGCCCCCTTTGCGTTTTCACTCACAGGCGCGCCCGCAGGCGTTGTGATCGATAAGGATACGGGGCTTATCACCGTTCCTGCAGGCCTGCCGAAAAATGAATACACCTTCACCATCCGCGCCGAGGAAAACCGGCCTTATATGAGCAGGATCGACACCTATATCAAATATGAGGGCAACGACCCCTCGCCCCCGGACGAGCAGGCTTTTACCCTAAAGATCACCGAACTAACCGTTATGCCGGAGCCATCGCCCACGCCGCCGTCGCTCCGCATGGCCCCGGTGATTGCCGAGGAAGAACATGAATATGCGTTCAAAAAGGTTTCCGGCATCAGTGAGACGAACATCCAGATCAACGCGGCCGGCAGCGAGCCCATCACTTGGTCGCTAGTCCCGACCGACCGGTACCCGCTCCCGGAGGGCGTGACCATCGACCCGGAAACCGGAATTTTGACCATAGCGAAGTTCATGACCCAGGGGCGCCACTTCTTCACGATCCAGGCCGAAAACGACGTGGGTTCCGATACGCAGGAATGCAGGCTGGAAGTGATGACATTTACTCGGGACGACACCCCCGCCATCAAAGGCTTCGGCGGTTTATCCTCTGTGTATGAGCGCGGCGGAAGCATCGCTCTTGTTTACGCTGACAGCCTCGCCTCCGCGTTTACTCCCATATGGCCGACAGAAATCCATCCACCTGTTACGCAAGACGGGCGCTCACAGTATGGGTTCCTTTTTCAGGAAGACGGATTTGATACCGAACCGTATCTCTTTGAAATGATCACGCCATCCAATACAGTGACCATCCGTTACGACGATCCGAGGGATATCTATACCAACGACCGGTGGACGGTGAACGGCGCGGCCTTTGTACGCTGGCAATCCTGCCCCCATGTTTACACCCTTTGGAATGAAAATACGTGGAGCTGGTGGTGGGCAAAAACCGGCGATATGCTGCTGGATACAAGCCCGCGCTGCGATAACTATCATTTCAGGGTGCCGAGCGATCTCGAGGCGTTCATCGCACGGCGAATCGAGGATTACAATAAGAAAGAGATCGATCTTGATTTGATTTTTGGCAGTGGGGACAACATGATTACCATCCCGCCGCGGACACATAACGCCACCTATTTGGAATATGGCACAATGCTGGGCAAAATCAACTCCCAAAAGGGCGGCTCCTTCCGGGTGGAGCTGGATCAAACCACCGGCGCGACGATCACGGGCAAATATTTCGTCAGTCTGATGGGCAATAAGAGCGCGAAGCTGTCCTTTATACAGGACGGAGCGGCCGTCACCTTCGCCGGGAAGGATATAAGCGCCGCAAAGGAATATGAATTCTTTGACTTCACTTATTACTCAGGCTCGTTCTTTGAGTCCGATATGCTTGCGGGCGTTGGTCCCGACGACAAAAACTTCATTTTCGGTTTCAGGCACCACGGCGAACTGCCCGGCATGGCCGTATTTGCCATCACCACTGAAATCGCCGAAGGCACGAATGTGAATGTCTACGATTTTGACCCCGAAACGGGTGCGTATACCCTGGTCGCGGCGGGTGTGGACGTGGGCAAGGGCGGCGTTTTGACCTATAAGAACAACAGCATGTCGGAATATCTGGTGACGACGAAAACCCTTGAAGGCGCTTCTGTATCGGATGTGGCCGGTCAGCAGGGCTCAGGCGGAGGAAACATCTGGCTGTTTATCGGCATCGGCCTTGCGGTGCTCCTGTGCGGTGCGGCGGTCATCGTCGTTGTGCGCCGCCGTGGGCGGCCGGGAACCTCCCAATAGCAGGCCCGGTGAGTGAACAATTATGGAGGGAATGAACATGAGAAGGATATTATGGCTGTTTTTGGCTCTGGCTATGCTGTCGCTCTGTGCCTGCGGCGCGCCTGCCGATAATCAGGGAAGCACACCTTCGGAAACGGGAACCCCCCCGCCCGGCGGCGGCACGGCGACCGCCCCCCAGGGTGAGGAGCCCGAGGTGCAGATACTCATTTATGATGCGGACGGTGTTCGGGTCTACTATCTCGGTTATGCCGACGAGCCGATATACGGTCCGCAGGTGAAGCTGTACATCGAGAACGATAAGAATATAGAGGTCAGCGTTTATGCTCGCGATTTTTCGGCCAATGGGATCATGTTCTCCGCCAGTTCCGACACGAGGGTTCCGCCAGGGGAGACGGCAAGGGATTCCATCTATATTGTCGATACAAATTTTGAGACCAGCGGTATCACAAGCGTTGAGAAGGTGGAGTTTTCTCTTGACGTGTTGAATGCCAAGGAAGGCTACCGCAATCGGTCAGAAGCGATCACCATCGATATCGATGACCCCAGAAGTTTAGGTGCACAAACGGGTCCCTTCTCGGCCGGAAGCGAGTCGGAGATCAAAAAGCTGATCTATGAAACGGAAGACATCAACATTTATTATACGGGATTTGGTTTCTCCCCCGCCGACGATCTGCATGTAGATTTCTGGATAGAGAATAACAAGAGTCAGCTCATTGAGGTTACTATGATTCGTTTAGATCTGAACGACGTGGAAATCATGGTGCCCTCAATGAATCAGCGCGTTGCGGCGAATAAGTCATCAAAGGGCGAGCTATACATTATCAAACCAGAGCTTGATGAAATCAGTGCAACCGGCCCCTATCAGCTCAAGTTCAAATTCAAGATCGACCTGGCTGACGAGTTGCATAACGACGTATCGGATTTCATTACCCTTGACCTCACCGAGTAATGCGCACCGGGGAGTATGGGGCCGAATGCCGCGATCGCAAATGGCTGTTTTGGGCTTTGGCTATGCTGCCGCTCTGCGCCTATGGCGCGCCCGCCGACAAGCAAGGCGGTTGCGAATTTGACGGCGGCAAAGTAGCTTGGCTTACGCAATGATTTAGTAATTAAAATTGATTTGAGGAGGAAATTACAATGAAAAAGGCAGTGAAAAGACTTATCCCCCTGCTGCTTGTGCTGGTGCTCATGCTGGGGACTGTGCCGCAGGCGGCGGCGCTCACGCTACCCGAGTTTAAAATCGACATCACGGATAAACTTACAGAATCGGCATACGGAATTTATAGCGGCGCCGATGTAAAAGTCATCAACAAAATCATCGAAAACAACGGGCTCAAGTGGACAAAGTGGACGTCGGGGCAGACCCCGCCCGCCGATTGGAAATCTTTTTATGTATCATGGAATGACGCCAGTCCCAAAAGAATTACAAAATTAGACATCGATACAGAGAATTTAACCGGCACTCTTGATGTCAGCGGGCTGTCCGCCCTTGAAGACTTAGATTGCGGTTTCAATAGAGACCTTACGGGTCTTAATGTAAAAGGCTTGACCGCCCTAAAAAAAATTGTATGCTGGACTACCGGGTTAAAAACCCTGGATGTAAGCGGTCTGACTTCTCTTGAAATACTTTGGGCTTTTGATGCTCAGATAAGCAGCGTAAATCTTTCAGGAGCAACAAGGCTGAGAGAGTTGGATTTGGCACTCAACCCGTTGGCCAATATCAATCTTAAGGGATTGCCGAATCTCGAGACATTATATGTTTCTCAAAGCAAGCTCACTCAATTAGATCTGGACGGTTTAACTAAGCTCAGAGAGCTTGGTATCGGTATAACTAAGCTAACGGAGTTAAAAATAAATAACTTGCCCAATCTCGAATCATTGTTTTGCAGAGGCAATGGTTTTAAAGAGCTTACTCTTACCGGTGTGCCTGCTCTTGAATATCTGGACTGCAGTAAAAATTCACTGACAAATCTTGACCTTAGCGCCACACCTAATCTTCAGAAACTGCGTTGTGGAGATAACCTATTAACAAGCCTTGCTCTTAGCAATACCCCTAATCTTATGCTACTCGATTGTTCTAATAATGCGCTTACTGCCCTTGACACTTCCGTCACCCCTAAGCTTGAAGAGCTGTGGTGCACTGAAAACACCCTTACAAGTTTGAAGGTAAGCGGCAATAAAAACCTTACAAGGCTGCATTGTTTCAACAACAACTTGAACGCTCTGGATCTGAAAGGTTTGAACTCGCTTAAGTATCTGAGATGTTCAGACAATAAAATTACTAAACTTGATGTCAATGGCCTCAGTAACCTGCGTATAATCGAGTGCAGCGGAAACCTGCTCACAAGCCTGGATGTCAGCGGGTTAGATCAAATGTGGACCGTGCTCTGCGACGACAACAATATTTCCGACTTAAAATTCTCTCCCAATGCTAAATATTACGAGATAGACGTCAGATACAACAGGCTTAAGGATGCCGACAGCCTCAAAGCAAAAAATTCGAAAGGAAAAGATGTAGTATGGGGAACTGATGAGGGTTACTTGGGTGATATTTATTTATTCTCCCCGCAAAAGTCAGCGGAGTTTCCGATTCAGCTGCCAGGGGATTTCCTGATTCAGCTGCCGGGAAAGGGCGGGCTTATCACAATACCCGGCAAACCGGGCCAAACTTTCGAAATACCACAGGCATTCCTGGACTATTTGCGGGAAAGAGAATCTCAGGCCGAGGCGCTGTCAGAACAGTTCACCCTCACCTTTGACACGGCGGGCGGCAGCAAAATAAGCAGCATCACCGAGGACAGCGGCGCCATTATCAAGCTGTATCAATATTCGCCCACTAAAGAAGGCTATAACTTTGAGGGCTGGTATGAGGATAAGGCTTTAAATAAAAAGGCAAATATTCTGATACTGGAGAATGACACAACGGTATACGCCAAATGGGAGGCGGATAAACAGCCGCTGTTCGCCGACGCCAGCGACTGGGCCGTCCCCGAACTGGAAAAGGCCTATGACGCGGGGCTGATTCCGGAAATTCTCAAGGGGCTGGACATGAAAAGGTCCATCAGCCGGGAGGAATTCGCGGAGCTTGCGGTTCAGCTTTATGAGACGGCCACGGGCAAAACCATACTGGTAACAGGCGCGAATCCCTTTACGGACACGACAAACCACCGGATTTTGAAGGCCTATCAGGTGGGCATCACGGCCGGCACCTCCGACACGACATTCTCGCCGAATGTGCTCATCACCCGGGAGCAGTGCGCCACCATGCTCTACCGGGCCATCAGGGCCATCGCGCCCAACGCCGACTACAGCACCGCAGGAGTCAAGGACTTCCCCGATCAGGCACACATCGCCTCCTGGGCGGTTGAGGGGACAAAATACATGTCTAAGCTGGGTATTATACTTGGCAACACCCAGGGCGAATTTATGCCAAAGCCTTTGATCCCGGCCCATGAGGCCTCGGGCTACGGCATGGCGTCCAGAGAGGCCGCGGTGCTCATGGCAATCCGGACGTTTGAGAAGATTAAGTGAGCCCGGACAAGCGGAACACCGGGCTGAAATGGGCCAAATGGGCAGCAGGGTACTAAAAAAATATATTATTTATTATTGCTGGATTGTTGCAGTCGCTTTGCGGGTGCGCCGCACCCGCTGGTCATCAGGCAGGTTTGCGGTTGAGAACTTGAAAGCGGCCATATCAGCGTTATTCTGAATGAAAGGAGCGGTGATGAATGGAACGCAACCCCCGCGGGGATATCAAGGCGGATAAGCTGGCCGCTGCGGTGCAAAGGGTCGGCGTGGCGGGCGGTCTTTTCCGGCTTGTCAAAACGCTTGGTTTAGCTGGGCTTCTGCTTGGGCTGGCGGTATTTCTTCTGTACATAGGGTTTCCGTGGTATATAGGGGCGACCCTGATCGTGATTGCGGCAGGCATTGTTGCTTTCGATGTGATCGTCCTGAGAAGAACCGCTGCTGTGGATTTGAACGCTCCTAACGAGCCCGTTGATCAGAATATAGAGCTGGAAGCGGGAGAGGTTTTGCTGGATACCATCCCCGCCGTGATGCAATATGGAAAAACCCGCAGCGTTGCTGTTTTGGGGACGGGAAAGGTGCTGATTCCGGAGAATGCCCTGCTCATTACCAACAAAGCGATCTGGGCGCTGACCGTGCCTTTGCCCGGAGTGGATAAAGTTGTTGCGGGCGCGGATATCGGCAAGTGGCAGTGGATGTCGGCCTACCAGGACATCATCCATGCACTGCGGGAAATGGTCGCCACCCTCCCCCTGCATGAAGTATTGAAGCAAGGCCGGGCCAAACGGCTCATGGGATGGGATGAAATAAAAGGTGCGAAAACCCTGCCCTTTACCCAGGCCATTTCCCTGACCGGAACAGACGGGAAAAGATTCGGCTATTCCATCCGCTTAAAAGAAGATTATCAAAGGGCCAAAGAAATTTTTAAGATTCCCTAATGATAATCAACTGCAAAACCTGTCTGGGCTGTTCGGTAAGCATAGACGAAAAGTACACGGAAGGAAGAGAAAAATGAGGCGACTACCCAACAAACGACGGCTATGTCGAAAATACAAACCAAGTCAATAACCCATCAGGCGGTCTTGTAAATTACAAGGCCGCCTGATTTTTTTATGTTCGACATAATCCCTGCCCGTTTTTCAAAGGGCATCAAAAAGGGACACGCAAAATTCGCGGGTATTGGCGTATCCCGCAGGAAGCAAGATTTTTTACAGGTGTCATAAGTTGCGAAAATTCGGCACAGCAGCGCCTTTCCTCTTGTATCAGGGTGTTGCCGCGTTGAATGGAGCGGATATTGTATGGGCGAACAGCAATGCAATATCAGGCAGGTTCACGCCCATTCCAACGTACAGGTAAAAACAGCACGGAAGTTCAAGGGTAATCATACTGAGCAGGAGGCGTCAGGGGGCGGCCCTGCGGGCAGCGAACCGCTTGATACATCAGTTTTTACAGCCGGGTTTACCTTTTCGAGTAGACCCGGCTATCTTTTTGCAAATCACCGTTTTCCCCAAAGTCCGGGAAGCGCCGGGCTTATTTTCTATGCCCAAATAGCGGACAAGCCCTTGAGGGGCCACATCCGCTGCCGCTCCCCGCCGCCCTCCGTTTCGATTCGCCCATCCCCAAAAATCGAAACGGAGGAAAACCAATGACAAGGATAAATCTGCGGGATTACTACCCGTTTTATACGTCCGACTGCTTTATCGACGTGCCGGACGAGGTTGCCGCCCTGCTGCGCGGTCTTGAGCTGCAAGAGGCGGCCTATCGTCTGCGTACATACCGGCATAAAGCCTATTTCTCCCTTGACCGGGGCGACGGCATCGAACATGACATCCTGTTCGTGTCCCTGTCACCCTGTGAGATATACCAGCGCAAAGTTACAAACCAACAGCTCCACGCGGCCATCGCCAGCCTGCCGGACAAGCAGGCCAAGCGCGTTTATGCCTATTACTTCTTAGGCATAAGCAAGACGGCTATTGCCAACGCCGAGGGCGTGAACAAAAGCCAGATCACACGTTCCATCAACAAAGCTCTGAAAAGCATGGAGGTTTTTCTAAAAAATCGCTTTTAGGGGCGCAACTATATCCTCAAAAATGAAATGGTTTATGAGGGACAGACTTTTCCCCCTTTGGGCGAACCTTGAAAATTGAATATGGCAAACCGGGCACAAGCCGCGAGTAGCGGCATGCAGGGAGCTGGGCGGCGGGCGCGCCACGATGTTTCCAGCCAGGAAGGGAGTGATCTTTTCCCCAGGGCGTAGGAAGCGGAGCGATAAACGCCAGCGCCGCAGGCAGGGCAGCGTCCAATGGATGGCGGCGGCCCTGCGGCAAGTATCTGTATGTAATGAAACTTCCGTTTAGTCACAGTCCGAGCGCGAAAAAACCGTCGCAGGCAATGAGAACGGCCCGCCATCAGAATGGGGGGAGGTGCAACGCCTATGAGGACAGGAAAGCCGCCTGTCCGTCCGGTAAGCCTTGAAACATAGCAAATCGAAACGAAGGGACAGCCGCGCCGTTATTCTGCCGCCGCGCCCACCAGGGCCACGCGGACACGGACATAACCGGCGCGGCTGTTTTCCTTTTAATCCATAAGGAGGAACGAAAATGGATAATATTCCGTTGATCGCCCAAAAGGGCGTTTCGCCGCCCGATACTCCAGGGCGCAATAAATCGAATCCCCATGCAAACGCTGGGAATTGCAGAATAGGCATGACGATTGACGAAGCCTCCGAATACACAGGCATCGGGCGTAATACGCTTCGCCAATTAGTCAGTTGGGGTAAAATCCCCGTTCTGCGAATAGGCCGCAAATCAATCATCCGCACCGATCTTCTCGATAGCTTTATGGAAATCAATCAAGGCCGCAATCTGCTGGATTGTAATCAAGTGCGCCATGTGGATTAACTTTGGCGCTTTCAAAAGAATACGGCATAATTGAATGGGTAGTTGCCCTTTGGTATAATCATGGCAACACACAACAACAGTTCCGTTTGCCGTAGCGAAAGGAGAGTATTATGGCAAAAGGTTCTGTGAGAAAGAAAGGAAAGAAGTGGTACTATCGCTTTTACATTGAGGACGAAAGCGGCAACCCTGTTCAAAAGGAGTATCCTGGCACAGAAAGCAAAAGCGAAACGGAAACCCTGCTCCGCAAGGCGATGGATGACTACGAAAACAAGAAATTCGTTGCCAAGACCCAAAATGTCACGCTGGGCGATATGCTGGATATGTGGGTAGACGAAGAACTGAAACCCGGCACCTTGAGCAACGGCACGGTTATGGCCTACCAAGGAACAATCCAACGCATCAAGCAGCACCCCATCGCAAAGCGGAAGCTCAAAACCGTTACCTCCGACCACCTGCAATCCTATATGGACTTGTTGAGCTTCGGCGGCACAAATCCCGATGGGACAACGGCGAACGCATTGAGCGTAGGATACATTCGCCTATACTCCGCTGTATTGCAAGGCTCGTTCCGTTTCGCGGTATTTCCAAAACGACTTATCTCATTCAATCCCATGCAGTATGTGGTAAGGCGCGGCAAGAAAGAGGATTACGAACTTTTTTCCGACGAGAACGGTAACGACTGTTCCGTACCGACCATCACCCACGACCAGTATTCGGCGTTGACCGCGTTCCTGAGAGCAAAAGACAATCCCGCCCTGCTGCCTATTCAAATCGCGTACTTCACCGGGCTTCGCATTGGCGAGGTTTGCGGGCTGACATGGCAAGACATTAACCTTGAGGAACAGTATCTATCCGTGCGTCGCAGTATGCGGTATAATGGTGTGCGTCGTAAGCTGGAAATCGGGGCAACTAAGCGAAAGAAAGTCCGCACGGTAGATTTTTGCGACACATTGGCAGGGATTTTGCGGGAAGCAAAGAGAGAGCAGCACCTTCGCCGTTTCCAATATGGCGAACTGTTCAATCTGAACTACTATGTGGTGGTAAAAGAAAAAGACCGTACCTACTATGAAATTTACACCTTGCCACGTTCTGCGGAAACACCGGAAGGCTACACCGAAATATCTTTTGTGTGCCTGCGTCCTGATGGAGCCATTGAAGCCCCGAACACGGTAGGATTGATGTGCAGGGCCGCAAAGAAAAAGATAGCTGGTTTTGAAGATTTCCATTTTCATCTGCTGCGCCATACCTTTACCAGCAATCTTCTCTCTGGCGGCGCAGCACCGAAAGATGTGCAAGAGCTTTTGGGCCACGCTAATGTTAGTACCACAATGAACATCTACGCTCATGCTACAAGGGAAGCAAAGCGTACTTCCGCAAGGCTGCTTGACAAGGTAGTGGGAGAAGGATAGACGGAAATTTCCCTTATTTCTTCCCGCAAGGGAAAAAATGAGGGAAAAGGCACAAGGCCAACGCTCAAAAACGCTGTAAACACCCGTATTTCAAGGCGTTTTAGCACTTGGCATAGATAAATCGGAATTTGTAGATTTCTTTATCAATAGTAAAATCCGTTATTTTGAAGCTTCCGCAAAAACTTTAGTACATTCGCTCCACTTTCGCTAAACGGAATATAAAATGAAATGAAGAATTCTTTTTCCGGAGAGTTCTGAACCGCTTTACCTATCTCACCGGCAGATTGATCATTTCCGTAGTCTCGCAGATAGTCGTCAACTCCATAGAATTCAAATTTGACTTTTCCAA
>JAAYBW010000185.1 GCA_012729975.1 Clostridiales bacterium
CGCAGGGCGCGCGGCATGAGCCGGGAAACCTTGCCGGCCGCCTCCTTGGCGGTGGCCCGGCCGATGTCGGAGAGCGGGGGGTCGCATTGGCCCATGTATATCTTTCCCGAATGAGGAACGGTCTGTCCGTGCCGGATCAATATGAGTCTTCGTCCGGCGAGGGCGCTTTTAAAGCGCTCCCCTCCGAGCATGAAAAGAATCCTCTGATAATCTTCCGGCGAGTCCATATCAAGCATGCAGCCGGGACAGCCGGTTTCCACCCGCAGCGTTTCCGAGTTGTACCGGCGTCTTACGGCTTTGAGCCCGCCGTCTCCCTCAAAGGAGAGTATATCGGCAAAAAACCGGCGCGGTATCCACAGCGGATGCCCGTTTTTGTTCTTGTGGCAGGCTATGGCGAATCCGTTCGGCCCGCAGGCCGTAAAAAGCAAACGCACGGCGTCCCTCGTGACGAGGGGCGTGTCGCAGGGCAGCAGCAAAACTCCGTCCGCTTCCGTGCGCTCCGCGAAAGCAATGCCGGCCCTGACCGAGGTGAACATACCCTCGGCATAATCCGGGTTTATGATCTCTGCGGCGCCCAGAGAAGCAATCACGGGGGAGAGCTCCTCGCGGCGATGACCGGTCACAACGGCGATCCCCTGAGAGCAGACGGGAGAAAGCGCTTCGAAAACTCTCTCGAGCGCGCTTTTTCCCTCCAATTCCAATAGGGGCTTGAAGGCGCCCATGCGCGAAGAAAAACCCGCTGCGGGTATTATTCCGACGGCTTTCATATTTTTCGCTTCTGTGCCACGAGCAGAAAATAGCCGGTATTTTTTCCGAGTTTCGCGCGGCAGCAGCAGGAGGAGTCCGCTCCCTCGGGCAAAGAGGCGGCAAGCATGGCCTCAACAGAGCCGTAGTCCATCAGTGCCTGGGCGGCATAGTCGCGCAGCTCTTTTGTATGATCCTCAAATTTAACTATGTCAAAGCCGGCGTCGAATATGGCCCGCGCAAGCTCATCGACAACAAACATACCGTCGAGCAGCACGGGAGACGGGTATTCCCCCGACCCGCAGTCGTTTTCTTGTCTCGGCCTGCCTAAAAATTCGCGGGCGGCTTTTTTGTTTTCGGACACACGCTTCGGATCCGGGGCCAGCATATACAGGTCTGTCATCGCAAAGCGCGCGCCGGGCTTGAGTATGCAGTAAAGCTCGTGCAGCAGCTCCTCGTGTCTGTCCATAAGCGAAAAGGAGCACTCCAGCAAGACCCCGTCGAAAGACAGTGAAGGGAAATCCAGACATACGCCGTCTGTCTTCTTTATCCTCAGGCTGCTGTTTTTTGCCTTTGCCGCTTTTATCATCGCCGGCGAGGAGTCGCACCCGATCATGTCCAGACTGAAATCGCGGGTCAGGCGCTCCATGCCGGTGCCGTCACCGCAGCCCACGTCCAGTATTCTCATTCCGGCTTCAAAGCCGGCCAGCGCAACACAGCGGTCGGTCAGTTCCTCGCCGCCCGGGTGAATCGATGCCATATTTACCCTCCGTTCATACAAACGGATTATAGCC
>JAAYBW010000186.1 GCA_012729975.1 Clostridiales bacterium
ACGATACGGCGCAAGACCGAACTCGGCGTCAAAGTGATTTTCTGCGATTTCCCCTGCATGGATACGGACGCCGCCAAGTATAAATTCGCCGTCAGAAAAATCGGCTGCCTTTCCGGTCTAAAAGACGGCGATATGGTCTTTACGAGCGATCTCGGTTATCCCGAAGGCTTTCCCAGAACCGGTGTATTTGATCTTTTTACGCTTTCAAACCTTTTCATATGCCCTTCCTATTCGGAGTCATTCGGACTCACCGTGCTCGAGGCCGCCAGCAGGGGCAACTTCCTTGTCGTAAATGAGGCGGTTCCCGCGCTTGAGGAACTGGGCAAAAAACTCAAGGCGTATTTCATGAGATGGGATGCGCGCAACTTCGGTTTTGATACAAAAGAGGTATACAGGCCCTCAGAAGGGGCATATATGGAAGAACACGCGCAGAGAATTGCAGATATGATGAGGGATAACCCGGTGCTCTTTTCCAAAACGCAGGCACGGCAAAAATTTTGCCCCGACTGGATCTGGTACAATCAGCTCGAGCCGCTGCTTAATGAAAAGGCATGACCGATACGCCCGAAGGAGGACGGGTTTCCGGTCATGCCCGTGGAAATCAAATATTTTTATTAATTATCTCTGAAGGGAGAATCAGACCTGCTGCAGGATACGGGCGTGAGCCGCTATAAATAGCTCACTGCCGGCAAAGGCGCTCACATCCACCGTGAATGTGTGCGTGGTGAAAAATACGCCCGGCACAAATTGGTACGGGAACAGTCCCGGTGCGCTGTTCACGGGCGGCGTGTCGCTCACGTACAGATGATTTTGATCCATCAGATAAGGGAAGACCGTCGATATGGTAACGAGTAGGTCATCTCCCGAGCGGAGCATGTGAACTGTTCCTATAGGGGTATGAGCAGCACCCAATCCGAGAACGACCGTCTTTTCATCTTCATCGCTGCCCAGAGTCGTGTACTGAGCGTTTCCGGTTCCGAAATCGGTACCAACCGACCATGCCGAACCGGCTTCGATCGGTTCCGATGTCGTTGTAGTTGACGTAGAGGTGGTGCTGGTAGTAGTCGTAGTAGTCGTGGTGGTGGTTGTGCTTGCAGCCGCAAGTGAATATGTCAGAATATTCTCCAGCTTAAACTGCAGGAGCATCTCCTTTTTAATCACGTTCTTTATCGTTTGATCAACGGAGCGGTCTATCGCTATAAGGTCCTCGATCGTCGCGGGTGTTTCGGGCGGTACCTGTCCTTCGAGTGTGCCCAATAGATATTGTACCTTTTCGGCTTCCGCGTTCAGTATATGAGCCAGGCTCAGTTCCTCAAAGGCTATCGAGGCCAGAAGCAGGTTTAGAGCGTCATCGGTGCTTATATCAACAGTTGCGTCAACCTCGGGTATATTCGGGAATGACATAGCATAACTCCTTTCATCGTCTAACTGGCTATGCTCTATACATATATATGTCCAACCTCCCGCGCATGTTAACGCAGGCTGCCCCGGGCGGTCTTATTCGTAACAAGAGCCGCGAATCGGGAATATGATGGTCAGGGAGGAATATACCGGCCGGACATTACCAGAAACGAGAAGGAGAAGAAATGTCATTTCCACGAATTCCGGATATAGATCCGTGTATAAATCTGAACTTCGAGGATGCAATCAATTTATTGCTGGCTTCAATCGCGATGGAGGAAATGAGCCTGTCTAAATTGATGGACGCCGAAACGCAGAAGATTCTGTGCGTATTGGATGACTGCAAGCAAAGCGAATCGGCGTTACAGGACGCGACGGACATAAACAAAAGTGTAGACAATACGATTAAAGATATAATAAAGCTCCAAATGCTGCTGCAATTTAAGCTGGATAACATAACCGAGATCCTTCCGACGTCGAGTACCACAAGCACTACGTCAACCACAACCAGCACCACAACAAGCACTACTACGAGCACTACTACGAGCACTACTACGAGCACTACAACTACCTGTTCCACCTCAACATGCTCAACCACCACCTGCTGCTGTCTGACCGGAGACGCTGCCGGCTGCGTTTCAAATCGCTGCGATGATTTCTTCGAATACAAAGCCGTACTCCATGCCTTTGTTTTCTGCTGTGATGCGAAAAACAGAACCGTAAGATATTCGGTAAGAAACGATAAAAGCTTCCTTAATATGTCCGCTTCCGGTGAAAACGTTCGCATCCGATGCTCAAAATGCTCAGGTGAGATATTGTTATACGGCAAAGGACAGGTAAAAAAACAGACTCCCCAAGGCGATACGGTCTGCGGCGCGGCGGACTATCTGCTTACAGTGCATCGCAGGGCAAGCGGCATAACCGCGTTTCGGATGCAGCTTAACTGCGCATCGCAGCCGGAGCTTAATCATGACAGCGGTTTCATTAAGGCAGGAGCAGGCGCTAAGTGTAAAAAGTGCGAACCATGCGATTGTTAGCATGCGCTTTTCGCGGCCGGGGCCGCCGGGGGACAATCGCCGGATTTACAATGTACCATATAACTTACAATGC
>JAAYBW010000187.1 GCA_012729975.1 Clostridiales bacterium
CCAAAGAGCAGGTCCAAAAACCTTTCCCGCAGGAGGAGGAACTAAAAACCAAGTCCGCCCGTCTGGACGAACTCAACATCATGCTCAACATGGACAAAACCGAAAATGAAATTGTCGATGACGAGCGCGAGGAGGACGAGCCGGACGGGCGCAGTTCAAAAGAATACGAGAGATGAGACCATGCGGGCAGCAAAAAATGACACCAAGTCAGCATAGAATCCCTGCTCATAATAATTGAGCAGGGATTCTATGCGCAGAACTCTGTGCCACTATCGGCCAAAACAGCTCTACCCGTTATTGCGCTATGACAAAGTATTTGAATATTGCATTGACAAACTGGATATACTTGAATATAATGATACTTGAATAATAGTATTATTTAATTGTTGGTTCATAGGAGGCGCACCGCATGTCAGATATGCTTCGTGAAGATTTACTGGAACGACTGGATAGACTTGATGAAGATGCCAGTCTGATGTTTGATGGCGACGAGCGGTTTCATCTGGTAATTGTGGGCGGCGGCGCACTGATTTTGCTTGAGCGCATATCCAGAGCTACGCACGATGTGGATGCTATTTCAGCCTCGCATGAAATTCTTGAACTGCTCGAGAAATATGATATAAACTGCCGGGTTCAAACCTACATCAATAATTTCCCATATAACTATGAGGACAGACTTGTGCCTTTAAGCGTTGGCGGCAGAAAAATTGATTTTTATACTGCGTCGTTGGAGGATATCGTAATTGCAAAACTTTATTCAGCCAGGGCTACGGATATCCGAGATGTTGAAAGTGAAAAAGTTGTTGAGGCTATTGATTGGAAGCTTCTCGAAAAGCTAGCTGTTGAGGAAGATGAAGCTAGAGCCAGCGCTTTGAACGACAGATGCTATGCTGATTTCAAAGCAAGCTATGATGATTATGTAAGGAGGTATCGGCCATGAGAGAACTGACCTTTACAGGTTTTTTGAAGAGTTATGTCCGGGCGCTTTCAGCGGCCGAGACGAACAGCTTATACAAACTAACTAAAGAAGCCGCGGATGAAAATCCAAGGCTTCGTGAACCGCTTCTTCTCTACGCCAAATTTACAGACAATACAGATGTTTTGCTCCGAGCCGCCAAAAAAACTGCGCTGTATTCGGAGTATAAGAATCTGGCAAACAGATATGACAAAGCGGGTTTCGAAGCGGCGCTTCAAAATGCGTCTTCCCCCTTGCCGGAGGAATATAAGAAAGTATGGAGGAGTTATCTCAGCAAAAAAAATCGGCTTCAAAATGATAACCATACGAAAGAGCTTATGCGAAATAAGGTTGTCAAGCTCCAGAAGGCCAAAGGCGTATCCAACTACAGGCTCTATGCTGATTTGGGATTGAATCCCGGAAACTTCAACACTTGGCTAAAGTATGGAGATCCCAGTAAGGTAAGCCTTGACACTGCTCGTCGGACCGTTAAATACCTGGAAAATACACCGCAGCCCCGATTATAAAACAATGACCAACCCCGAGGCTGTGCCTCTTAGCCAGTACCGGGGTTTTGCTATGGATTTGAGCTCCGATAGCTTCAGCGCTTAAAATGGACAAAACTGAAAATGAGATCGTCGATGACGGGCGCGATTAGAACGAACTGGATGGACGCAGCACAAAAGAATACGAGAGATAAAACATCGCGGCAGGTGTGTGCCTGCCCTAATCTCTCACTCGTACATTTGCCAACTGCGACCACAACATGTATCATGGGCGATAGAGGTGTTCCAGATGATCTATATTACAGGTGATACCCACGGCAATTTTGCTCGCATTGATACTTTCTGTCGTAGGATGGAGACGCAGAAATCTGATACTATGGTCGTTCTCGGCGACGCCGGTTTCAATTATTATCGCAGCGTGAAGGACGATGGGGCCAAGAAGTTCGCCAGCAAATTCCCAATAACGCTACTCTGCATCCACGGCAACCATGAGATTAGGCCGCAGAACATCCCAACTTATAAAGAGACCACATATCACGGCGGCAAAGTGCTCTATGAGGAGGAATATCCGGATATTCTCTTTGCCGTTGACGGTGAAGTTTACGATTTGGATGATTTCAAGTGCATAGTCATCGGCGGTGCGTACAGCGTGGACAAGTATTACCGCCTTGATCGTGGCTTCGGCTGGTGGCCGGATGAGCAGCCTTCTGATGAAATTAAATCTGTTGTAGAGGCAAAATTGACGGCGCTGGATGACAAGATCGATATTGTCCTGAGCCACACCTGCCCGCTACGCTATGAGCCTACAGAGGTGTTTCTGGAATTTATTCCGCAGGATACGGTTGACAAGAGCACTGAGGAATGGCTTGGCAAAATCGAAGAGCAGCTTGAATACCGGAAATGGTATTGTGGCCACTACCACACGAGAAAGAAAATTGATAAATTGCAATTTATGTTCGAGGATTTTGATGTTCTTTCCGCGAGAAAAGGGCCAATTTTGGCCAACAAGAATCCCCCAGTTTGGGGTTAAAAATGAATTAACTGTTAAAAATTTGCTTACGGTTGGCAAGCCTGTAACTCTCATCGGAGAAGTTGAGAATCTGACATCG
>JAAYBW010000188.1 GCA_012729975.1 Clostridiales bacterium
CCGGCATTCTCCATGGCTCGTGCGGTACGTTGAGCGTATGTCAGAGAACGGCATATAATCATATAATGCACCATTACTCTCCCTCCCGAAAAAAGAAGAGCCACCCGGCGGCGGCTCTTCGTATGTGTGCTGTCAGCCGATACATGATATGCGCTTCGGCTGGTAGTTGTTCTGCTTCGGGATTACTGCAGGCAGCCGTTACATGATATTGCGGTTGGCTGCGTATTGTTCTTGTCCGATTCCTGCTGCGGTTTTTGGTCCGTAAATAACTGTTGTGTATCCACTACTGTCGGTATATCCTTTTTCTTTACCGATGGTGCTGAAAAGTCGAGGGCGAAGTCCAGAACCTTATCAACATGATCTGTAGATATGAAATTGAGCGCGTTGCGGACTATCGGATCTATCTCGGAGAGGTCACTTTCATTTTCAGCGGGAATTATAACGGTCTTTACACCGCTTCTGAGCGCAGCCATAGTCTTTTCTTTAAGCCCCCCGATAGGAAGTATACGGCCGCGGAGGGTTATTTCGCCCGTCATGGCTATGTCTCTGCGCACCGGAGCACCGGTCAGCGCGGAAATCATCGCCAGTGTCACTGTTATGCCGGCTGAAGGCCCGTCTTTCGGTACTGCGCCTTCAGGGAAATGCACATGAATGTCTTTGGTTTTGTAGAAATTAGGTTCTACGGGTAGTTTATCGGCGCGGCTTCTGATATATGTCATACCGGCATGGACGGATTCTTTCATGACCTCTCCCAGGTTTCCTGTCAGTTCGAGTCTTCCGCTGCCTTCCATGACATTTACCTCAACGTCAAGAATATCTCCGCCGACACTGGTCCATGCGAGCCCGCGAGCGATTCCGATCTCGTCTTTTGCGCGAAGTCCTTCGGGTTTGTATTTTTTAGGCCCTAAATAGTCCTCGAGCGACTTATCGGTAATGGTGACACTTTTTACACCTTCATCAAGGAATTTAAGCGCCGCGCGCCTGCATATCCTTGCAAGCTCTCGTTCGAGAATACGCACCCCGCTTTCCTTCGTCCATCCTGCAATTATTTCGCGGATAGTATTATCGGTGATGCGTATCTGTGAAGCTTTTATGCCATGCTTCTTTTTCTGCTTCGGAAGCAGATGGCGTTTTACTATCTGAAGCTTTTCTTCATCTGTATAACTTGTCAGCTCAATAACTTCCATCCTGTCTAAAAGCGGGCGCGGTATCGTAGATGTTGTATTCGCCGTGGTTATAAACAATACCTCAGAAAGGTCAAATGGCAATTCAAGGTAGTGATCGCGAAAAGTGGAGTTTTGCTCTATATCGAGGGCTTCCAATAGGGCAGAAGACGGATCTCCGCGGTAGTCACTGCCGAGTTTGTCAATTTCATCAAGAAGTAACAGCGGGTTTCTTGTTCCTGCCTGCGAAATAGCATTGATAATCCTGCCCGGCATAGCCCCGACGTAAGTTTTTCTGTGGCCGCGTATTTCGGCTTCATCGTGAACGCCGCCAAGTGATATGCGTGCGAGTTTTCTGTTAAGGGCTTTTGCAACACTCGATGCTACAGATGTTTTTCCCGTTCCGGGAGGTCCGACTAGGCAGAGTATAGTACCTCTTGATTCGGGCGCAAACTGTTTAACCGCTATAAATTCAATAATACGCTTTTTAACCTTTTCGAGTCCGTAATGATCTGCGTCAAGTATTTCGCGCGCTATATTAACATCCGCTCTTTCCGGACTCGTAACATTCCAGGGCAATGAGATACAAATATCAAGATAGTTTCTTATTACGGATGACTCGGAAGAGCCGAAGGGCTGTTTTTCCAGCCTTGATACTTCCTTTAATAGTTTCTCCTCAACCTCTTTCGGGGCCTTAAGAGCGGCGATTTTTTCCCGGTATTCATCTATTTCGGATACCTCATCCTGTTCGCCGACGCCTAGCTCCATCTGTATTGTCCTGAGCTGTTCCCGCAGTATACCCTCACGCTGGCTCTGCATCAGACGGTTTCTTGTTTTTTCGCGCAGTTGTATTTCTATCTCCAGAACTTCAAGCTCTCGAAGTAAAATGACATTGAGCATCTCCAATCTCTGAATCGGACGAGGCTCGTCCAGAATCTCCTGTTTTTTACTGTGTTTCATATAAATATTCTGGGCAATATAGTCGGCCACATAGCCCGGGTCGTCACTCGCTGCGACCGTTCCCGCCAGTTCGGGAGAAACAGCCGGTGCAAACTCAATATAGCGGTTGAGAAGAGCTCTGGTCTGGCGCAGAAGCGCTTCTATCTTCTCCGCGCCGCGCATTGGCTTTATGTCGGGTATTCTTGCAACATCCGCGCTGAAATAGGGCTCCTTTGAGTTAATCCTTACCAGACGAGCGCGGGATATACCCTCGACAAGCACCCTGACGCCCCCTCCCGGAAGACGAAGGATCTGACGTATATTGCAAATTGTGCCTATTACATATAAATCGCTTTCATTAGGCTCTTCAACTTCTATCTCACGCTGCGCAAGAAGGAAAACACGTCTTCCTCTCAGCATCGCCGCATCAACGGCAGCGACCGACATGTGCCGTTCAACATCAAAGTTAAGCAGCATATTCGGAAAAACGGAAACGCCTCTTAAAGCAATCATCGGCATTGTTTCGTGTATTTCTGCCTTGGTCATCTTATATCTCCTTTCTGTA
This sequence comes from Clostridiales bacterium, assembly GCA_012729975.1. Lineage (GTDB taxonomy): Bacteria > Bacillota > Clostridia > Oscillospirales > Oscillospiraceae > JAAYBW01. The sequence goes on from JAAYBW010000188.1 coordinate 2,668, forward strand.
ATCAGTTAAAAATTAGCAAAGCTCCGCCGGAGCCTGGGCTTCGGCGGAGCTTGGTATACAAAATTCTAAGCCTTGAATGATCAGTCAGCTAACATTCTCCGTGCGCGTTTTTATCTTCGGATATTTTCCCTCGGTGACACATTCTCTGTCTATAATAATTTCCTCTATGGTATTGTCGGAAGGAACAGAGTACATTATTTCTGTCATAAGGGTTTCCATAATACTACGCAGACCACGCGCACCTATTTCCAGTTCAAGTGCTTTATCGGCTACAGCTTCAAGCGCGTCATCCGAAATTACTAAATTAACTCCGTCATAGCCGAGCAGCGTTTTATACTGTTTCGTCAGCGCGTTTTTCGGTTCTGTTAAAATCCTTATAAGATCATTTTTTGTTAGGCTGTGAAGAGGTGTTATAATTGGGAGCCTGCCGCACAGTTCCGGTATTAAACCGTACTTTAGAAGGTCGTGGGCTTGTATGTGCGAGAGTATCTCACCCAGTTCCTTCTCATCCTTGCGTTTTATCTCCGCTCCGAAGCCGATTGTTTTTTTATTCATACGGGCCTCAATTATCTTTTCGATTCCTGCAAAGGCTCCGCCGCATATAAAGAGTATATTAGTAGTATCTACCTGAATGAACTCCTGGTGTGGGTGTTTTCGTCCGCCTTGCGGAGGTACGTTGGCAACGGTACCCTCCAGTATTTTAAGAAGCGCTTGCTGAACTCCTTCGCCGGATACATCTCTTGTTATAGAGGTATTCTCGCTTTTTCGGGCTATCTTATCCAGCTCGTCGATATATATGATTCCGCGCTGCGCAAGCTCGACATCAAAATCGGCTGCCTGCAGAAGTCGAACCAGAATGTTTTCAACGTCGTCTCCGACATAACCGGCTTCAGTTAACGTTGTTGCGTCTGCAATAGCAAACGGAACCTGCAGGATTCTTGCGAGAGTTTGAGCAAAATGAGTTTTTCCCGATCCGGTGGGGCCAAGCAGAAGAATGTTGCTCTTTTGAAGCTCAACATCGTTATCCTTACCGTATATGATTCTTTTGTAGTGATTGTAAACAGCTACGGAAAGCGTTATTTTGGCTTTATCCTGCCCTATCACATACTGATCGAGAAACTCTTTTATTTCACGCGGTTTAGGCAAGTCGGCAGGAGCTGCGACTTTGGGCTTATCTATTCCTCTGATCTTGTCGCGCGTGCGCGGCAAAATAAGGTCGTCTTCAAGAATTCCAACGCACAGGGATACGCATTCATTGCATATAAAAGAGTTTTTCCCTGCAATTATACGTTTTACCTCATCCTGTGATTTGCCGCAAAAAGAACATTTTATAGATTTTTTTTCGTTTGTACCGGGCAATAAAGCCACCTCGCGATCCGCTATCTCTTGTATATAACCTTGTCTATTATCCCGTATTCCTTTGCTTCCTCAGCGTTCATAAAGTAATCGCGCTCGCAATCGCGTTCTATTTGCTCCAAGGTTTTTCCGGTATTGTTTGCGAGGATGGTGTTCATCTTCTTTTTCAGCTTGGCAATGCGCTCCGCCTGAATCTGTATATCGGTCGCCTGCCCCTGCGTTCCGCCGCTGGGCTGGTGTATCATTATCTCGGAATTGGGAAGGGCTATGCGTTTTCCTTTCGTTCCCGCAGAAAGCAGAAAAGCACCCATTGAAGCTGCCATACCTATACATATAGTCGATACATCAGCCTTGATATACTGAATGGTATCGTAAATGGCCATCCCGGAAGTAATGCTCCCTCCGGGGCTGTTGATATAGAACTGTATGTCTTTGTCGGGGTCCTGCGCTTCGAGATATAAAAACTGCGCAACGACCAGGCTGGCGGTCACATCGTTTACTTCCTCAGACAGAAATACGATTCTGTCGTTGAGAAGTCTTGAAAATATGTCGTATGATCTCTCTCCCCGAGAGGTCTGTTCCACTACATAAGGTACAAGGCTCATAATATACCTCCTATCTTGTTCTGGTAATGATATCCTCCCGATGATAAGTTTATTCCTCTGTCTTAACCGCTTCCTGCGCATCCGTCTGCGCGGGTTCGACATTGACACCCGGTTCCGAAGCCGACTCTTCCTCGGGTTCTGCAAGAGCAATGGCATTGTCGATGATGAAATCAGCAGCCTTAACAACTTTTATGCTATCATCGAGAACTTCAGCGTCAAAGAAATTTTTTACTGTGTCAACGTCCACGCCGTATTGTGCAGCCATTTTAGCATACTGGGCTTCTTTGTCGTCGTCATTGACCTCAATCCCCTCAAGCTCTGCGACTTTCGCGAGGGCAAGCTCTTGGGAAAGCTGTTTGAGAGCAACATCGCGCATATTTTTTCTGAATTCATCCGGAGGCATTTTAAACATCGAAAAATACATTTCCATAGAAATACCGCTCTGGGCAAGTCGCTGACCGAATTCATCAATCCTTGCGTTTGTGCGTTCTTCCAGCATAGCCTCGGGTATGTCGCAATCCATCTGTTCGGTTATCTGATCGAGAAGCTTATCGAGAAATTCATCTCTGACGCTGTCTGCTTTCTGCTTATAAATCCTGTCGTAAATGCTTTTCTTAAACTCCTCCAAAGTGTCGAACTCCGAAACGTCTTTTGCAAATTCATCGTCCAGATCCGGAAGAAGCTTTTCCTTCACTTCATGTATTATGCAGTGGAAAACCGCGGGTTTTCCGGCAAGCGTTTCCTCGTTGTAATTTTCGGGGAAAGTGACGTTGACATCGACCTCATCTCCGGCGCTTGCGCCGATTAGCTGAACCTCAAATCCCGGTATGAAACTGTTAGAACCAATCTCCAGGCTGTGATTCTCGCCCTTTCCGCCATCAAAAGGAACTCCGTCTATGCTTCCCTCAAAATCAATTATGACTGTATCTCCGAATTTAGCGGCGCGTTCCGCTGTTATAAGACTGCTGTTTCTGTTCCTGAGCGAATCAATCTCCATATCGATTTCAGCACTATCTACTTTGACTTCTTTGCGTACAGCCTTAAGGCCTTTATACTGTTTTAAATTTACCTCAGGGTAAAGGACGCAGTCAATAGTCAGAAGCAGCGACTTTTCGTCCGTCACGTCAGCGTTTCTGATAGAGGGCGATGCGACAACTTTAAAACTGTTTTCCTTAACGGCGTGCATATAGGCTTTGGGAGCGGCTTCTTCAATAGCGTCTTCCCAGAACACAGATTCCCCATACATGCTCTCGATTATTTTCCTCGGTGCTTTTCCTTTTCTGAAGCCGGGAACCATGATCTTATTCCTGTTCTTTTTATATGCTCCGTTGATTAATTCATTAAACTCCTCGGATGAAAGCTCAACGGTAACCGATGCAATACTGTGTTCTTTTTTCTCTGTGTTCTTGATTTCCATTTCCATAGTCCTCCCAAGTAGCGTCTTCAGTTAATCACAAAAAATATACGCTTTTTTATTATATCAGATAATTATAGACAATTCAATAAATAATTTCTTATGTTTATTCGAGTATTTTCAGCGGCTTAAAATCAAGCCAATCCGCCGATACAAGAGCATATTCGATGCCTTCATAGTTACCTTCTGTCGCGAATTTGTGTCCGATCCCGTGGAGGTGTCCGTAACAGCATCGTTTTACTCCGTTTTCTGCCATCAGACGTAAAAAGTCACTGCATGTATAGTCTCGGTAAACCGGCGGGTAGTGAAAAAAACACAGCTTCTCAGCTCCGCCGCCTGCCTTGAAAGACGAGGCGAGCCTTAACAGCTCTCTGTTTCTTATCTTCTTGTCGTGTTCGGTTCCGGTTTCTTCTTCATAAAACCATCCCCTTGTTCCGCAGATCGCATAATCATTATAAAAAAAGCAGTTATTGTTGAGTATATCCATACTGTATAAATTATTTTCAGCAAAAAAGGCTTTTGTCTTACCCACAGTGCTCCACCAGTAATCATGATTGCCCTTGAGCAATATCTTCTTACCCGGAAGTGAATCGATGAATCGAAAATCCTCCAACGACTCCTCAAGAGTCATACCCCAGCTGATATCACCGCATAAAACGCAAACGTCATCAGACTTAATTCGGTTAAAACCGTCCCGGATTTTTTCGGTATGGTTTTCCCATACGCTGCCGAATACATCCATTGGTTTTTTTGAAGCTAAAGATAAATGCAAATCACCAATTGAGTAGAGCGCCATCTCACACCGCTTTTCCGGTAATTGCCGACAGTGCCGCGGCTTTCATTGCGTCCTTAGATACACTTCCGGGGAAACGCAGATTCTTACCGTTAAGCGACAGTAAAGGCTTTGGCGGGGTTGATCCGGTAATTTCATAAAGCCTGTCGAACATTTTAAATCCGTCTGTCACCGAATTGTCGCCGAGCGCTTTTAACACAGCACCACTGAACTTATATGCACTGGCAGTAGATACCACAACTGCCGGAGTGGAATCGCCGCTTTTATTCCTGTACTCGGAAAGAACCGACCATGCGACGGCAGTGTGTGTATCCATGAGATATCCGCTGTTTGCGAAAACATCCGCTATGGCCATGGATGCGCCGTCATCATCGCAGCTTCCGACGGAAAATACTCCGGTCAGTTTTTTCCTTAGATTTTCCGAAATCTCGTATTTTCCGTCTGTATTCAGAAGTCTGAAAACGTCCCTGATAAATATGTCATCTCCGGCCGACTCCTCGAATAGCAGCCGTTCGAGGTTGCTGGAGATTAATATATCCATGGAGGGGGAATCCGTTTTGAATAGAGACCTGTTTTTATCGTATACTCCGGTTTCAAAAAAATCCGTGAGTATTCGATTGGCGTTTGAAGCGCATATCAGCCTGTTGACGGGCAGACCCATACGCATCGCGTAGTAACCGGCCAGAATATCTCCGAAGTTTCCGGTTGGAACACAAAAATTAATCTTATCGCCCTTATTAATCGAGCCGGACGTAATCATGTCGCAGTAAGCGGAAAAATAGTACACAATCTGAGGAAGAAGCCTGCCCCAGTTGATCGAGTTCGCCGATGACAGGAAGACATTTTCGGATTCAAGCAGGTTGGCGAACTCTTTATCTGCGAAAATAGCCTTAACACCGCTCTGTGCATCATCAAAATTACCTTCGACGGCGCAGACAAATACATTTTCACCTTCCTGCGTCGTCATTTGAAGCTTTTGGATATCGGAAACGCCGTCTCTGGGATAGAAGACGACAATTTTCGTACCGGGTACATCCCTAAAGCCTTCTAAGGCGGCCTTGCCCGTGTCCCCGGACGTTGCGACAAGTATGCAGACCTCTCTTGTATCGGAGTTCTTTTCAAGTGAGGCTTTCAGAAGATAAGGCAGAATCTGAAGAGCCATATCCTTGAAAGCGCTCGTGGGACCATGCCAGAGTTCAAGAAAGGCGGTATCGTCAGCAACAAGTGTCAGCGGAGCGGCGTTGGGATTACTAAAGCCGCCTGAAGCGTAGGCCGCCTTTGTCCATCCGCGAAGCTCTTCCTCACTAAAACCGTCCAGAAAGGGCAGCATAACACGTACAGCACGCTCAGAATAAGAAATTCCGCTCAACGCGCAGATATCATTGAGGGTGAACTTGGGAATGCTTTCCGGAACGAACAGACCGCCGTCAGGTGCAAGGCCCATAGCTATGGCTTCGGCTGCCGTCACCCGCAGATTTTTGTTTCTTGTGCTCACATACCGCATATGTTAGACACCACTCTCATCAGATTGTTGTAAAATACATCTCTTACGAGCTGTTCCGGATAGTTTTTTGATATCATTGCTTCGTATAAATTCATTAAACTCTCTATTCCCGTGAAGTTTTCGGGAAGTTCTTCACATCCGTCAAAATCGCATCCCAATGCGATATGACCGGCGCCGTCAAGTTCAAGCCAGTGCTCAATATGCGCGATAATTGTACTGATATCCGGCCTTTGACCTAGAAAGGCGGAATACAGATTTATACCGGCTGTTCCCCCTTTCTCACAAATGGCTTTAAACATTTCGTCCGAAATATTACGCGGATGTTTAAAGACAGCCCTTGAGTTGCTGTGAGAAGCGATAAAAGGAGCCGAGCTTATTTCATATACATCCCAAAAACCGGGGTCTGACAGATGTGAAACATCAATAATTATTCCGAGTTCCTCACACTTGAAAACAAAAGACCGCCCTTTTTCCGAAAGTCCCCTGTTACTATCCTCAACACAGGTACCGGAGATTACACTGGCGTTGTTCCATGTAAGAGCAATTGAGCGAACACCCAGTGAATGTGCATGTAAAAGGTTTTCTTCATCACATCCCAGAACATGGGCTCCCTCGACGCTGAGGAATGCCGCGGCAGCGCCTTTTAAGGCGGTATGAGCCGCGTTTTCCGCGTTAAGGCACAGCTCCAACTGTTGACCGGCTTTTTTAGTCTCAAACAAGAACGACTTGTATGCGGAATCAAATACCGCGTCCGATGGATGAAAAATCGCAAAAAACTGAGCATAGGGGGAAAATACAGAAGCTCTTTCCAGATCAACATGCAGGGAATTTCGAAATAAATTGCCGTTAAGGCGTAAAAGTGTATCACAATGACCGTCAAACAGAGGCACATTATCAAAAGGCGTTTTCAATATGATTAATCTCCCTTACCCGACCGCTCTCCCAGTCATAGTATACTTCCATTACATCAAATCTAGGCTGTAAAAGAGTATCATTAAGTGAAAGCCACAATTCAGCCGTCGCTCTGAGTCTTTCTCTTTTTTTGCCGGTTACGAATTCCCGCGCCGAAGCAAAATCGCTTTTTTGACGGGTCTTAACCTCAACAAAGGCCACATAACCGCTTTTTGCGGCGATTAAATCTACCTCTCCGAAACGGCATCTGAAATTTGATTTGAGTATTGTGTAGCCTTTCCTGCGAAGGAATGCGGCTGCCGCAGTCTCACCCGTGTATCCCGTCTTTTGGTTATTCATTCGAGCCTCCTTCGCGGACCGTGTCAATGCAGCTTCTTAAGGAAACTCTTCCTGTGTATGGGCGAAGGCCCGTATTCCCGGATATACTCGTAATGCTTTTTTGTACCGTAACCTTTGTGTATATTAAAATGATACTGCGGATATTGTTCGCTAATATGGGTCATATATCTGTCCCTTGTTACTTTCGCAAGAATCGACGCGGCGGCAATACAAGTATATTTCCCGTCGCCGCCAACGACCGTCCGGCAGGGCCGATGTATTCCGGAACATTTATTGCCGTCGATCAAAGCAAGGTCAAAGGGGACAGCAAGCGCATCCATAGCTCTCTGCATAGCAAGGTATGTCGCGCCGAGAATATTATGCGAATCTATCTCGTCTACGGTTGCGAACGCCACGCCGTAAGCCAGTGCCGATTCGCAAATAATATCATACAGGAGTTCTCTCTTTTTTCCCGATAGCTTTTTCGAATCGTTTAGTCCGTCGATCCTGCATTCTTTCGGCAGTATAACGGCCGCGGCGTAAACCGGACCTGCAAGGGGCCCCCGTCCGGCCTCGTCAACACCGCATACCGTTACTCCGTCGAGTTCGTCATATATGTTCAGGAGCATATGCTTCACGGCCTTTCAAGAGTAATGCGGCCGATAATGCCTCCGCGAAACTCATCCAAAAGTATATTAGCCATACGTTCTGTATCCGCCTGTCCCCCCGAAACAATAAAACCCCGTTTTCTTGCGGCACGCTCTAAAAGCTCCCATCCTTCCGCTTGCCCGGAAAAGTCTATTTTATATCGAGTTTCCAGCAGACGCGGGTATTCAATACTCAAACGCTTCATTAAACGGAATGCGAGCGTTTCCCTGTCAATGATTTCGTTTTTAATTGCCCCTGTAAAAGCAAGGTTTTCGGCAGTCCGATCCCCTTCAAGCTTCGGCCATAACAAACCCGGAGTATCCAGCAGCTCAAGCCCCTTATCAACGGTTATCCATTGCTTCCCTCTTGTTAAACCCGGTTTATCCGCTGTGGCGGCGACATTTCTTTTAGCAAGTCTGTTAATAAAAGAAGACTTGCCGACGTTTGGTATTCCGACGACCATTGCTCTTATCGGTCTGCCTGCCTGGCCTTTAGCCCTGAGCTCCAGGAGTTTTTCGGATAATACCCCCCTAGCTGCGGACGTGAATTCTCTGATGCCTTTGCCGCTTTTACAGTTTGTTTCCAACACGGGGATATTATCGTGTGTGTAGCGGGTTCTCCAGAGCGAAGTAACTTCCGGATCGGCAAGATCTATCCTGTTGAGTATCAACAGACGAGGTTTGTTCGCTGCTATTGAATCAAGCTCCGGATTGCGGCTGCTGACAGGAATCCTCGCATCGGCTATTTCGCAGATAATATCAACAAGCTTGGCGTTTTCCTCCATCATGCGTCTGGCCTTTGCCATATGACCGGGGTACCACTGGATATGCAGTCCGTCTTCGCTCATCAGACTTTACCTATACGGGAAAAAGGCAGGATCACAAAATATACGCGTCCCATAATGCATCTTTTATCCACCATTCCTATTTCCGAAGCGCGGCTGTCGGTACTTTTATTTCTGTTGTCGCCCATAACGAATATACATCCCTCAGGAACCGTTTGCGGAAATTGAACATCATAAAATCTATGCGTAGGCTCTGCGATATAATGCTCGTTGAGTAAAACGCCGTCTACCCAGACCTGTCCTGTGTCAAAATTAATATCTACTGTCTGTCCCTGTGTTGCTATAACTCTTTTAACTATAGGCTCGTCGGAAAAAGACGCTTTGGTAATGACAACGATATCACCGTATTCGGGCTCATAAAAAAGGTTTGAGATAACGACCTCTTCATTATTGAACAAAGTAGGATTCATTGAAATTCCATCGACTCTGATAATCCTTCCAATAAAAAGAAAGATCAATATCGAGCATACCAAAGCCGTTACGAAACACTGTATCCAGTCGTAGGTTTCGCTTTTTGCGCTTATTTCCGGTAATGTGTCTTTTTGTATATCCAGTACTATCACGCCTTTCAATTACCGTCCATTAGTTAATTATATCATTTAAATATGAACTAAACAACAAAAAGAGGCCTCTCGGCCTCTTTTTCGGTTCAAAGTTTTCAGAGCTTTTCTTTTACCTTTGCGTTCTTTCCGACTCTGTCTCTGAGATAATAAAGTTTGGCACGTCTGATCTTGCCTCGCCTTATGGTTTCGATGGAAACGATGTTTGGCGAATGGATCGGGAAGACCTTTTCGACGCCGACATTGTACGATATGCGCCGTACAGTTATGGTTTCGTTTATTCCGCCATGCTTTCTTGCTATTACGGTTCCGTCAAAGGCTTGAATCCTTTCACGGTTTCCTTCCTTGATCTTAACGTTGACCCTAACCGTATCGCCGATGGCGATTTTGGGAAGCTCGCTCTTTGTATATTGATCGGTAAGCGCTTTAATAAGATCCATGATACTTTTCCTCCCTTCAAGTTAGACGTTCATGTCGTGCAAAGACCACAGCGGACCGTCCCGGTAAGGGGAAGTTACTCCCACAGCGGGTGGAATTATAGCATGTAGATTAGGTAATTGCAAGCTTTTTCAATAAAAATCACTCATTGCTCCGTCATACAGGGATATTCTTGAGCAAACGCCTGTAAATGCAGCGTAATCAGGCAAATATTTCCTGACCGCATTCATAACGAGGGCAGGGCTCACCGACGGTTCCTGAGCAGACAGGATTCCTTTTATACAGATATTTCGATCCTCAGCCGAAACAGCAAGGTTTTCCGTATACGGTTTAAGATCAAACTCCGAGACACCGCGCTTTGTCTTTCGGCTGATTAAGAGACTCTCTTTAGAAAAGAGCTCCTTTATTCTTTCGGCATGGTTCCGGGCACCCGTTTCGTCGTATAGAAGCTCAATTACCCATCGCGCGTATTTTATTTGCCCGGGCTTCATAACGGGATGCGCAGCATCAAGCGCTCTGATCCCCTCGGGCATAAATTCATTGATCCCGGCAATAAGGGCCGTAGGTTCAACGACGCTCTTTGTCTCAATGTCCATAAATTCGCCAAAGCCTCTGCAGCCCAGCGGCAGCGGAAGTATTACCGATATTCTGGGATGCGGATTAAAACCCTCGCTGTGCTTGAGCGCTATACCGGAGCGGATAAAAACACGCTGAAACGTCCTCATGAGATCCAGATGGGAAATATACGCCGCTCTGCCCGTTTTTTCAAATTTTACTCTCAGATCATTCATCGCATACTCCGCTTTCTGCCATAAGCGAGGCACCGCAGCCCGAGCATTTTTCCCGGCAGTCCGGGGTCGTCTCTCCTCTTTTCGCTCTTTCAAGTTCGCGCAGCAGATAGGAGTCATTCACGCCGTCACTAATAATTGACCACGGCAGTATTTCATCTGTGTTTCGCTCTCGTGTCGCGTAAAATGAAGGCTCAATACCATTTTTTCTAAAACACTCAAGCCAACCGTCATAATCAAAATACTCGTCCCAAGCTTGTAATCCCCCTTGCCTTGATACTAATGATTCAAGCGCCGGCGCGAGCCTTCTGTCACCTCTGGCAAGTACCGCTTCCACAAAACCGGTCCGGGGATCGTGCCAGTTGTATGTTATGGATCGCGATCGAAGCCGATCTCTGAGAAGTCTTGTCCGTCGGCTGTATTCTTCAATATCGACCTGAGCTTCCCATTGAAAGGGAGTCATCGGTTTTGGTATAAAGCAGGAAGTACTTACGGTTATGTTTATACCGCGAGCTTTATTTGAAGCGTATTTTTTAAAGCATTCCAGAACTTTATAAGTCAAATCCGCTATTTGTAAAACATCCTCGTCGGTTTCCGTCGGGAGACCGAGCATAAAGTATAATTTAACCGCAGTCCACCCTCCTTCAAATGCGTTGCGGCAGGAATTTAACAGATCTTCCTCGGTTATATTTTTATTTATGATGTCGCGAAGCCTTTGTGATCCGGCCTCCGGCGCGAAGGTCAGAGCGCTGCGGCGCACCTTCTGAACCCGCTTCATTAATTCCATCGAAAAGTTGTCCGCGCGAAGCGACGGCAAAGACAGCCTGGTCATTGACGGCTCGCAGTAATCAAGCAATCCGTCGCAAAGCTCGTTTAAACCCCTGTAATCGCTTGAGGAAAGCGATGAAAGGCTTATCTCCTGATAACCGGAGTTTTTCAGAGCGCTGATCCCTTGTTCGATAAGAGTCTGCACAGACTTGGATCTTACCGGGCGGTATACGAAGC
>JAAYBW010000189.1 GCA_012729975.1 Clostridiales bacterium
ACAGAAACCCGAACCCGAGCGAGCGGGAGATCAAAGAAGCGCTCGCCGGCAACATATGCATCTGCGGCACATATCCGCGGCACTCCACGGCTATCATGGAGGCGGCGGTAAAAATGGCGTCGGGAGGTTGATAAAATGGCTGATATAGCAGGAGTAAACGGACTAAGAGAATCCTTCAGGGTCGTCGGAAAACCCAATGTTCCCGGCAAGTTATCCTACGCGATAGCGACGGGCGTTGCGAAGTACGGAATAGACTATGTGCTTCCGGAAATGCTGCACGCGAAATTTCTGCGCAGTCCGTACGCCCGAGCCAGGATACTCAGCGTGGACACATCCAAAGCCAGAGCACTTCCGGGCGTCGTGGATATACTGACCTGGGAAGACGATGACATAAAGAATCTGAAAAGTTTCGGTGAGCACTGGGGCCCGCTCAGGCCCTGGCTGGACAATACGGCCGACCAGGAAAACGCGGAGGTGGGTGTAATCGTCGTCGCGGAAAGCGAAGATATCTGCGAGGAAGCGCTAAGGCTGCTCGATATTGAGTGGGAAGTGCTGCCGCATGTAGTCGACCTTAATGAAGGCAGAAAGCCGGACGCCCCGGTTATACGCCCCGAAGTAACGCAAGCATTGACTTTCGGGGCCCCCGGCAGAGGCGGAATAGTAAATCCGCCCAAAAAAGGAAACGTTTCATATTCGATCATGGCCTCCGGAGATCTCGAAGCGGGCTTCGCGGAAGCCGACATGATAATTGAATATGATATTTATATGCCGCCCTTCGCGGTAGTCATGCCGAACCCCTCCGGTTCGGTCGCATGGTGGTCCGACGATCCCTATTACGGCGAAGGGAAGACCCTGCATATAGAAGGCGCGGTAAGAGAGCGGCGCGCTATCAGCAATATGTACGGCATGCCTCTTGAAAAGACGGTTCAGGAAGGTCTTTTCATGGGAGGCAAATACTGTGACTGGGGCCTGAGAAAATCTCAGGAGATTACGCCGCTGCTTGCCAAAAGGACAGGGAGACCGGTCAGATGCGTAAACAGCCGCGAAGAGTCCTTTGACTTTTTAATGAAAGAGCGCTATATGCATCTGAAAATCGGCGTGAAAGAAAACGGTCTGATAACCGCTGTCGACGATTTTTCGATTGCGGACGGCGGTTCCTGGGGAAGCTCTACCTTCGGAAACGTCGGCGACCAGCTTCAGGGCCCGTATAAAACTTTTAAATGCCAGAATATACGCCAGCATATGGAGATTGTAGACAGCAACCGCGGGCTTATGTATGTGAGCGGTCAGCATTGTCCCTTCAACTGGGACAACGGCACCATGGCTATCTACCTTATCGCCGAAAAACTGGGCAAGGATCCTTTGGATATAGCGCGGCTTAATCTGCACGGCCCGGAATCCCAAAGCGATCCCAATCCCGTGCCGAGCTTCGACGCCTGCGTCGAGGCCGGAAAAAAGCTTATGAACTGGAACTGGCACTCCGCCGGAACCAAAAAGTTGCCCGACGGACGCATGCACGGCATGAGCTTCAGGTATCAGATGTGCCCGCGACACTCAGGCATGATTTACAGATGCAAGCTGGAACTGCGCGACGGCGTCGTACATATGCCGACGCAGGGTCCTGTCTTCGGTGTATACGCCGTCGAATGCAACGCCATGGTGGTTGCCGAGGAGCTTGGTCTTGAATATGAAGACATACGCATCGACTTCGACTACAGGGAAACCTTTACTCCGGTAGGCGGAGGCTCGGACGGCACCACTGCCTCCGCCTGGGCCATGAAGGAGTGCGCGAATATACTCAAGCGCCGGATTCTGGAAGCCGCCATAGACGAGGCCGAGCATCCGCTACCGCAGGGAATGTTCAGCGCCGGCAAGCCGACGGGGCCTAGTCCTTTCATCGGGATGAAACCCGATGACCTTGATATGGCTGACGGAAAAATCATAGTCAAGGCCAATCCGGACATAGCCGTGCCTCTTGCCTCGGCGGTGACACAGAACGTCTTCGCCACATACACCGGCAGACCGCCTCTTTCCGTATGGTCAACGGGAGAAATGGGAAAGAAGCTGGACACAATGAACGTGGCTTTCTGCGAAGTGGCCGTGGACACGGAAACCGGCGAGGTTGAGATCCTGCGCTTCGGAGTGGTCGCCGATCCCGGCAAAGTCATGCGGCCCACCTCACTGGAAAGCCAAATCCATCAGGTCATGTATTTCAGCCAGGGCTGTCAGTCATTGGAAGACTATGTCTACGACGCCCGTACCGGCGTACGGCTCAACTCGAATATGATCGAATACAAGAAACCGACCATAATGGATGTTCCGCCGGTAGAATGCGATTTCCTCGAGACCCGCGCAGGCAACGCCGCTTACGGCGCAAACGGCATCAGTCATTCGCTGGCAAACACCCACCTTGTCATCATAGCAATACACAACGCGACCGGCGTTTGGGTTGATCCCCCCGCTACGCCCGACAAAGTCCTAAAGGCGCTCGGAAAAATCTGAGCGCGTGCGCATATAACTGCCGCAGCGTTTAGGCCGGATAGCCGGAGCCCGTGCTTCTGACTTCTCAGGCGCACAGACTCCGGCTTTTACGCATTCACTTCCGGAAAACCATATCCTTAACATGCGGCGTCGGCAACACAGTGAACTGAACATACAGGAGGTTAACATGGAATACGATCTTAGTGTCTCCGAGCGTATAAAGCGGCTAAAGGAAAAGCGCGACTGGTATACCGAAGGACATCTGCGCTTAAACACCGAGCGCGCCCGGATTATAACAAAATACTACAAAGAGCATGAGGCTGAATACCCTATTCTTAAGCGGGCCGGATTTCTTTATGAGTGGTGTGCCGCACGAGAGATATTCATCGATGACGAAGATATCCTTGTCAGCAGCTGCGGACCGCGCATGCGCACCGTTAACTTCAATATTGAAGCGGGAAGCGACTGGATCCCGGTTTGTTTGGGAGACTCGGACGATAAATTTAAAGCCGCCTGGCAAACGCCCGGCTGCGTTTGGATGGACGACGAAGAAAGAGCAATGCTGCTTGAGGCCGCCGATTATTGGAAAGACAGGGATATCATCAGCCATGTCAAAGGCTTTATGCCGGACTACATATACGATCACGCCGGCAACGGCGCTTCCGGGGTTCGCCGGAATCGTTCTTTCCGGCTGCCTCAGGGTCATTTTGTAGCCAACTTCGAAAAGGCGGTCAAGGTCGGCTTCGGAGCAATACGCAGGCAGGCGGCTTCAAAGTTGGCGGAGGTCGACAAAAACGTAACCTTTGAAAACGCAAAAAGCCACGCCTTTTACCGCGCGGTAATCAAGCTGTGCGACGGCGCCATCCTCATGTCAAAACGTTATGCCGACGGCTGCAGACAGAAAGCTCTGTCCACAGCCGATCCCGAACGTAAGTCCGAGCTTCTGCGCATGGCGGACTCTCTTGACTGGATAATGGAAAACCCCGCCAGAACACTCTGGGAAGGGCTGCAGATTATCATATTCTATCAGACCATAATATCCGCGGACGGTCAGCAGCACGGCGAGTCCATAGCGAATGTTGACAGATATGTGGGCGATCTTCTGGACGCGGACCTGGCCGAAGGCAGACTTACCCAAAAAGAAGCGCAGGAGCTCTTCGACGCCTTTATTCTGCGCATAGGCGACCTTATAATGATGTACGGCTGTCCCGCAAACGATGAGCTTATAAAGCTCAACAAAGAAGGGCGTAGCCTGTTCAGCACTTTAGGTACCGACCATACTATTTCCGGCGGCATTCACATAACAATCGGCGGCTTGAAGCCGGACGGTTCCAGCGGCTACAACACCGCCTCCGAACTTTTACTGCTTTCATTCCGACGACTGATAGTCCCGGATCCCAGTGTTTGCATAAGGGTGAACGAGCACACGCCGGACATTATCTGGAAAATAGCCATCGAAACCAGCAAGCTTGCCGGCGGCATACCGCAGTTTGACAACGACGAGGTAATGATTAAAACCCTTTTGGCGCGCGGCATACCTCTTGAAGACGCGCGCGAATACGGCGTTATCGGCTGTGTGGAGCCCACCGTTCCCGGCAAGGAATGGCCATGCTGCGGCAGCACCGGCTCTTTCGGCGGAGTAACGCTGATCGGAGTTTTAAACCTCTGCATTCACGGAAACAAAAACCCGATGACGGGAGATGCGGGCTGGCTGCCCTGCAAAAAACTGTACGAATATGAGTCGTTTGAAGAACTCAAAGCCGAATACGAAAGACAGGTCAAATTTTACGTTGATTTTGAGCAGAAAATATTCCAGTTTTTTGAGGTGGTCTATTCCGAGTTCTTTCCCTGTCTGAGCGCTTCGGTTACCGTTGACGGCTGCATCGAAAGCGGCAGGGATGTCACCTGGGGCGGAGCCAAATACAACTCCTTCGGCGTAATGACCAACACGATAGCCAACACCGCCGATAGCCTTATGACCATAAAGAAGCTCTGCTTTGACGATAAAAAGGTTTCCCTTCGTGAGCTTTACGACGCCCTTTGCTCTAACTGGGAAGGATATGAAAATCTGCGCCAGATGATAATCAACGAGGTGCCGCACTACGGCAACGACGACCTTGAGGTCGACGAGCTTGCAAGGTGGTGCTCCGACGTATACGCGGACAGCCTTATGTCATATACCGGCCCCCGGGGCTGCGCGATGGCTGCCGGTTCGCTCACGCTTACGGTAAATGTGACCATAGGCAAAAACACCTGCGCCACACCGGACGGACGCAGAGCCGGCGAGCCTATGGCGGACGCAATCTCTCCGAGACAGGGCGCGGTGGCAAACGGTCCGGTAGCCTATGTAAAGAGCGCCGCGAGACTCTCCCACTACAAATACGGTAACGGAAACCAGCTTAACATACGTTTCGACCCCCGTTCCGTGGAGGGCGACGAGGGAACCTGGAAGCTGCGTGAGCTTATACAAGCTTACTTCGACCTGGGCGGCCTGCAGCTTCAATTCAACGTTGTGGCTTCCGAGGAACTGCGCAAAGCTATGAAAGATCCCGTTTCATATAAAGACCTTATTGTGCGCATCGCGGGATTTTCCACCTACTTTGTACATATGACGCCTGATGTACAGGAAGACTTCATAAGCCGCGCCGAACAGTTTGTATGAGTGAGAAGATAATCGGAAGGATCTACGACATTCAGGGTTTCGCCGTTCACGACGGACCGGGCATAAGAACTACGGTGTATACAAAAGGCTGCCCGCTGCGCTGCCTGTGGTGTCACAGTCCGGAATCGCAGTGTTATGACTACGAGCTCTCATACCTGCCCGTCAAATGCACAGGCAACGAAAAATGCGGCGGATTATGCCTTAACGCCTGTCCCGCCGGTGCCCTTTACACAAAGGAACCGGAAAAGTCACTTGCAGACGATTCAATGATAACCAAGGTCGAAATCGACCGCTTAAAGTGCACTGACTGCCTGAGCTGCGCGCAGGTTTGCCCCTCCCGTGCTTTGGTCCCCTCCGGTTACGAAATCAGCGTAGAGGATGCCTGCGCACGTGTGGAAAAGGACAGGTTTTTCTTTAAAAAAGAAGGCGGCGCCACCATTTCGGGCGGAGAACCGATGTTTCAGTTTGATTTCACCTTAAGTCTGGCCATGAAGCTTTGCGAAAAAGGCATCAACGTCTGTCTTGATACAACGGGCTTCGCGCCGCGCGGGCAGTATTTGCGGATACTGCCGTATGTAAACCTTTTCCTGTATGACATCAAACACATGGATTCCGACAGACATAAAAGCTTAACGGGCGTACCGAATGACCTCATCCTTTCAAACGCTGAGACGATCGCCGAAAACGGCGGCGCTTTGCAGATTCGTGTGCCCGTAATACCGAAGCTGAACGCCGGACACGACAATCTTGTGAAAACGGCTGAGTTCTGCGCGAAGCTCGGAAGCGCCGTAAAGCTTGTGCAGCTGCTGCCTTATCACTCCATGGGCAAATCAAAATACATGCGTTTGGGATGGCCGTACAAACTTAAAAACGTCGACCCGCCGGATGACGG
>JAAYBW010000024.1 GCA_012729975.1 Clostridiales bacterium
AATTCTTTCAGAGGCTCTGCGCTCCGATAATAACCCCACGTAGAGGCAATCGTCCTCAAAAGGGGTTTCGTTTCTTAAGGCAGACACCTTTCGGAATGCCTTGGTTCGATAAACGCCTCTGCCGACCTTTGGAGCAAACGGCTGCAGCGCATCCACGGCTATATTAACGGATAAGCGCATATTCGGCTCCTTAAAATACCATATGGCATACTCTTCTTATTAATTCCGCAGCTATCGTTTTTATGCCGCTTAATATTAAGTATAAATCTAAATTGAAACTTGTCAACCTGGTCGGAAAGCCTCCTTTTACGCCCACGGCCATTAATATGACAGAAAAACTGATACCGCAGAAAGATGCGGCGCATCTGCCTGCGGTATCAGTCCTGGTCGGAGTGGCGAGACTCGAACTCGCGGCATCCAGCTCCCAAAGCTGGCGCGCTACCAACTGCGCTACACCCCGGTATAAATATATACGGCGTTGAGGACGATTTTAATAGATTGCACGTATGCAGTGAATTATAGGTGCATATGCTCGAATTTCACCGTGAAAAAGGCGGCCCCTGAACCGGGGCCGCCCGGGCGTCGGATATTCAGAATGTGAAAGATTCGAAGTTGCCGCGCATGTCGGCGATCTCGGCGTAGCCGTCCTTGAGGTAGAAGTTGCCGAGGACGTTTCCTGTCTTCTCGTTGTATATGTTCTTAAGCATCGGAGAGGTCTCGAACACGGCGTCCATAACTTCCTGCCTGTCATCCAGAACAGCGGTGCCGCGAACGCGGATCCAGGCGTTGTCTTTGTTTAGTGCGCAGAGTTCCACATTGGGATTGGCGACGGTCTGTTTGAAGCTCTCCTTTTGCTTGCCCATGCCGAAATAAAGCTTATCTTCAAACATCATCAGGAATCCGAAAGGACGAACGCGGGGTTTGTCTCCGTCAACGGTGGAATAGAAGAAGGTACCGCATCCTTTAAGAAATTCGTATGCCTTATTCATATAATCCGCTCCTTTTTTAGTCAGTTTCACAGATTATAGCATAAGTATGTCTCAAAAGCAATATTTCGATGTCCTGCCGACGGTGCATAATGCATAATAAGCACAGCCCTCTGAAAGCTATCGTTTCGGCAGCACGGCGATCGGATCTACGGGATCACCGCCCTCGGGGTGGTATTCAAAATGCAGGTGTACCCCGGTCGCGTATCCCGTTGAACCCATCAGGCCGATAAGATCGCCCGGAAGCACCTCGTCGCCTTCGCTGACTTCAATGACCGACAGGTGCGCGTACCATGTTGCCGATCCGTCATAGTGTTTTATCTTTACAAGGTTGCCGTAGCCGTGGTACCGGCCGGCGAATATGACATCTCCGCCGCAAGAAGCGTAAACGGGAGTACGGAAAGCCGCGGCAATGTCTATTCCCTCATGCACGGAACCCCATCTGGAACCGAAGTCGGATGTGATATAGCCTTCGCACGGCCAGACAAATCCCTCCGGGGAAGGACGCGGGCGGGCCGGCGGTAGATATACCAAAGCATCCGAGTCTGTGAAAGCGTCCGGCAAAAGAATGTGAACGCCTCCGGTCCCGGGGCGGAGCGGACCGCGGCCGGGTTCGGGCGGGCTCGCGGCGGCGTTCGGCGATCTATGGGAAAAGCCCGCGGATATTAAGCATAAAAAAATAACGGGAAGTATTAAAATCGTCTTAATGAAAACGGCGATTCTTTCAGACTTTTGTCCAAGCACAGGTATAGGCCTCCTGAATTTATACGGCTAGGGGAATATAGCACATTTTTTTAAAAGCTGTCAAGCAAAGCGGCAGATTCGCCGGGGACATGCCCGAATAATCTGCGGAACTCTGACATAGTATAATTCGGAGTTCTGTATTTGGCAGGGCTGCCGAAAAGTAATACATATTGGGGGTCTTATGACGGTGTACGAGGAAAAATACAAGAATATTGAAGCCAAGAGCGATCTGTGCCTGCGGTCTCGCAGCTTGCTTTCCGTGACAGGTGTAACGGATGTGATTAGTTTTGACGAGAACCTTGTGGTGCTTGATACCTCGTCCGGGGTGCTTTCGGCAAAGGGAAGAGATCTGCATGTTGAGAAACTGAGCATGGACGGCGGTGAGCTGACCGTTACCGGAACTATAGACAGCCTGGTTTTTGAGGACGTGCAAACCGAGCGGGCAGGCTTTTTCTCCCGTTTGTTCCGTTAATGGAGATAAGCATTGCTGAGCAGGGCCGCCAGGCCCTGCTCGCCACGGCAGCCGGCGCCGGACTCGGCGTATTTTATGATGTCCTTAAGACGGTGCGTAACCGGGTAGGCGGCTTACGGATCGTACACGCGGTTGACCTTGTATTTGCAATTGCTGCAGGAATATTGATGTTCATTCTGGGCGCCGGACCGGGAGCGGGCAGCCTGAGGCCCTTTATGCTGTTTGCGGCGGCAGCCGGATCAGCTTTGTATTTTGTGCTGATCAGCCGCTTTGTCAGAACTGTTTTGCGGGCTTTTTGCGACGCGGCGGCCTTTCTGATTCGGCAGCTCTTTAAGCCTTATGAGAAAACAGCTGTTTTTTTGAAAAAATCAGAGAAAAACGCAAAAAAGAACTTTAAATATCTGAAGAAATGGTTTACAATAAAATATAATACAAAAAAACGGACGCGGTCTGCCGGCAGCAGGCGCGCTGGCTCGGAGGTGGTATCCTATGAGATTCAAGAGAGCCGGAATCATGACGAAGCTGGTTATCCTGATACTGATAGTTTACGCCGTGATTTCATTGATAGGACTGCAAAGCAGAATAGAAGAAGCAGAGCAGGCAACCGCGCAGCTCAGCGCAGCCGTTGAGAATAAGGCCCTTACCAATAAGGAACTGGCATATGCTATCGAGCACAGCTCCGACCCGGAAACCATTGAACGGGTCGCCAGAGACAAGTTGGGTCTTGTTTATCCGGGTGAGCAGATATTTTACGACGTAAACGGTAATTAACTTACCAAAGGGGGACATTCTTCTTATATGGATCTGGTTGTGGGAGCAATATACGACGGCAAGGTGACCGGACTTATGAAATTCGGCGCTTTTGTCGCGCTTCCCGGCGGAAAGTCCGGACTCGTACATATTTCGGAGATAGCTTATTCCTACGTGACCGAAGTCAAGGATTTCCTTACGGAAGGGCAGGAGGTTAAGGTTAAGCTGATCGGAATAGATGACAACGGACGCATTAACCTCTCAATAAAAAAAGCGCAGGAGCCGCCGCCAAAGCCGCCTCAAAGGAGCAGTATTCCCAGAGGTCAGACCAGAAGCGCCGCGGTTGAATCAAGCGTAAGCTTCGAGGACAAGCTAAAGCAGTTTATGCAGGATTCCGACAGTAAGATATCCGGAATCCGGCAGTATACCGATAAAAAAGGTTCAACCAGACGCAATCGGCAGAAATAACGCTAAGACCCTTCGCGAATGAAGGGTCTTTTTTAATCGCAAGAAAAAAGCGGCGGACCGAGCTTCCGCCCTGTCCGCCCAATAGGGTTGTGGGATAAAGATATGAACTTCGGACACTCCGGGAGAAATTCTCCCGTCCAGCGCCCGCGGACACCCTGCGATGCCCGCACGCCATTGGATAAGCTGTAATTGTAATTTAGCACATGTGGGATAAAATGTAAATAGGAGCTTTTGGCGAAAATGGGAAAGCTTTGTCGGAGCTCTTACGGAGGAGGAAACATGGCTGTCAGGGAGATACACTGTGAAGAAATCACAAAGGCTGTAGCCCGGCTGTGCGTGAAAGCCTGCACGCTGCTGCCGCCGGATATTGCAATACTTCTTGAATGCGCTTCCGAGAATGAGGAAAACGAAGCGGCCCGATTCACTCTGAGCGATCTGGTTGATAATTTTAACTATGCCGCGCAGTCCGGTCTGCCGATATGTCAGGACACGGGAATGGCCGTAGTTTTTACGGATATAGGCCAGAATCTGCATATTACGGGCGGGGATTTTGCCGCCGCTGTTGATGAGGGCGTGCGCCGCGGATATACAGAGGGTTATCTTCGCCTTTCCGTGGTTCGTGACCCCCTGCGCCGCGAAAATACACAGGACAATACTCCGGCGGTGCTTCATACATGTATCGTACCCGGCGACAGGCTCTCGATTACGGTTGCCCCCAAGGGCTTCGGAAGTGAAAACATGAGTGCCATGAAGATGCTGCTTCCGAATTCAACTGCCGATGATGTGATATCCTTTATTGTCGAAACAGTAAAAGCCGCGGGCGCGCAGCCGTGCCCGCCGGTCATTATAGGAGTCGGCCTCGGCGGAACGGTGGAGCAGGCGGCGTTATTTGCCAAAAGGGCGCTTTTGCGTCCGGCCGACCAAAGAAACGAGGATCCTTTCTATGCGGAGCTTGAAATAAGAGCTCTGAGTGCGGTGAACGCGCTTGGAATAGGCGCGCAGGGCTTCGGAGGAAAACATACTGCTCTGGCGGTTAATCTGGAGCAGCTGCCGACACATATCGCAGGTATGCCTTGTGTCGTAAATATGGGCTGCCATGCTACCCGCCATGCGACAGCCATTTTATGAGGATGAAAAATGTGTCTTCTTTTTTTGCGTTAAGAGTGCTATAATATTGTTACGGCAAAGACCTTTGTTTTCAACGAAAGGAGGAAACTGCAATGAAATTCATCTTTACGGAGAAAAAAGTTCAGATTACCGACGACCTGCGTTCCTACACTGAAAAAAAGGTAAGCAAGCTGGATAAGTACTTTAAGGGGGATTCACTGGCATTTGTGACTTTTTCTATCGAACGCGGACGTCACAAAGCCGAACTCACTGTCAAGAACAGCGGCATGTATTATCGGGCAACGGAGATAACAAGCGATATGTACGCCTCTGTTGATTCAGCCGTCGCTTCAATCGAGCGGCAAATCGGCAAGAACAAGACCCGCCTGGAAAAAAGACTGAGAGACGGAGCCTTTGAACGGGAGTATGTTCCGCCCGTTACCTATCTCGGTGAAAATGATGAGGAGGGCGAATTCGAAATAGTTCGGACTAAGAGGTTCTCCATCAAACCGATGTCGGTCGAAGAGGCGGTTTTACAGATGAATCTTCTTGAGCATGAGTTCTTTGTCTTTAAAAACCAGGACGACGATAACGCCTTTGCCGTTGTATACAGAAGAAACAACGGGGGGTACGGACTTATAGAAGGCTCGGACGAATAAATTTCAATCGACCCGCCCGGATTGAACGAATCCGGCCCGGCGATGAATACCGACTGCAGCGTATATGGTCCGGAGGGGGCTTGCTCCCTCCGGACAGCCATCATAAAAAAACAATTCCTTAACCTGCATTGACCGAAGAGGATAAAAATCCATGATATGTTGACAAATGCAAGACATGGTATAATATGTATAGTACAGTTAGTACAGTAATGTACATGATCCAAAACAGCCGATTGCACAGCTGCGGTACTTTCGGACCATCCGAAGCATCAAAAGTATCGCCTTAAACTCATGTGGCGTTCGTCGAATGGGCTTTCGGTTCGTACGCAGATAAAATATGCCGCAAGAGCGGCACTTTATTTATGTATTTAGCGAGGCGGCTGACAGCCGCCCGAATAAGGGGTTTATTATATAATGGATAAATTGAAAAGTCTGCGTCGCTTCTTCGGCACGCAGAATATGACAGTGGGTTCGCCTCTTTCGTGCCTGCTGAAATTCTCTATTCCGATGCTCTTAGGCAACTTCGCGCAGCTTCTGTACGGTATGGCAGACTCAATAATAGTCGGCAGGTATATAGGAGACGCTGCGCTATCCGCCATCGGCACGAGCGGGCCGATCATAAACCTGTTTTTACTGCTCTATATGGCTATCGGTTCCGGAGTGAGCATAATGGTCGCTCAGTATTTCGGCGCGAAGCAAACTGAGAATCTGTCCGATACAATAGGCAGCTCGATATCTCTTATAATAATCTCAACTGTTTTTATTACGGCTGTTGCTACGCCGCTCACGGGAACCCTCATGCACCTTATAAAGGCGCCGGAGGAGTCGTATAAAATGGCGGTATCATACGCAACGATTATTTTCTTCGGCAATTTCGCAAACGGCTTTTTCAATATCATCAGCGGTATCCTCAGAGGGTTGGGTGAAGTGGTTTTACCGCTCGTCGCTTTGCTCATTGCGGTTGTACTCAATGTCGGATTAGACATCTGGTTTGTCGCCGGATTCGGTATGGGCGTTTCGGGTGCCGCTCTCGCAACGATCATCTCTCAGACCGTGGCTTTTATTATCTGTATTACCAAGCTGCTTCGTATGAAGCACATCGTTAAGCTCAGCCGGAAGTCGCTCAGACCGAAAAAGCGCTTCATAAAACAAATAATCCAGCTTGGCGTTCCTATGGGGATAACACAGGGAATATTCGCTCTTTCCATGGTCTTCGTGCAGTCGATCATAAACGGCATGGGATATCTTGTCGCGGCAGCCTGCGCCGCCGTTATGCGTGTTGATGCCTTCGTTGTGATTCCGAGCCAGACATACAATATGGCCATAAGCACATATACCGGGCAGAACATAGGCGCGGGGCGCATGGACCGCGTCGTGCAGGGAGCTAAAGCGCTCTTGCGCGTTTCCGTCGGAACGGCGATTGTTCTTATCGCTTTACTTTTGATTTTCGGCAGATGGATGATCGGATTGTTTACTACAACGCAGGAAGTAATCGATATGGGAATTCGCTTCATAACGATCATGATACCGGGATATCTGATTATATCGATCAGCCAGTCGTTCAACGGAGTGATACGGGGAGCGGGCGATACCGTGGCGACCATGTGGATAACGATACTTACAAACGTAGTCGTCCGCGTTCCTCTTGCTTTTATATTAGCTAAACTGACAGCATCCGAGATATTCCCCGGAGGAAATCCCAATGTGCTGTTTTATACACTTATAGGCGCTTTCTGCATCAATCTGGTACTGACACTGCTGTATTATAAAAAAGGAAAATGGCGCAATAAGGCTATTGTCTGACTGACAGCGGGAAGTAAGCGTGCCCCTTAAAGGCTTTACAGTTTCTTAACTTGGCTGAAGGCTCGCTTTGTGATACACTTTATCAAAACTCCTAAGGCAGGCGCGAAAGGAATGGTAGCTGACCGTGACTAAGCGAATCAGGCTTAAATATATTAAAGTACTGCTGCCTCTTGTTTTATTTATGCTTATTGTCGGGGTTATGCTTCTTGCTCTGACCGATTTCGGCTTTGTTAATCTATTCAAAGAGGCAAAGCATTTGTCAGACCTGGATACGGACGACATGATGGGCGCGTTCGCATATGCGGATATTACGGAAATGCTCGGAGACTTCGCCGGAGTAGGAGAATACGACGAGTCTACGGGAAAGATAAGCTCATACAGGGAGCGCTATTGCATTTTTATGTCCGGTGATGACTTTGTAGCCGTGAATGTCCGCGGAAAAGCAAACCTGACCAATGTCAGTCAGTATGTCGCCGCTCTTGAGGAATACTCCCGGGAG
The DNA here is from genome assembly GCA_012729975.1 of Clostridiales bacterium. Taxonomy (GTDB): domain Bacteria; phylum Bacillota; class Clostridia; order Oscillospirales; family Oscillospiraceae; genus JAAYBW01. The sequence continues at coordinate 7,489 of JAAYBW010000024.1, forward strand.
GAGCTTGAAGGACTGAATATCGGCAGCGTCTACGGAACAGTCGGAGAGATGGACGATGAAATTTACGATTACTTCTGCGGCTGGATTCTAAATTCCTTTGAGGACGGTTCCGCTCCGGTTGAATCGCTTGACGCGATAGTTCAGTCGGAAAGTTTCGATGCCGAGCTGTATGTTGCGCAGCACGCCACGCGGTATATCCTGAACACGGGCTACTACGGATCTGTTTCAAAGGGGCTTATGATCGTATTGACCCTATTCGCGCTTCTGCTGGTGATTGCGGCAGCAGCTCTTGCGGTGGTGATCCTTTCGGGAGCGCTTGAAAGACCGCTTCGCGCACTGAAAGCGGATATCGGGACTGACCGGGCAGATGAGGACTATGATTCGGGACGGGAAATCGGCCCTGTTCGAATAAGCCCAAAGCACGTTTGGATATTCGGAAAGCTGATAACCGACATTGTAAAGACAACCGATATAGTATGGGCTTACGCGCGCAGCAGAAGGCTGGAGGGCGGCAGGCTTTACTGGATGCTTGTGATGAAAACCGCAGATAAAAAAGAATACGTCGCCGGAATGGGTGATCCTAAGACCGTACAGGAAGCCCTTCATGAGCTTGAAGAAAAAAATCAAACGCTCTCGATAGGCTTTGACAAGGAAAAGCAAAGGCTTTATGAAAAGGATATACAGGGTTTTATAGGCCGGGCGCGCAAAGAGAGAAAGGAAAAGACTGCGCGTGAAGCCGAGGGACGCGCGTCGGAAATAAGCGTTGCCGTTACGGAAGAGGCGCAGGCGCCTGCACCGGACAGTTTGCCGGATGACCCGGCGGCGGTTTAAACAAGACCCGGTAATTACTGCTTAAACATAAGGCAGGACTGTACGGTCCTGCCTTTGGCAATTATTGCGGCTCTTTTTGTCTGCCGTTCAAATCGGCATTATTTGTCGCCTTAAACCGGGAGCGTGTCCGGTTTGAGGTCACATTCACGAAACGTGATAAGATCCTCGCGCGTGGGTTTTTCCAGGGCGGCTACGCGGTCGCTGTGACGCGATACGGCCTTTTCAAATATATTGCGGACATCCCGCGCGTTTCCGAAATTTTCATCGCGTGTTTGATACATCTCGGTGAACATTTGTCTTGCGAAAGCTTCCGCTTCTCCGTCGGGCTCATATTTGTTTTCGTCGCACATGGATTTAAATATAAGCCAGAGTTCTTCCCCGTTATAGTCCTCAAAGTGAAAATACTTTCCGAAACGCGATTCCAGACCGGGGTTCGATCGGATAAAATCCTGCATAGGCTCATCGTATCCGGCGGCTATAACTACCATGTCGGCGCGGTTATCCTCCATGCTCTTTAATAATACCTCCACCGCTTCCCTGCCGAAGTCATTGCCGCCCGCGCCTTCAGGCGCCAGAGAGTAGGCTTCGTCTATAAACAGCACTCCGCCCATAGCCCGCTTTATCGCTTCGGCTGTTTTTAGCGCTGTCTGACCGACATAACCGGCAACCAGACCGCTGCGGTCTACCTCCACCATCTGCCCGGTCGAGAGAACTCCTATGCTTCTGTAAAGCCGTGCGAGAAGACGCGCTATAGTAGTCTTGCCCGTTCCCGGGTTTCCCGTGAAGACCATATGAAGCGACATGGGTGTTACGGGAAGTCCGGCGTCCTGTCTGAGCTTCCGCACCTTCATAAGGTTTATCAGGCTGTGAACATCGCGCTTAATACTCTCCAGCCCGATCAAGGAATCCAACTCCTTAAGCAGGTCATTTAAGTCCTCGGGCGGAGACTTCGGGTCGTCGGCTTTATCTTTGCCGGAGCGCACAAAATCGCTGTTGTAAGTTTGCGCGCGATCTCCCTCGGGAGTTGCGGAGGAATCGGAAAATCCGGTTTCGGGATCTATGCGCAGGGATGTGTCCAGAGGGTTGTCCGAAGATGCTACGGAACCCAGCGCCGCTACAACGGATGATATATAGGCGCTCTCGGCGGCGGTTTCGCCAAGCGGGTCGCTCAGGCGAACAAGAAGCTCGCGAATCAGCGACACTATATCACGGCAGGCATGCTTTCCCAAAGCTTTGTCCAATGTAGCGAGCACGCGATAAAATTCAGGGATCTCCATACCTTTAAAATCGCCGCAGGCTGAAACTAACTCCCAGTAAAGCATGGAAGGCTTCGGACGAGTGCGTGAGTATATGCTGTTAATCGCCAGGAGATGATCGTCGCCCAGCTTTTGACCGCAATGCCAAAGCCCATATATCAAGGCGCGCGCAAAGTCGTCCATATCAGCCGCGAAATCCGTATGGCCGATTGAGCGGTACAGGGCGTTTGTACGCAGAAGATAAAAGCCGTGCAGGTTATCCGCCGGGTCGTAAACATATGGCATGACTGCTCCTCCGTAAATACGTTTTTCAGGCCGGAAATCATTATATACATAAAGCAAAACAATAGAAAGTTCTACAGAAAAAATAATTTTCAAATTCAGAAAAAACGGGGTTGACAAGGGGGTGAAGGGATGGTATATTAACTGGGCGTCCGCGAGGGAGAGGCAAAAAAGCCTTGACAGAAAGCGATGAGACGTGGTAAGATAAAAGCCCTCGCCGAAGAGGGATTG
>JAAYBW010000190.1 GCA_012729975.1 Clostridiales bacterium
AAGAATTAATACTGTTCTCCGATAAAACAGGAGAACAGTATTATGGCCATGTGGGCGCTTATGCGCCCACATTAATATAAAAGCGGAAACATTAATCGCAAAAGATTTTATCAGCGGGCTGCGGCCCTGCCGACATGCCTGCCGAAGGTCACTGCGGTTCCGTGAGAGGTGGCGCAGACGGGGGAAACCGGGTAGTCGCAGTAATAGCGTCCGCCGCCCGTGTTTCCGACAGCCCATAGTCCGCCGATCGGCTCCCAGGTGTCTTTTTCGAGTACGCGGCATTGCTCATCAACGGTTATACCGCCGCAGATAACGCCGCGCGCGACAAAGCTTTTGGCAGCGAAAAACGGCGGATTTTTGATGGGATACAGCCTGTCGGAGCGTTTGCCGAAATCTTCGTCCCTGCCTATGCGGCAAAGCTCGTTGTAGCGATTTATGCTCGCGTGGGCTCTGTCAAAAGGCATTCCGGTTTTTTTAATCAGTTCCTCAATTGTGTCCGCGGCTTCAATATTCCGGGCCTTGCCCTGCTTTGCATCCTCAAGCTGAGCGTTTATCCTGTCGCGGTCATATGTATTGATGTCAATCGCTCCGTGGGCGATGTTCTGGTTGAAAAGCATCCGTTCCCAGTCGGAGTCGAATATCTGCCAGCCGAATTTGAAGGGCTGGCGGATTATCTGGTTTGTGAAAGTCTGCCCCGGAACATCTTCATTCATGTAGCGGTCGCCCTTCGCGTTTAAGTTCAGGGCGGCTGTGGTCCCCATTACAAATGAACCGGGAAAGGAGTGGCTTATATGCGCGTGAGGGCCCTCTTCCATCATTCCGCCCGCCCAAATGGCCATTTTATGACCCATGCCGGCAGAGGTGCGCGAAGCAACAAGTCCGAGTGTGTTATAAAACTCGGGACAGAGGGTCCTTGCCATTTCCTTATTGGCGCCATAGTCGCCGGTCGCGAGTATAACGCCGTTTTTTGACTTATATTTTATGAATTCGCCTTCTTCGGACAAGGCGTAAACACCGGTTACTCTGTTGTTTTCCCTGATCAGAAGCTGTGCGGCGGTGTTGAAAAAGTACTTGGCGCCATGCCTGACAGACTTCATGTAGTGTGCCTTGCAGGCTCCGTACCAATCCTCAAACTCGATTCCCGCGCAATACTGAGGGTAGAGCTCGCGCTCTCTGACGTATGAATCCGGATTCGGCCAGTACTGCAAATGCCTTTTAAACTCTATGCCCGTTTCGATGAGCGGAGCCTCAAACCAGTCGAAAGCTTCCCCGCTTTCATCAAGCCACATTTTCCACAAGCGCGCGTTCGGACGGTTTCCCATACGGCGCATTATAAGGTTAAGGAGCTCCATTTTGTCGATCCGGCAGCCGGCGGCTTTATGCACACGCGAGTCAACGCAGCCGAAAACCATGCCGCGCACGGTTATTCGGGGGCTCTGCTCGATTACGATAACCGATGCGCCCTCTTCCGCCGCGGCTCTTGCGGCCGAGATTCCCGCGATTCCCGCGCCGATGACGACAACGTCTGCATCGTACTCGCGGGAAACCATGCTGTCTGTTATGTCCGGGGCGCTGCCCAGCCAAGCCGGGATCTCCTCCTCGATTTTACCGGTGTCCGCCCAGATGCTTCGGCTTCCCATAGCATCTCGTTTCTCTTCCTCGAAATCAACCTCTGTTTCGTGACTGCTCATCAGCGGTTCCTCCTTTGATAAGCTTTGAAAAACGTCGCTTTATCTGCCCTGTTCCGCGTCGTAGAACTCGCGGCTGTAATAGTAAAGCTCCATGATGCCCGTCCAGACAGCCTCGGGGTCAGATGCGACAACCGTGCCGTATACACCGCCGCCCGCAGCATAGGTATCAACCATATCGCGGACCGACTTGATGACGGACTGCGCGTCTGCGGCGTCAGGCGTCACGTTTACGTTAAAGCCGAGTTTATCGCCCCATTCTTTCTTGAAGAGAGGAATATTGTTCGCCCGAGCCTGTATTTGAAGGAAGTCTGCGCCGAGCTGAGCCATATACGGAAGAAATCTTTTGATATTGCCGCAGCAGTGATGCTCAAGGCATATGCCTTTTGAATTGATATAGCCGAACAGCTTTTTTGTGGGGTTAAATACGATATCTTCCATCATTTTCTCTCCGAAGAAGGTGTCGCGTTCGGTTCCCCAGTCATCGTGGTAAGTTATCATGTCGATGGGGATGTATTCAAGAAGCTTATCGACGGTTTTTATCTCGAAGTCAACAAAGGCATTGAGGAAATCGCCGACAGCTTCCGGTTCGAGAGCAAGAGCAACCATGGCTTCGGTATAGCCGCCGAGCAGTGCCACAAGGCGTTCGGTGCATCCCAGACCGATATTGACATGGAGAATCTTCTCTTTATCGTAAGTCTCCATGAATTTTTTGCACAGGCCTTCAATGTCGTAATCACCTAAATCGGGGAATTTCACGCCCTTTTCCCAGTTGAGGATATCATCAAGATACTGGGTGCCGGGCTTGAGCATCGGTCCGCCGGCTTCCGGCACATAGGTCCATTCTACGCCGAACCAATCCTGCCAGTCGTATCTGTCCTTTCGAGACCAGTCCGCTTCACCGGCGCCGGTGAGGCCGGCTATCATTACGGCTGTGAAATCCGTCCTGCTGTTCGGTATCCACAAAGGGTTCTGACGCTTGTACGCGCGCCTGAAGTTCTCTCTGACAGAGATAGGATGCTCGGGAACCGGTAGTTTTACAATGTTATCGCTGAACATCAGTCTGTAGTCCGTGGTTTTGATTCCTTCGGCCAGATATGCCGGTCTTTCGTACTTCATATGTATCCTCCTGTTTATTGATTGCATTATTTTATATCCGTATAAATCGGACTGTATCATCAGTTCTTTTCTACTTATACCGATGGTTAATCCGAGACATAAAGCCGCTTTAACAACAAGGGCAGGACCGGTGTCCCGATTATGTGCGCAGGATGTTTCGCTTTACCGTCTGTATCTGAATCCGTGTCCGTTCGGGTTCGGACGCATATATATGCCCGAGACAATACCCATCGCGGCAAAAATCGTTATTATGGAGGATCCGCCCGAAGAAAACAAGGGCAGAGTAATGCCGATGACGGGAGTGAGCCCAAGGCACATGCCTATGTTCTCAAAGCTTTGGAAAATCAGCATGGCCGCTATCCCTGTACATATGAGAATATTCATGTAATTTTTCGAGCGCAGGCCGACAAATATGCAGCGTATTATGATCATCAGCAGGAGCGCTATAATTACGGTGCAGCCGATCATCCCGAGTTCCTCGCCGGCTACGGAGAAAATAAAGTCGGTATGTTTAAACGGGAGCATGGATGACTGAGACTGAGTGCCCTTAAGAAGACCTTCGCCTGTCAGCTTGCCGGAGGCGAGGGCTATCTTGCTCTGACCTGCCTGCCATGTGACTCCAAGACCGGTTGGATCAACGGATTCCGGAAAGTAGGGGGCAAGTATGCGCTCTTTCTGGTTATTCGACAACAGTTCGTTCCATATGAAGGGTGAGGCCGCGACCCCTATTGCGGCCGCGAGCAGAAACCAGTATAATCCGAGGCCGGCCGCAAAAAGCACCGTGATGAATATGGCGGCAAAAACAAGAGCCGAGCCGAGGTCTGAAGACGCGACGATGATCAGGCCGAATATCAGACCGAAGTGGACAACGAGCGATGCGACGGATGGTATTGAGTTCAGGCCGCGTCTGGATTCACGCAGATATGAAAGCTGTTTGCCGAGCAGAATGATGAAGCTTACCTTTACAATTTCCGAAGGCTGTATTCCGATACCGGCAAAACGAAGCCAGCTCTTGTTGCCCGTGCCGCCTTCGACGCCCCAAATAAAAAGGGTTGAAATGAAAGCAACGTTAAAGATAAATAAGACAAGCCACTTGTTGGCAATAATGTCTATATCGAGCAATGAAAACAGCACATATAGGAATACGCCGATGATAATGGACGCTATCTGGACAATGACATACCTGTCTGTTTCATAGCTGCGCGTGGCGCTGTATATCAAAACGACGCCGAAGGCGCTGGCAGCAAGGCACAGCGCCAAAAGCAGCATATCCGAGTTTTTAGTGTAATCCCTGATTACAGACAATGCTCTTTTCACGGAACTCTCCGTTTCATCGGCCAAGCGTCGGTGCGTCCGGATTTTTCGGAAGCCTACGGCCGTAACAGTATTTCGCGGTACTTTGTCAGCTATTTTACCATTCGGGGCCTGTTTAGTAAATAACAAATTGAAACGCGCTGCCTTATATGATATATTAAGCGGGATACGAAGGCTGCCGACAAACGATTTCCCGGAGAAAACGCGCGCAAAACGGGCGACGGCGGGAAACGGCAGGCTGTATATCGTATGTGAAAGGTCATGCCCGATGCGGATAGATAGTCTGTGCGAAAAAGAAACGGAAAACGCCGGCAGAGCCTTGGCGGCTTTTCTGCGCCCCGGCGATATAGTCGCGCTTTGCGGCGATCTGGGGGCCGGAAAGACAGCATTCGTGAGGGGACTCGCCGACGGGCTCGGCTGTACGGAGCCGATAACAAGTCCGTCTTTTACAATTGTAAATGAGCATAAGGCAAAGCTGCCGCTCTATCACTTCGATCTGTACAGGCTCTCATGCGCGGATGAGCTTTTTGATATAGGTTGGGATGAGTATTCTCAAAACGGGGGTATATGTGCCGTAGAGTGGAGCGAGAATGCACCGGAAGTTTTCGGACCTGAAACGATCCGCGTTTTCATTGAAAAAACAGGGGAGAACACGAGGACGATACAAATCGATATACCCGGCAAGGAGGCAGGTGAGACATGAGGATACTTGCGCTTGAATCCTCGGCGAAAGCCGCATCTGCCGCTGTGTCGGATGACGGAATGCTCATCGCCTTTAACTACCTCAACAACGGACTAACTCACAGCACAACCCTGCTTCCACTTGCCGAGAAAGCGCTTGACAGCTGCGGAATGTCCGCAGCTGACGCGGACCTGATAGCGGTTGCCAGAGGCCCGGGATCGTTTACCGGCGTACGCATAGGTGTCGCGGCTGCCAAAGGCCTGATGTGGGCCGCGCAGAAACCTTGCTGCGGGGTTTCCACATTAGAGGCGATGGCCTGGCAGGCAGTCCACATGGAGGATTATCTGATCTGCTGTGTTATGGATGCGCGAAGAGGTCAGTTTTACAACGCTCTTTTTACGGCTGAAAACGGCAGGCCGTCCCGCCGATGCCCGGATAGGGCGATCGATGTGCCGACGCTGGCGAGCGAACTTAAAAATTGCGAAAAGCCGCTGATAGTTATTGGAGACGGCGCACGGCTGTGCTATAATAAGCTGACTGCCGAGGGAATAGTCTGCCGTGTCGCACCCGAGAATATCAGATGGCAAAGCGCGTACGGCGTGGCGCTTGCGGCTGCGGCAGCACCGACCGAGCTTTGGGGGGAACCCGAGCCGGTATATATGCGTCTTTCTCAGGCCGAGCGGGAGCGGGCGGAAAAAGAAGCCGCTAAAGCAGGCAGGGACAGATAGATTACGCTAATTTATATAGGTATAATAGGAGTGTGCGAAAATGGGCGAACTACATGTGCTTGATCATCCTCTGATTCAACACAAACTTTCCGTAATCAGGGATAAAAATACCTCGGTTAAGGAATTCCGCGAGATAATCTCGGAGATCGCCAGCCTTATGTGCTATGAATCTACCAGAGATATTACCACGGAGGAAGTGGAGATAGAGACTCCTGTCGGCGTTGCGAAAGCGAGAAAAGTGTCCGGCAAGAAGATGGCCGTGGTACCCATTCTGCGCGCGGGGCTCGGAATGGTCGAAGGTATTCTCAAATTGGTGCCCGGCGCCAAGGTAGGACATATCGGCCTTTATCGGGATCCCGATACGCTTGAACCCGTCGAATACTATTGCAAAATGCCCAAAGACATCGCCGAGCGCGAGGTATATATACTTGATCCCATGCTGGCGACAGGCGGAAGCGCTACAGCCGCTATCTCTTTTTTGAAAAATTACGGCTGCCTGCACATTAAGCTCATGTGTATCATCGGAGCCCCGGAAGGCGTAAACAGAGTGCGAACGGATTATCCGGATGTGGATGTTTTTCTTGCCGCACTCGATGACCATCTGGACGACCACGGATATATAGTGCCGGGGCTTGGCGACGCCGGAGACCGCATTTTCGGAACAAAATAGCCCTTCGAATACCGGGCGCGACAACAGGAGACAGGGCCGGCCGTGTCTCCTGTTTGATTTGCCGACATCTGTAGAGGAACACAAATGATAGATATCTCGGTCAAAGGCGTTGTTAAAGCCTTTGAAATTGACAAGAAAATACTCAAAGGAATAAGCTTTGAAGTGAATTCCGGTGAAAGAGTAGGCCTTCTGGGCAAAAACGGGGCAGGAAAGACCACTCTTTTCCGAATAATAGCCGGAGAACTTGAGGCTGACGAGGGCGAGGTTGTTCTCGGAAGCGGAAAACGCGCGGGGCTTATTTCGCAGATCCCGGTTTATCCCGAATACTTTACTACGGATGATGTGCTAAAAAGCGCTCATAGCCGGGTATTCGAGATTAAGCGCAGGCTGGACGAGATGAACGAGCTGATGGGTGCCGGAAAGCCCGTTGAAGCTGCTCAGTATGACAGACTCCTGGCTGAATTCGATTCTCTGGGCGGATATGACTGCGACTTTGAGCGCATTAAGGTCGCCAACGGTCTGGATATACCCGAGACGATGAGAAATCAGCTGTTTATAAGTCTCTCGGGCGGGGAAAAAACACGCGTCAACTTAGCGAGGCTTATACTTGAAAAGACGGATATTCTTTTACTGGATGAGCCTACAAACCATCTGGATATGAGAGCGACGGAATGGCTGGAGGACTACCTTGCGCACTTTAAGGGCACGGTTCTGACAATTTCGCACGACCGTTACTTCCTTGATAAAGTTATTAATCGCGTTGTTGAGGTACTCGACGGAAAAGCCGCCTTCTACAGCGGCAACTACTCGTTTTATGTTGCGGAGAAGGAAGCCAGATACCTGGAACAGCTTAAGAAATATGAAAGAGAAAAGAAAGAAGAAAAGCGTCTTGAGGAGGCTGCGGCAAGGCTTTATCAATGGGGTACCGGCAACGAAATGCTTATGAAAAAATCCTTTGCCGTCAGGACCCGCGCCGAGCGCGCGGTGACTGTAGACCGACCCGTAAAAGAGCGGCAGATGAAAAACAGGTTCTCGGAAAGGCACTTTTCGGGCGATGAGCTGATCGTAGTCGACGGTCTTAAGAAAAGTTACGGTGACAGAGTGCTTTTTTCAGATGTGGAGCTTTATGCAGCGGGAGGAGAACGTATCGCGCTCATCGGCGATAACGGAACGGGCAAATCGACCTTTATCAATATTCTGCTCGGCATTACACCGCCGGACGAGGGCAGCGCAAAGCTCGGGCCGGCTGTCAAAACGGCATACCTGCCGCAGATTATTAATTTCGAAAACCCGAACAGGAGTGTTCTGGACACTTGCATTTACGAGGCTGACTGGACTCCCCAGACGGCGCGAAACAGGCTGGGCGCATTTAAATTTTCGGGCGATGATGTTTATAAGCAGGTATCCGCGCTGTCGGGAGGAGAACTCAGCCGCCTTCGCCTTTGCATACTGATGAAAGACGATATCAACTTTCTGATTTTGGACGAGCCTACAAATCACCTTGATATTGATTCGCGCGAATGGATGGAAAAGGCTCTTGAGGATTATGAAGAGGCACTGTTATTCGTATCGCACGACAGGTATTTCATCAGCCGCTTTGCAACGCGAATATGGGAGCTTGAAGGCGGAAGAATAACGGATTACCCGTGCGGTTTTGAGGAGTACAGGCAGATAAAAGCCGACTCCGTTAAGAAAGAGCAGGTTCAAAAGTCTCAAAAACGCCGCGAATTACGGCGGGATGAGCCTCTTCCGCTTGAAAAGCGTATCGCGGCTCTGGAAAAAAAGATAGACGCCGCCCAGGAACGTCTGAAGATAATCGAAGCCCGCATAGAGGAATACTCCGCCGATTACATCAAGCTCGGTGAGCTCTTTGAACAAAGAGCCGCTGTTGACGGAGAACTGTTTGAGCTGTACAAACAGTGGGACGATATAACATCCTGAGCCGGCTGCATAAGCAATACAGGCGCTTTTAGCCGCAGCGGGCTTGACGCGCGAAAATCACGGTGATATAGTACACCGAAATCCGTTGTTGTATGCTGGCATATCGGAGTGCAATATGATTGAAAAACTTAAACTGATAGAAGAAAAGTACAGCGAGCTGGAAAGAAGGATGGCCAGCCCCGAATACTACACCGATCCTGAGATGGTTAAAAAGCTTTCGCAGGAGCAAAAGGAGCTTTACCCTGTTGCAGACAAGTACAGGGCGTATGAAAAAGCGTCCGCGGCAGCGTCGGAGGCATCCGCTCTGCTCGCGGATAAAAACCTTGAGACTGATTTTCGGTTAATGGTCGAAGAGGAACTGGAGAGCCTGAGGGAGAAGCTTGCCTCGCTTGAAGAAGAGCTTAAGCTGCTGCTTTTGCCGCGAGACCCGGATGACGATAAAAGCGTAATCATAGAGATACGGGGCGGGGCCGGAGGAGATGAAGCTGCTCTGTTTGCAGCGAACCTTTTCCGCATGTATTCGATGTATGCCGAACGCAGGCGCTGGAAAAGCGAGATATCATATATAAATGAGACCGAACTGGGCGGTGTGCGCGAGATCAGCTTTATAATCGAAGGAGACGGAGCCTGGTCACGGTTTAAATTTGAAAGCGGCGTTCACAGAGTTCAGCGGGTACCGGATACCGAGGCCTCCGGGCGCATACACACTTCCACGGTGACAGTGGCGGTACTGCCGGAGGCCGGCGAAATCGAAGTTGACATAAATCCTGCGGATATCCAGATAGACACCTTTCGCAGCAGCGGGGCGGGCGGACAGCATGTTAACAAGACCGAAAGCGCTATTCGCATTACACACAAGCCGACAGGACTCATAGTCGAGTGTCAGGATGAGCGAAGCCAGTATAAAAACAAAGACCGGGCTATGAAAATACTCCGCTCGAAGCTGTATGAGATGGAAAAAAGAAAACAGGAAGACGCTATTGCCGCCGAGCGCAAAAGCCAGGTGGGTACCGGCATGCGAAACGAGCGGATAAGAACATACAACTTCCCGCAGGGGCGCGTGACAGACCACCGTATCGGTCTGACGCTTTACAAGATCGATGCGGTAATGGACGGGGATCTCGATGAGCTTATCGACGCTCTGCGCACGGCCGACCAGACGGAAAAGCTGCGCGAGATCGAGGCCAAGTGATGCAGACAGAACACCTTATCATTAATGATATCGTTAAAGACCGCCCGAAGATCGAGCGCGCGGCGGCTTTGATCCTCGCGGGAGAGCTTGTGGGTATACCTACGGAAACAGTCTACGGGCTCGGCGCAAACGGGCTGGACGCAGATGCCGCGGGCCGAATATTCGATGTTAAGGGCAGACCCCGGGACAATCCGCTGATTATACATCTTGCGCAAATGAATGATCTTGACAGATACTGCATCAATATACCGGAAGCCGCGCGTATACTCGCCGACCGCTTCTGGCCGGGTCCGATGACACTCATACTGGAGCGCTCGGAGCTGATACCGGACATAGTGACGGCGGGGCTTTCTACGGTTGCGGTGCGTTTCCCGGATCATCCGGTCGCGCGTGAGCTTATAAGAATCGCTAAAGTGCCTATTGCCGCGCCCTCGGCCAATCTGTCGGGAAAACCGAGTCCCACGAGAGCCGTACATGTGATAAATGATCTGGCGGGGAGAATCGCCGCTGTTCTTGACGCCGGCCCCAGCCGCGTGGGTGTGGAGTCAACGATCATTGACGTATCGGGAAAAACAGCCCGGATTCTTCGTCCCGGAGGTATAACACCGCAGCAGATTGAGGAAGCGATAGGCAGCGCGGAGCTTGACACGGCGCTTTTCCGCCCGCTCGGAGCCTCTGAGAAACCGCTCGCTCCCGGAATGAAATACAGGCACTACGCTCCCCGCGCGAAGGTTGTGATAGTAAGGGGCGAGCCGGGAAACGTGCGGGATTATGTAAACGAACAACCGGACCGATCGGCTGCCGTACTGTGCTTTTCCGGAGAGGAGAACCTTTATACGGGCAAACGCACTCTGGCTTACGGGAGCGAGACGGATTATGAATCGCTGGGAGAAAATCTCTTCGCGGCTCTAAGAGAGCTTGATTGTGAGGACATAAGCGTTATATACGCTCGCTGCCCCCGCCCTGAGGGTGTGGGGATTGCGGTCGCCAACAGACTGCTCAAGGCAGCGGGACACGAGGTAGTTGAGGTTTAAGCCATGTACGTTTTAGGTTTAACAGGCGGTACAGGCAGCGGTAAAACGACCGCGCTTGAGGTCCTCGGTGAATTCGGCGCGAAAACAATCGACTGCGACGCCTTATATCACTCATTATTGCGTGAAAACAAAGAGATGAGGGCGGAGCTCGAGAACTTCTTCGGCGATATTTCCACCAACGGCGCGGTCGATACCAAAAAACTGGGGGCAATTGTATACTCGTCCGCGGAAAAGCTTGCCGCGCTCAACGAGATAACTCATAAGTATGTTCGTGCCGCGGTAAAAAAAGTAATAGATGCTGAGCGGTCCGGGGGCACTGCCGTCGTGGCGATCGATGCCATAGCACTGATAGAGGCCGGTCTGGGGGAACTATGCGATCTCATTTACGGAATAACCGCGCCGCAGGACATACGCGTGGCGCGGCTGATCATGCGCGAGGGGATCAGCGAAGACTACGCCAGGCTGCGAATATCCGCGCAAAAGCCGGATGAATGGTATTATGTAAATTGCGACAAGGTTCTGATAAACGCGGGTTCAAAAGATGAGTTCCGCCTTATATGCAGGGAAGAGTTTGCTCGTTATTTCATGTGACCGTTTGTGCAGCAGATGTCGGAACAAAGTTATAAGAGGGTGAAAACTGTGGATACACAGATATTTGAGCGTTTGGAATCTCAGGTCCGCTCGTACAGCAGAAATTTCCCGGTTGTGTTCGACAGGGCAAAAATGTCTGTAATGTACACCTCGGACGGAAGAGAATATCTTGACTTTTTTAACGGAGCGGGCGCGCTCAGCTACGGTCACAATAACGATTATATTAAAAGCAAAATCATCGATTATATAGCCGGAGACGGAATAAGTCACTCGCTTGACATGTTTACGCGCGCCAAAGCGGAGTTTTTTGAGACCTTTGAAAAAGAAGTGCTGCTGCCCTGCGGCATAAACTATAGAATAATGTCCTGCGCGCCGACCGGAACCAACGCCGTGGAAGCCGCTCTGAAAGCGGCTCGTAAAGCAAAACACCGCACGGGAGTGTTCGCTTTTACCGGTGCCTTTCACGGCATGACATTAGGCGCGCTGTCCGTGACAAGCGGAAGGGGATTTCGCCGAGGAGCGGGACTGCCGCTTGACGGAGTGACCTTTGTACCGCATCCGTGCAGATTCGGCGGAGATTCGCTGTCGTATATTGAATATCTCCTGACGGACGAATATTCCGGCGTTGAAAAACCGGCTGCGATTATACTTGAGACAATACAGGCGGAGGGAGGAGTGGTAGTAGCTCCCGAGGCCTTTCTCAGAGGCCTGCGGCAGCTCTGTGACAGGCATGATATCGCATTGATAATAGATGACATACAGGTCGGATGCGGCAGAACGGGAAAGTTTTTCTCCTTTGAACGCGCCGGTATAGTGCCGGATATGGTTGTATTGTCGAAATCCATCAGCGGTTACGGACTGCCGATGGCACTGCTGCTTATAAAGCCCGAGCTTGATGTGTTCTCTCCCGGCGAGCACAACGGTACATTCCGGGGTAACCAGCTTGCTTTTGTTGGGGCTAAGGCGGCCCTGGAATACAGACGTGAACACGATCTGGAGAAAAAAACAAAGGCCGACTGCTCTTTAATATCGCGGTTTCTGGCTGAGCGTATTCTGGCGCTTGACTCGCGCATTGAGCTCAGAGGCATCGGAATGATACACGGCGTGGATTTCGAGCGTATCGGAAACGATGTCTGCGGCCGGATCGCCGGTGAGTGTTTTAAAAACGGGCTTGTAATAGAACGCGCCGGAAGAAACGACTGTGTCCTTAAAATCATGCCGGCATTGACCATTGAGGAAAATGAACTGCTCAGAGGGCTGGAGATAATAGAGTCGGCAGTTAAAAATATTCTGGAGGTATAAAGATGCTTGAAAGAGAAGATCTGTTTTATAAGCAGAAGAATGTATTTGACATATTGAGCGACGAGGAGCTCAAAGCGTGCGAGGAATACGCAAGAGGATATATGCGTTATTTGTCGGACGCGCGCACGGAGCGCGAAGCGGTTCGCGAAGCTGTTGAGCTTGCAAAATCGGCGGGCTTTACCGAATATGTTTTCGGGAAGCAATATTCACCGGGAGACAAAGTGTATTATGTTAACCGAAAGAAAGCTCTTTTCCTGGCTGTTTTCGGCAGGAAGCCGCTGTCGGAAGGCGTGAACCTTGCTGCGGCGCATGTAGATTCTCCGCGTCTGGACCTAAAACAGGTCCCGATGCACGAGGATAGTGAGATTGCCTTTTTCAAGACTCACTATTACGGCGGGGTTAAAAAATACCAGTGGGTGGCGATTCCTCTTGAGCTTCACGGCATCGTCGTAAAAAAAGACGGGCAAACAGCAGATATAACGGTTGGAAGACAGGAGGGCGAGCCGCGCTTTTGCATTACCGATCTGCTGCCGCATCTCGGCGCCGAGCAGATGAAAAAGACTATGTCCGAGGGGATTTCGGGAGAAAACCTGCGTATAGTCATAGGCAGCAGACCGGACGCCTCGCAGGGAGACGATCGGGTCAAGCTGGCGGTCTTAAAAATACTCAATGAAAAATACGGTATCTCGGAGGAAGACTTCCTGTCGGCGGAACTCATGGCCGTTCCTGCTTTCGGAGTGGACGACATTGGCTTTGACAGATCGCTCATCGGAGGTTACGGACATGATGACAGAGTGTGCGCCTATGCGGAGCTCAAGGCCATAATTGACACGTCCGCGCCGGAAAAGACTGCCGTCTGTCTGCTTGTGGATAAGGAAGAAATCGGTTCCGAGGGTGTGTCGGGCATGCAGAGCAGGACGTTCGACAGGTTTATGGACGATATTTGCCGTACCGGCGGAGCAGATCTGTATGAATGTTATTCGAAGTCATTTTGCCTGTCGGCAGATGTTTGCAATGCCTTTGACCCGACCTATCCCGAGGTCTCGGACAAGCGCAGCAATTCCAAGCTGAATTACGGAGTCGGTATAATGAAGTTTACCGGCCGGGGCGGCAAGAGCGGATCATCCGACGCCAGCGCGGAGGTAGTCGGCAGGGTGCGCAGGATGTTTTCCGATAACGGCGTGGTCTGGCAGCTTGGCGAACTGGGCAAAGTAGATCAGGGCGGAGGAGGCACCGTAGCGGCATATACCGCCAACCGCGATATTGACACTATAGACGCCGGCGTGCCGGTCTTATCAATGCATGCGCCTTATGAGATAGTATCAAAGGCTGACTGCTATATGACTTATAAGGCGATGCTGGCACTTTATAAGGAAAACTGATCAGTAAGTTAATTAAGCGCCCCCGCCGTGCTGTTTCCGGCGGGGGCGGAACGGTTTATTCGGCGATAATACATGCATATCTGCGACTCATTTCGGCCGGCTGTTATGAATATCATACCACTGTAAACTAATTATTGGAAATAATACATAAATGTGCCGATTATGATTTGCATATTATGTAAATCTATGATAAAATTTTTGCCTGTCAGGAAGGGGGCATGTTTTTGAACATCTGGCTTTTCGCGGCATTCATGGGATTGCTTCAGGGGATTACGGAATTTCTGCCGGTCTCCAGTTCGGGACATCTTGCGCTGTTCCAGAATATTTTCGGAATGGAGTCTGTTGAAGACACCCATATGCTGTTTTCCGTCATGCTCCATTTCGGAACTTTGATCTCCGTTTTGATCATGTACAGAAAAGACATATTTGACATGATAAAGGCTTTTGTCGGCTTTTTCCGGAGAGGCGGCAGCGAGCGGGGGAACGGGAGCTCCATCGGCGCGGCCCGGCTGATCGTTATGATCGTAATAGCAACCGTTCCGCTTATTGCAATTGCTTTATTAGGTGACTATATCGGGCAGCTCAATGCAAAAACGGGATTTGTGGGTTTGATGCTGGTTTTGACCGGCGGCCTGCTATATGTCAGCGACAAGGTTCCGAAGGGCGGTAAGAACGAGAAAACGGCCAAGTATTCCGATTCGATCGTTATAGGTCTTATGCAGGCGGCAGCAACGCTGCCCGGCATCTCACGCTCCGGAGCTACTATTACCGGAGGGCTTATACGCGGCTTTGACAGAAGCTTCGCGGTCAAGTTTTCGTTTATACTTTCCATACCGGCCGTAGTCGGAGCCGTTGTGCTGGAAAGCTCAAACGCGATTAAGGCCGGAGTGGACCCGGCTCTTATCGTCCCGTACATATTCGGAACGGCGCTCGCGGCAGCCGCTGGCTGCTTTGCCATCAGGCTGGTGCGCTTTATCAGCGAAAAGGACAGGTTCAGGGGTTTTGCGTATTACTGCTGGGGCGTAGGAGTGCTCGCGATTATTCTTTCATTCTTTTCCCGATGAATCTTCATTGAGGTGATGAATTTGGCGACAAGAAAAACCCAAACCAAAAAAACGTCAGCGAAGAAGGCAGGCAGCAGCAAATCAAGTGCTGCCGCCAAACGAAATGACACCCAGCCTGTAAGACGCGAGGTATGGGCAGTCATTTGCCTGTGTCTTTCTGTCTTCACGTTTTTGGGATTCTTCTCTGCCGACGGGCTTTTCATAAGCTTTATTAAATCATTTATGCGCGGCCTTATAGGCGGCGGCTATTATCTGCTGCCGTTTTCTTTTCTCGGATGCGCCGTAATTCTCGGCTTTCACCGGGGGAGGCCCGTCAGACTGAGAGTCGTTTGCTCGCTCCTTTTACCGGTCATACTCGGCTGTCTCCTCCATTTGTTTATCTGCTCGACAGAGTACGAATGGAAATGGTCTATGTTAAAAGCGCTGTATAACGACGGAATGGCCGGCGGCGCGCAAATGAGCGGCGGAGCCGTCGCGGGATTCGTCGCTATACTATTCAGCGCTTTATTCAGCAAAATCGGTTCGATTATCGTTTTAGCTGCCTGTTTTATATGGCTGTTGCTGACGGTTTTCAATATTAGCATCAGCGGTATAGCGGACGCTATCAGAGAGAGACCGCGCAGAGAATATGACCTGATTGAGGATGACAGACCCGTTTACCCTCCTTCGGAACTATACCCGCCGAAATCAGTCAGGCAGAAAAACAAAAAGAAGCCCTTTGATGCCGAAAACGCAGTTGAGATGAAGGCCGTGCCGATGAGCAAAAATATACCCAGACAAGCTGTTGATATTGATGTAGACGACCCGCCCGCGCTTCCCAAACAGCAAAAGTCCCTGTATGACCCTACTCCCGGAGTCGCGACCCCCGATCAGGTGCTTCTGGGACAGGTAAAGGCTGCTGTGCCCGCATCGGAACCCCGCGGCACGAAGACGCATACCGAGCCGGAAAATCAGACGCAGGTCCAGCAGACCCCGCCTTTGCGCACTTCGGCAATACAATCGGAACCGGCTAAGGTCACAAAGGCGGAAGCCGAGAAGGCTTACGCGGAAATATCAATGGACATTGAAAAAAACGAACAGCTGGAACCCGAGCGGCCCTTCTATATACAGCCGCCGCTGGAGCTCCTGACGCAGCAGTCGGCAATGTCGACCGCGGACGGGACCGAGGAAACGAGAATCAACGCTCAGCGCCTGTCCTCAGCCTTAAAAAGCTTCGGAATCAGCGCGGATATCTGCAATATTACCCGGGGGCCTTCAGTGACAAGATATGAGGTGGAGCTGGAGCAGGGAGTGAAGCTCAACCGTCTTACCAATCTTGCGGACGACATCGCGCTTTCGCTCGGTTCCACGGGGGTGCGCATAGCGCCGATCCCCGATAAAATATCGATAGTCGGCATAGAGGTGCCGAATAAGCTTACGAATATCGTCTCGCTTCGCGAAATAATAGATTCCGACAAGTTCAGGGCATCGAAATCCGAGCTGACTTTTGCCATAGGCAAGGATATAGGCGGGAATCCGATTGTGGGGGATATATCCAGGCTTCCTCATATGCTCATCGCCGGGACGACGGGAAGCGGAAAATCCGTATGTATGAATTCGCTTATAATAAGCCTCCTTTACAAGTCGTCGCCGGAGGATGTCCGCCTGATAATGGTGGATCCGAAAATGATTGAGCTCGGAGTATATAACGGCATACCTCATCTGCTTATACCTGTTGTTACGGATCCCAAAAAAGCGGCCGGCGCACTTCAGTGGGCGGTTATGGAGATGCTCAAACGGTACAGGCTTTTCTCCGAGATCGGCGCGCGCGATCTATCCTCCTACAACGCCGCGGTCGCCAAAACCGGCGAAGCGGAAAAAAAGCCGAGGATAGTAATATTAATCGATGAGCTGGCTGACCTTATGCTTGTAGCGGCCAAGGACGTGGAAGAGTCGATATGCAGAGTTGCGCAGATGGGCCGTGCCGCGGGCATACACCTTGTCGTCGCGACGCAAAGACCCTCGGCGGACGTTATTACGGGCCTGATGAAGGCGAACATACCCTCTCGTATCGCATTCGCGGTCGACAGCGCATTAAACTCAAGAATAATACTCGATCAGATGGGCGCGGAAAAACTGGTGGGAAAGGGCGACATGCTTTATTCACCGCTGGGCTCGGGAAAACCGATTCGGGTTCAGGGAACTTTTGTTACGGATACCGAGCGGGAAGACGTTATCGAATTTGTCAAGTCAAACAGCCTGCCGCGCTACGATGATGAGGTACAGCATGAAGTGGACAAGAACGCCGAAGGCAAAGAGCCGCAAAAAGGCTCGGATAACAAGGCTGATTTTGGATTCGCCGCAGAGGAAGGGTTAGACGAGCTCTTCGAGGAAGCGGTGGCTGTCATACTGGAATCCGGCCAGGCCTCCGTGTCGATGCTGCAGCGCCGCCTTAAGCTCGGCTATTCAAGGGCTGCACGGCTTGTTGACCAGATGGAGGATAAGGGGATCGTAGGCCCGTTTGAGGGCAGTAAACCAAGGCAGCTGCTCGTTTCGAGAGAACAGTGGAATGCGATGCGAAGCGGTCAGAATCCGCCGGAGCCTACACTGTTCGATTTGGACTTTGATAACCCGCAGGAAGAGGAAGATGAGTAATACCGACCCCACAGCAAAAGATATTAGCATAAGATAAAGCGCCGGCACAGCACAACAGGTGTGTTTGCCGGCGCTCTTGCACAGTTTTTTAGATTATAAGCGGGACAGCGGTATTTCATTTCGTAAGAGTTCCGTTTTCGCTTTCGATAAGCACCAGGATTTTCTCCTGGGTACCGTTTTCCGCGTTGACATATATAAGATAACGAGTGCCGTTTTTATCTTCGCAGAGCAGTTCGCGGCAATACGCTTCGTTCATGCCCGCCGTCGGGATAATTGCCAGTTTGTCGCTTATTACGCTTATATCACCGGGCAGTGTTTGAGCCGCCTGCCCGGCGCTGACGGACGGTTCGGGTATATCTCGCGGACAATGATTCATTATCATGCCGTTTGCTTCATAACCTACAACCCGCCCGTTGTCCATAGCGACAGATACTTTTACCAGGTCGGGATAGAGGATAACGCCGTCCTGAACCGCGGCGAAATTAACAAGCAGTATACCGTTGTTTTTTTCATAGTAACTTTCTTTTACTTCAGTCAAGCCGCGTTCACTGAGGAAATCAACCGCAGCTTTAACGGAATCTTCCTCGCTTAAAGATACGCTGTACACCGCGCGTGAATTGATCATACTCAGTATTTTGCCGCCCGTTCTTGTTACATAAACCGTCAGTTCACCGCCGTCAGCGGAAGCACAGCAGCACCAGGCGGGTATGGAGCCCCCGCATTCGGAGACGGAATCGAAAACATAGGGCTCGAGTTTGCAGAAATCCGCCGCCGCTTCGGCGGCTTGTTCGGCATTGATTTCATCAAGCCCTTCAAGGCTTACCGGGCTTCTGCGTAATATATGTGCGGAAAAAGGGCCGTCATAGATCAAAGACGGCACTTCGGGGAACTCGCTTTCTATGCTCTTAAAGCTCTCCCCGAGCGACTTCGCCGCTTCGCCGGCCTTATCGCTGACAGCCGAGACAGATTCAAGCTGAACCGAACCGTCAGAGAACCCGGAACGCAGATCATTAAGCGAAAGATTAAGCCCGGCTGCCACTGAGGTCAGGGAATCGAGGGCTAAACGTTCTTCCGGGGACCAGTTTTTGCCGGAGGCTGCGGTCCTGGCCAGAGAAAGCGCATAATCTCCGACCTTTGAAATAAATGAGGATATCCCGGACAAATCGAATTCCGCCAGCGGCAGCTCGCTCATTGTCATCTCGGCTGCCAGAGCTTTGCCGTAAACGTCGGTGCACAGCGACGCCATTAATGAAGATGAGCCCGCGCACAATGTTTTTTGAAGTGACATATCCAGATCTCCGACACTGTCGGCAAAACCTGTGAATGCCCTTTCTCTTGCTGCCTTAAGCAGCAGATCCCGTTTATGCGTTTCGTTTTTAGCCTGCAATACAAAACCTGCCGTTACCGCGATTGCCGCAAGCGCGAAGGCCGTCAGAATTACAAGAGTCTTTTTTTTAATATATACCAAATGAAAAAACCTCCCTCACAGCGAAGTATGCTGCAAGGGAGGATTTCTATTCTGGCAAATCGAGGTTATGCGTAATGAAGCATCAGCGTGCCGAGCATGGCGTCGAATCTTGGTTGATGAAAGTGGTTTAGCTCAATGGAACTGCTTATAACGAAAGAAAGCACGCCTCCGTCCGCGTCGGCTAAATACGCGGTTATATACTGCGTGTCGTTTGAGGCGATAATTGTTTGACATTCTATTCGGTCCGCGCCTATTTTTATTGTTCCGGCAAACTCAATATCGTTAAAATTAAAATACAGGTCCATGAAAGAGGGCATCAGATCCTGTGCGGAAGAACCGCTGATATAACTGATCTCAAAAAAGTTAAGGCCCGTTTCGTCTTCCGGATCCCAAAAACGGTATGCGTTATCGTCAAATTTGCCCTCATAAGTAGCGGCGTCGGAGTAGATGGAAAACGCGTATCCGCTGTTATCGCCCAAAAGCGAATACACCAAAGCCGCATCGATGGCCTCCGACTCGCCGCCATAGTACACTACTATACTGCCGGACTCGTCACGCAAAAAATTCGGATTCGGCGAAACCGGCACAGAGGTGACTTGCGCGGTAGGGGCAGGCTTGGCAGTCGGAGAAGCCGTTGTCTGAGGAAGGTCATCGGTGGGCAGAGTCTCACCGCCGGTCTCGGATGGCTCCTTTGTCTGCGTGGGAGTAAAAGCAGTCTCGTATCCGGGAGGGTCTGTAATGTCCGTGCCGGCATCGTTTGTGTTTCCGCATGCCGACAGCAGCGCGGCCGCAGACAAAGCGAAAAGCACCAATGCTGTTTTACTTCTCATTTTATATCCTTTCAATGTTCGAATACGAGGTTCAGGATTCGGATGAAAGACGGGAAACAGCCAGATCTATCCGCCTGAGAGACTCATGCTTTCCAAGCAGCGAACATATTTCAAACGCCCCGCCCGGGGTTACGGCCAGGCCGGATAACGCGATGCGAAGAGGCCATAAAAGTGTTGCGTTTTTTACATTCAGCTTCTCCGCGAGGCCGGTTATCGGATTTTTGAGACCCTCGACGCTCCAGTCGGAGACATCAGACAGCAAAGCCCGCAGTTCCCGCAGCATTTGAAGAGAAATCTCTTTGTCTGTTTTCGATTTTTTATTTTCAAACAATTCGGTCCGGTAATCCGGGAGGGATTTGAGAAAAGATATCTGAGGGCCGATATCGGTTAGTTTTTCGCAGCGCTGGTGCAGCAACGCGGCTATCAGTCCGATGTCCATGCCGCTTCCGACAGTCTCGACAATAGAGTCGCGGGCGGCTTCGAGAAATTCCTCGGGCTTAAGAGCGCGGATATACTCGGCATTGAAATGAGTAAGCTTGACGGCATCGAATATCGCGGGCGATTTTGATATGTCGCGGAAATCAAACGCTTCCGTCAGTTCGGCGAGCGAAAATTTTTCGCGTTCTCCGCCGGGACTCCAGCCGAGCAAAGCAATGTAGTTGATAACGGCTTCCTTTAAATAGCCCTCAGCCAAAAGATCCTCATAAGTCGGGTCGCCGTGCCTTTTTGAGAACTTATTATGCGCGTCACGCATTATAGGGGAAACGGTTATATAAACGGGTATATCCCAGCCGAAAGCTTTATAGAGCAGATTGTATTTCGGAGCGGAAGCCAGATACTCGCTTCCTCTGACAACATGGGTTATGCCCATGAGGTGATCGTCTATAACATTGGCGAAATTATAGGTGGGCAGGTTGTCGCTTTTCAAAAGGACCATATCATCGAGCGTGCTGTTTTCAACCGTTATGTCACCGTAAATCTCATCGTGAAACGATGTGGAGCCGCTTCGGGGCGTCTTCATTCGTATGACGTGAGATTCGCCGCTGTCGGCGCGCTGCTTTGATTCCGAATACGGCAGGTCTCTGCACGGATCCTGTACGGCGGAAACGACGCCCAGCATCTCATGCCCGCGCTCTTCGTGAGCGATGTGGCCGCAAAAACAGTAATAAGCCGCGCCTGTCCGGCAAAGCAGTTCCGCGTAGGGCCTGTATAATGGCTTGCGTTCGCTTTGCGTGTACGGAGCGCAAGGACCTCCTATGTCAGGTCCTTCGTCGTAATCAAGACCGACGCTTTTGAGCGTGCGGATTATTACATCAACGGCGCCCTCGACAAAACGGGCGCTGTCGGTGTCCTCGATGCGCAGTATAAATTTACCGCCCATTTTTTTTGCTATCAGATAAGTGTAAAGCGCAGTTCGAAGTCCGCCTACATGCATATATCCCGTAGGGCTCGGGGCAAAACGGGTACGTACCTCACCGCGCGGAATGCGGGCTTCCATTAAATCCAAGCAACTGCCGTCCATCAGATGACCTCCGAGTGCATATCTATCTTCTCATACTACATTCGCTTAATCTGTTTTGTCAAGTAGGCGGGTCTGCAA
>JAAYBW010000191.1 GCA_012729975.1 Clostridiales bacterium
GCGGCAAAATGTCTTAAACCGCCTGTCCAAACGTGGAGAAGTCGCCTAGTTTGGTCGAGGGCGCACGATTGGAAATCGTGTAGGCGTCAAAAGCGTCTCGAGGGTTCGAATCCCTCCTTCTCCGCCACAAAACCCCGATTTTGTTAGTGAAATCGGGGTTTTTTCATGCTTTTCATACCATTTAATCACTGTATTTTTTCATGCTTAAATACGGTTTATTACGGTTCGTTTCGCCGCTATCCTACAAAGGTTTATTGAAGTAATCGTAAAATAAGTCGTATATAGTCAAAGGAAGTGCCTCGATCGAGACGCTTCCTTTTTTTATGTAACATAGGCTGTCTATGTATCAGTTTGACTTGATTTATCTGAACGCAACTAAATAGGACGTATGGTGTATAGGGCTTTAGCCCAGCTGTTGTTGACAATGCGACACGCCGGAATATAATGTTTTTACAATGTTAACCAGTGAGGGAAGGGGAAAAATGGCAAAATTTGTTATAACATCCTCCGTTCTTATCATCGCGCTTATTATATTGAGGCATATCTTTAAGGGCAAAATCAGCCCGCGCCTGCAATACGCCCTTTGGTTGCCGGTGCTTTTGCGTTTGATCATACCCTTTACTTTGTTTGAAAGCCCGATCAGCGTAATGAACGCGGTCGAACGGTCTTCAGCATACAAGAAGGCAGAGCAAAGGCTTTCGGAAATAGAGGTTTACTCCGATATAATCCGCGACAGTGAAATGACGCCGGATGAGGCGAGTGAAGCGGGAAAGGGCACGCTGCACGAAATTCGGGGTTATCCTTCAAACGGCGATTACGGACACCTGAGAACGTATCTTTTTACGGATTCACTCGGCGTGGTGCTGGTCCGGGTATTAAGAATTATTTGGATTTCGGGAGCCGCGGTTACCGGACTGATCCTGCTTATATCAAACCTCGGCTTCGGCAGGAAACTGAAAAAAACCGGAATTGAATATCATAAAGGCAATTGTAAACTGCCGGTCTATTTGGTTGAGGATCTGCCATCTCCCTGTCTGTTCGGGTTATTCCGCCCGGCGATTTATATTACCTGGGGGGTTGCGGGGGACGAAACAAAACTATTCAGCGTACTGGCCCACGAAGAGACTCATTACAGGCACGGCGACCACATTTGGTCGGCGATACGCGGCCTTGTCCTCGCCGCGCACTGGTACAATCCTTTTGTCTGGTCGGCGGCGAAGCTTTCGCGCCGCGACTCCGAGACGGCCTGCGACGAGGGAACCATAAAGCGCATCGGCGAGGAGAGCCGCCCGGAATATGTACAGGCGCTCACAGGACTTATACGTGAAAAAAGCACAGCAGGGGATCTTCTTTGCTGCGCTACCATTATGACAGACGGGAAGAAGGGTATAAAAGAGCGGACAAGGCTGGTTGCCGAAAAACCGAAAATCCTTCTGCCGGTGCTGCTCACGGTCATTATCGCCGCGGCTGTCGCCGTCGGCTGCACCTTCACGGGCGTGGGAAAAGAGGCGGAAACCGTTCCGCTGACGGCCGAGGAGGTGCAAGAGTATAACAAAGTTTTCGAGCAAATACTGTACGACGAGCAAGGAAGCCCATACCTTAATCCGCTCAGCCACTTCCTCACTTCTTATTACGACAAACCGGAGGACATTAATCTATCGAGATTTCTGCGTCACTTATCCTCGGAGGACGTCGCGGATTCAGCCGAGTTTGATTTGCTCAAAGCCGACATAAACTGGCCGCACGGCGACGTGACTTTGGAAAAAATGCCTGTTCCGATTCACAGAATAAAAGCTCGTGACATTGATAGCGCTTTAAAAAAACATATGGGAATCAGGCTTAAGGATTTGAGCGGTGTCGGAACCGCGGGGCTTATCTATCTTAAGGAGTATGACTCGTATTATAACTTTACCAGCGATTTCGACGCAGGGGTCTTTAACTGCATTAGCGGAGAAACGCAGGGCGATATCGTCCGTCTTTTCGGCAGGGAAGCGACACTGACGCTGAAACTGACCGAAGACGGGTTTTTATTTGTATCGCATCGGCACAGCGGAACAGGCTAGTTTTCGGGCGGGAATTCTTATTTTGTAAGCATATCGGCAAAAGCCTTTACGATCCGGGGATCAAACTGTGCACCGGAACAGCGTTTGATTTCCGCAACAGCCTCTTCAACGGTTTTTGTTTTCCTGTACACCCGATCCGATGTCATAGCCTCAAAGGCGTCGGCTACGGCAATAATTCTCGACTGGAGGGGTATGGCTTCGCCTTTGAGTCCGAAAGGATAACCGGAACCGTCCCAGTGTTCGTGATGATGCAGGACATACATTGCAATTGTCATATACTGATCGACTGACTTTAAAATCTGATACCCCGCTTCGCTATGCTGTTTAATTGTACTAAACTCTTCTTCGGTAAGTTTTCTGGGCACATTGAGCAAATCAGCAGGAACAAGAACCTTCCCGATATCGTGCATTAACCCGGCTAAACGAATTTCCTGCTTTTCTTTTTCGCTCATCCCAAGCGCGTCCGCGATTAAATAACAGTATTGAGATATCCTTTCTGTGTGCAGTTGTTCCTGCTCATATTTTGTGTTTATGTTTTTTAAAACCGAATCGATCGTATGATCCTGCATGATTTTACTCTGGCTGAATTTCTCTTTATACATTAATTTATCAGCGGTCTTGAATGTATAATCCAGACTTTCGTCCATACTCTTTTTAATCGCGTAACCGGCAGACAGGGAGACACGAAGAGAACCGACCGTAGTCGCCGACGCGGCTTCATCTATCCGCTTGCGGATTTCCTCAGCCTTAGCCTCATCTGTGCGAGGCATAAGCAAGGCAAACTCGTCGCCCCCGATACGCGCGGCGATATCATCTGGTCCGCATGCACCTCTTAGTATATCGGATATCGCGCACAGCAGCTTATCGCCTGTTTCATGTCCGAAAGCATCGTTAGTCAGTTTTAGCTCGTTGGCATCCATAACCATTAACGCAATCGGCAGATTGTCCTCGGTATCGGCATTTTTTACGGCGCTCTCAAAATATCTTCGGTTGTAAAGACCGGTCAGGTGGTCGTTAAAACTAAGAAACTCAATTTGTTTTTGCCTTTTGCGATATTCCGTGAAGTCCTGCACAACGATAACGACACCGGAGATGCTCCCGTGATAATTTTTAATAGGCGCCGC
>JAAYBW010000025.1 GCA_012729975.1 Clostridiales bacterium
TATGCGGCATGGGGAACCGAAATCACAGCCACAACCAAAATGCACAGCGGTGAATGGAGAATCGTCCTTGAAAACGACTCCGTTTCCTCCTACTGGGCGGGAGATCAGATCGGCTATTTCGAAAGGGAGAGTACTCTTTCAGGCATTTTTGGGGCAACCAATTATGAAGACCTGGACAAGTCTTATGATGCTCCCCCCAGCGGCGACGATGGCGCAGTGAGTTCTGACGCAACAGACTTTGTTTATGTTATGGAGCCCATTCCCAACATTCCTTATGGAATTGATCAGTCCGCTGAGGCAAACATTACCGGATGCACATTCCAGTTCTACAACCTGCATCCGGGAACCAAGGCGTTCACCAGATTTGAAATCAGAAATGACGGCACCATTGACGCGAAAATCGGCGATGTCAGAGTGACGCTGCTCAAAGCAAACGGGGATACTCCAATCACTAATGCTAATGCTACCACAGAAGAGTGGGACCTTATTAGTGCTATAAAGGTGCACCCGGTGTTCTCAATCCATAACGGCAATAATGGCACTGATTCTCTGATCGATATCGACGAAGAATGCAGTTTGCTCGAGTTGCAGGATCTCCTGTATGAAAAGCTGGTCGGCAAAGTGCTCAACTGGAACAACAAGCTTTATTCTTATGATGTTGAAGGTGGGGTCTCTGACGAGCTTGACACCGGCGATGATAACATTCTGATGAACAGCTTCAACTTCGAGCTTCCCGCCGAAGCTTTGGAAGGCAACATCGGCATGCAGGCAAACTTCCAGGTCGTCATTGAGTTCGATTTCGTACAGTACAACCAGCTTGTTGATGGCCCCGCCGCCTGAATTTCTTAATTCATCATTGCTCTTAATGAAAACTAAGGTCCGACCGTCAGGTTGGACCTTAGTTTTTTAGTCCGGTGAATTTTTTCGAATTACCGCATTAAAATTCTAGAGAGAACCAAATAATGACATAATACTGTCATATTTCATGCTATTATCGCTCTGGATAATCATTTATTACTAATCACCATCTATTCCTTGATGATGAGAATATCTGCCGGCTATAGAGGAGAAAGGAATAATGATAGGCTTGTCTGCCCTTTTTCGCAAAATAAACGCTAAAGATATGAAAGTAATAATATATTTCAGGTATCTGTCTTACATACTGACTTCCGCATTCTATATCCTGTGGTGGGACTTTCCTTTGCTCAACAAATGTTCCGTTGTATTATTTCTGGGAATTGCCGCCGTCATCTTAAATCACATTTATAAAAAATATCAAAGCAATACTGTATTCATAAGCGTCATGGTGGTCATTGAAATCATCGGAAATATCGTGGTGCTTCTGCCTACGGGGGGCATAAGCAGCCCTTACATTTGGTATTCCCTTAATGTTGTTATTGTTTCGGCGTATTTTTTGAGTCCGCTGTTTCTTCTCAGCTACGTTCTGGCATACATCATTGCCTTTGGGACCTACTGCCGGATACACAGCGCCGATATGCGGCTTAATGATTTTCTGCTGCAAAACAGCAGCCTGATTTTAAGCTATTTTATCATCGTCATCGCGGCTTACTTACTGGTATGCATGGATAAGCGCATCAGACAAGAGCGAACGAATACGGAGAAAGTCAACGCCGAGCTTTTGAAAGCCAACAAAATGCTTATGGATTCCATGGATGAAATCGCATTGCTATACAATAATGTTAATGCCTTTATTAATCTTAAAAGCAAGAAACAGCTTTCGGGTCTGATTACGGAATATACACTTAGAATAACAAAGACCCTCTTTGCATTTGTTTATTACAAAGCAAATGATGAGATGAATTTTGATGCGGACGGCAATCTGTCTCAAGAGGAGCAGCAAATCCTGTCTTCAGCGGTAAAAAGCCGGCTTAACGGCAACATGGCTGAAATTTTTGATTCCGATACGCCTGTCAGAGATAACATATGCGGCCATGAGCTGATCATAAGCGCAATTAAAACAAGCAACAACTGCTATGGAATTCTGGGTATTAAAATTAACGGAGGCAGCGGGAAAATAATCGAGTATCAGATCATAGATCAGGTAAGAATGCTGGCCTCTTTAAGCGCAATTCTTTTTGAAAGCTATCAGTATGAGGTTTTATACAGCGATTATTTAGTATCGGAGGAGCAGCATCGTATCGCAAATGAAATACACGACGGAGTAAGCCAGAGGTTGTTTTATATTTCCTGTAAAATCAGCGATATTTTAATGAAAAGAGATCAAAGCATACCACTTGATTGGCAGGCAGAGCTGCACACGGTGCAAAAAGCTTTGAAAACAGCCATTCAGGAGCTCAGGGACACCATTTACAGCAATGGCGCCGGGAATTTTCGGAACGGCGTTTTTGAAGAAAGCGTAAAAAATTATCTGAACGATATCATGGATTTAAACGATGTTCAAATCAGCCTTCATATGCAGGGACGATTTGAGAATATATCGAGCGAGCTGATTAAGGTTATATTCAGAATCATCGGAGAGGGCTGCGGAAACGCGATCCGGCACGGGGGGAGCAAAAATATCGGTATCAAGCTGTGTGAGGATAAGGAAAATATCTGCATTGAAATAACAGACGACGGGACCGGGTTTGATTTATGCGAGGTTACCAAAGACAATCGTCTCGGAATGGGAATGCGCAATATGAATTGTCTCGTTCACTCCTATTACGGAAGCATAGATATTAACAGCCGGCCATACAAAGGAACTACAATCAGCGTTTCCATACCGCTTTGTTCTCTGGAAAAAGGAGAAATGTTGTGTTGAACATCCTCATCGTAGACGATCATCCTCTGGCGAGAAAAGGTATTATATCGATATTGAAAGATAATATTGATAACTGCTGCATATCGGAGGAGACATGTGTAAAAGGAGCTCTGGGCGCGCTCCGTTTAGGTACTGTACACGTCATGTTTGTTGACCTGAATCTCGGCGGGGAATTCGGTCTTGACATCGTAAGAGAAGGCGGCTGTATCAGTCCCGGGACGAAATTCATTCTGATTACGACATACATTTCGAAAGAAGATTACAAAAAGGCCGAGGAGCTGAATGTGTCGGGGTATCTTTCAAAAAGCGCGGCGCCGGAGGATATTGTATATATTGTAGACCTGGTCACCCGAGGGAAAAAATACATCGATTCCGACCTTATTTCCTTCGATAACAGCGACAGGTCGGGGGATACCACGGCTCAGTTGACCGACCGGGAGAGAGAGGTGCTCACGGAACTGGCAAAGGGTATCAGCAATGAGGAAATATCAAAAAGACTTTTCATATCAATCAATACGGTAAAAAAGCATTTAAGCAGCATCATGTCAAAACTGAACCTTCAAAATCGTATGCAGCTGATTCTCTATGTAAACAAATACGGTTTAGCCGACACAGGATTGATGTACTGTGCACAGGCACCCTGTATTCGCGTAAAAAGAGGTAATTAACTTGAAAAAGCATAGAACAGACTTGAAGATGATGGCCCTTGCAGTCAGTATTGCGGTATCCCTCGTCGTGATAGGATTTTGTTACGCGTATTGGAACGGGATGATCGGTATAACCAGCCTCATATCCACCGGCAGGATACATACTGTTTTCGACACATTTGAGGTGTTAAGTGAGACATCTCCGGCTGAGGAAATCGGCGCTGAGATCACCGACATGCGTATAAGCGAAGACGGCAAGAGCTTGCAGATAGCCATCGATAACGCGTATCCCGGGTATTCTGCGGAAATCGGTTACAGCATAAAAAACGACGGAGATGTGCCTGTTTACTGCAAGCTGATCACCGATCAGGACAGCATTGCTTCCGTTTATACAGATAATCCGAACGTAATCATAAATCCGGGCGGCGGCAGCTCTTGCGGTACATTAATAATAACGATAAGCGATGGTGCACAAGAAGGCATGAGCTCCCAGATGAACGTATATCTTGATTATGTGCAATACAATGAATTGCAGTGACCTCTTGAAAGTATAGAGGTGTTTTTATGAAACAAAAAAAATTACTTATTATTTTATCTGCGCTGATTTCTCTCTCCGTTATTACATACGGTTTCGGCGCATGGACCGAAAGACTGAGTATAGACATATCGATCAGGACAGCCGATGTTTTTCCGTCAGCATCCGCCACTGAGGAAACAGAAGAAATACCCGAAGAGCAGGCAGATAAGCAAGAAAGGCAGCCGGAGCCGTCAACGGAAGGGCTGCCGGAGGAATCTCCGGAACCCTCCCGGCAGCCATCGGAAGAGCCGGCAGAGCCATCGGAAGAGCCGGCAGAGCCATCGGAAGAGCCGGCAGAGCCATCGGAAGAGCCGGCAGAGCCATCGGAGGAGCCGGAGGAGCCATCGGAAGAGCCGGCGGAAGAGCATTTAGAAGAGCCCGCAGATCTGCCGGGGGAATCATGAAACCTTTTGCGCATTCCATGCAAATAAGCGAATGAGGAAGAAAGCGGGAAATAGTTTGAACAGGTTAATGACCCATAGACTTTTTCGGCATACCGGCACTTCCCGGGTAAGATATGTCGTTTTGATACCGGTGACTTTTGGGGTAATCCTGTGCAGACGGTATTGTCCCGACTTTATCAGAAGCACAACAGTTTTTACTTCTTTATTATATCCCTTGTTATGGTGCTCTGTTATATTCATGGTACTTTGCTTTCCCAGGACGCGGCCCGCAGCTAAAATTCGCGACAAGAGTTTTCTCCTTTGGATGACCGCCGCCTGTTCAATTGTATATGTCTTTGCAATGATGATAAGCGGGATGGTGTTCGGCTTTGGAAAAAGTCCGTATAATCATTCTTTATACGGTCTGGTTTTAAATATCTTCCAGTTGTTTTCCGCTTTGATTGCCAAGGAGCTGGTGCGGGATTATCTTGTAAACGGCAGCGGCAGAAATCCAAAATTCGGTGACTGCATTTTTGCCGCCGTGTTCATTTATTTACTGAGCTTTAACCCCGACCAGTTTGTCAATCTGGAAACAAATCTGCAGATAATCCAATTTATCGGCATTGATATGATCGCAAAGCTGTGCATCAGTAGCTTTGCCACCTATTTGGTATCTATCGGCGGGCCGGCCCTCTCCATACTTTATTTGGGGATCCACGACGGCTTCTTTTGGTTTTGTCCCATCCTCCCCAACCTAAGCTGGATCGCCCAGGCGTTTATTGAAATTCTCCTGCCGGCGTCCGGTCTGATGCTGATGCGCTACTGCTTCAGAAAAAGGACAGGCTTTACGGCCCGGAAAAAAGATACGGAAAATCCGCTGGGCTGGATTACGGCTTTGGTCGTTTCCGTTCTGATCATATGGTTTACCGTAGGGGTATTCCCCGTGCGCCCTTATGTAATCATCACGGGGAGCATGATACCGGAGATCTATCCGGGAGATATCGTTTTAGTGAAAAGAGATATCGACAATCTGAAAGCAGGCGAGATTATTCAGTATAAAAGCGGCGATATTAATATTATTCACCGGATCACGGAGATTGTGGAGGAGAAGGATACTTACCTGTATATTACGAAAGGGGATAACAATTCCTCGGTAGATCCGAAACCTGTCAGCATAAACAATATCAGGGGACGGGTGATCTTTACCGTTCCGAAAGTGGGATATCCTGCACTGCTGTTTTATCGATACTAAAGATAACGGAGAATCATATTGCCATGAATTATATAAAAGTTAAACCGGAGTCCTCCCCGGAAACGGAAAAGGGCAGGAAAATGCGTCTTTTCCTGCCCGGATACATCAGGGTAAGCATCATTATCTTCCTGTGTATACTGCTGGCCGCTTCTGGCTATTACCGGTATGACCTGAAATACAGACAAAAATTCATTGATAAGGATGTGCCCGTTTTCTCATATGAGTGCAGTCCGGAGCTCAGTTATAAAGTGTCTTACATCCCGACCGATATTTATCCGGATACGAGTTTGGGAGAAAATCAATTGTATATCACGAAATTCATTGATCATATACAGAGCAGTTTTTCATGCGAGTTTGAGGGAGACAGACCGGCTGAAATCAAGGGTACATACAGCGCCACAGCTTACCTCAAAGGTTTCCTGAAGAGCGTTAACCAAGATAAGATACTGTGGACGAAAGAATTTGAGCTCCTTCCGGAGAGATCATTTTCTCAGCAGGGCAATGCCGCCACAATAAGTTATGAGCTGCCTATTGTCCTGAGCGATATGATCAGCTATGCGGAGTATGCCAATACCGTTTTGAATATCAACTCAAACGTTCAGCTTGAAATTGCTTATGATTTTTCCATTCAGGCAGTCACCGATAAGGGAACGGTAACCAAGGCGTTTTCCCCCTCTCTTTCCCTTCCCATCGGAAATGATTATTTTGAAATAACGAAAAGTATTTCAGAACAAAAGTCTGCATCAATAGACGAGCAAGTAAGATCAATATCACCGTCATATGAAAGAAACAGGCTTACAATCCGGATAATTGCTGCCGTTATATGCGCAGCCCTGCTATTCGTTTTGATTTTTACCAGAAAGCTGACTTTTGACTCTTATTATTTAAAGGTGGACAAGCTGTTCAAAAAATACGGCGCACATATTGTTGTTTCGGATTCAGACATAATCTGCGGCTCCGGAGAAGTCATTGAAGTATCCGCTATAGAGGGGCTTATAAAAATTTCGGATGATTTGGGAAAACCCATCCTGTATAAAAACGACTCAATCTTTGAGGAGAATTGCAAATTATTCGTAATGGATGATAGGATAAACTATACTTTCAGGCTGGAGAAAATCGAGTAGAGCGCATTGCAAAACGTAAATGTTTCGCAGCGCGATCTTTTTGATCACGGTGCCGCAGGAAACATGAGTTTTTAATTAAAAATAAGAAGCCTTGGCGACTGTTTTCTGCAGTTTCACTGCAACAGTTGCCAAAGCTTCTTATTTTTTCTATGGGCTATGTTATGCTGCAGGCCATGCCAAATCGGCCTGTCAGTGAGTTTTATACCAGTCTTTGACGTAGTCGTAATAGAAGGATTTGATGTAGTCGCTTCTTTCCTTAACCTTCGGATCATCGGGGGGGCCCGAAACATGAGCGAAGAAGTTAAAGCCGCCGCCGGGCGCGAAGGTGTCGACATACTCGACAAGAGAATCCTTGAACTCCTGCATATCGACTTTGGTGTTGCCGTATTTGAGCATGTCCCAGCCCCCGCCCATGATAAGGCGGTTGCCGTACTTTTTCTTTATGCCCCTAAGATCGTTTGTGATCTGCGCGGAGTTCCAGCTGCGGATTCCTATTTCGAGCCAGTCGTCTATGTATTGCTCG
Organism: Clostridiales bacterium; assembly: GCA_012729975.1. Lineage (GTDB taxonomy): Bacteria > Bacillota > Clostridia > Oscillospirales > Oscillospiraceae > JAAYBW01. The sequence continues at coordinate 7,289 of JAAYBW010000025.1, forward strand.
CACCTGCCGCAGTCATGCCGGTCGAGGTAGCAGCCGTTTTCAAGCGCGAGGTCGGCGTGCTTTTTGTGGAAGGGCTTGAAGAACTCCCTGTACATGGAAAGGGACATGAAGGGCGCGCGGTAGGCGGCGTCGTCGTCCATGATTCCGTATATATCGGGCTTTACGTAATAAAGCTGGTGCTTCATGACCTCGATATAGTATTCCGAAACATACTCGAGCAGCGCTTTAACCTCTTCGGGTTCCTCGTACAGGGCCAAAAACGCGTTTTCAAAGCCCATGAACGAAACAAGCGTCAGAAAATAGTCGGCTCCGCCGGGCACGGACACCGCGAATTTCTCGCGGTCGAAATTCTTTGTCTGGTTTTTATAGTAGCCCTCCCAGTCGCGCCCCGAGGTATCGGGCTTTTTTATGACGTCGCGCCACTTGGTGATGTCCCGCAGCAGGATTTTGCCCGGAGTGGGCATAGCTCCGTTCATTAAGTCCTTGCTGCCGATATACTCGACACCGAGGGCGGTTACGATGGGTCCGTCCGGCGCGGAAACGGGCGTGAGCATCTCTTCTTTGATAGCTACCTGAGACGGCTCGAACATGGAGGGGATATACTCGGGAATTTCGCGGCGGTACATCATCAGCAGGTTTTCTTTGGGCGTTATACTCATTTTATTACCTCCGTTTTTAAGCGGTTTTTTTGCCGTTAAGTGCGCACGCAAGCGGGGGAAGTATATATAGTAAAACATATTATAGCATGCTATTGAATAGAAAACAACAATAAATGCGCATTGCGCGTAAATTATGGGAACTACGTAATGCAGGAAAAGCGAAATTTATGTAAACTGCAAACAATTCATAAGGGCGAAACGGAACGGCGGCCATGCTGACGCTTTACGCGCGCATGGCCGCCGGCTGAAAAACAAAGGACTATGTGTGCTTTTTTGAATGATTGATCATGGCCTCAAACGTTTTGTCACTTATGACATGCTCTATTTTACAGGCGTCTTCGGCCGCCGTTTCCTCATCCACGCCGAGACGCATGATGAGCTCTGTGAGCAAAACATGCTTTTTATTGATATTGTCGGCGATGCGCCTTCCGTTTTCCGTGAAGGCTATATATCCTTCTTTATCTATAAGGATAAGCTTTTCTTCGCGAAGCTTGCTCAAAGCGCGGCTGACGGCGGGCTTTGAAAGACCCATATAGGCTGAGATATCAACCGCCCTGACTACGTTTTTCTCTTTGGAAAGGACCAGGATCGATTCAAGATACATTTCGCCGGATTCCTGTATCGGCATTTGCGTCATCTCCGTTTTTTATGTATGTCTATTATAGACAAACAAACATGATAAATCAAGGGTAACTGAGATAAAAGCGCATAAAATAAAGAATTATTTATAATATATCTTGACAAGTTAACTGCGGGTAACTATAATTCGATCAGAAGTTAACCACGGTTAACTTGTCCCCGGGCAAGGTAAATTTCATACTTAAATCTGTAAAGAGTGATATGAATATGACGCTTAAGGAAATTAAAATCGGCGGCAGCGCGATCATCGCGGCGGTTCGCGGAGAAGGCAGACTCAGAAACCGCCTGCTTGATATGGGACTGACCCCCAATACGGCGATCGTAAAATCAAAGGCCGCGCCGACGGGCGACCCTATACAGATCTCCGTACGCGGCTATGAGCTCACTTTGAGAAACGAAGACGCCGATTTCATTGACGTTCAAGAGGTGGGAAAATGATCCTCGCCCTTGTGGGAAACCAGAACTGCGGCAAGACCACGCTTTTTAACGCGCTGACGGGCTCCAATCAGCACGTGGGAAATTTTCCGGGTGTGACGGTTGAGCAGAAGATAGGCGCGATTTTAGGGCAGAAAAACTGTGACGTTGTAGACCTTCCCGGGATCTATTCCATGAGGACGTATACGCAGGAGGAAATCGTAGCTCACGAGTTTATTCTCAATAACAAAATAGACGGCATTATAAATATCGTCGACGCGACGAATATCGAAAGAAACCTCTATCTCACGCTTCAGCTTCTCGAGCTCAAGATCCCCGTGGTGATAGCGCTCAACATGATGGACGAGGTAAGAGAAAACGGAGGCTCCGTTGACGTTAAAAAGATGAGCGAGGCTCTCGGCGCGCCGGTCGTCCCGATATCCGCAGCGAAGGGAGAGGGGCTCTCGGAGCTCACGGACCGAATTTACACCGCCGCTGGAAAGGGCATTCTCCCTACTGTGTATGATTTCTGCGATGAAGGCTCTCCGGTTCACAGATGCGTTCACGCGATTGTACATATTATTGAGGACCACGCCGAAAAGCTCGGCATATCCGCGCGATTCTGCGCCTCCAAGCTCATTGAAAGCGACAATGATATGACGGATCATCTGGAGCTCGATGACAACGAAAGACAGCTTTTGGAGCACTGTATCATTCAGATGGAAAACGAATCCGGGCTTGACAGAAACGCGGCGCTCGCGGATATGCGCTATACGTTCATTGAAAATGTGGTAAAAAGCTGCGTTAAAAGACCGCGCGAGAGCAAAGAACACGCAAGATCCGTGAAGATGGACAGGGTTCTCACGGGAAAGTACACCGCAATACCCGTATTCCTGGCTATCATGGGGCTTATATTTTATCTCACCTTTAATGTTATAGGCGCGTTTTTCCAGGATCTTTTGGCCGCGGGACTTGACGCTCTCGCCGCCGCAGCGGACAGTGCGCTCACCGCGTACGGCATAAACGAAGTCGTGCATTCACTTATAATCGACGGTGTTTTCGCGGGTGTCGGCGGTGTATTAAGCTTTTTGCCCATCATTGTGGTTTTGTTTTTCTTCCTCTCGGTCCTCGAAGATACCGGGTACATGGCAAGGATCGCGTTTATCATGGACGGATTTCTGAGAAAAATCGGTCTTTCCGGCAAGAGCTTTGTGCCGATGCTCATAGGATTCGGATGCTCTGTTCCCGCGATTATGGCGACAAGAACCGTTTCATCCGACCGGGACAGGAAAATGACCATTCTCCTCACGCCGTACATGAGCTGTTCCGCGAAGATACCGATATACGCGGTGTTCGCCGGTGCGTTTTTCCCCGATCACAGCGCTCTTGCCATGATAATAATATACGCGGGCGGCATAATTGTGGGAATCCTCGCGGCAATGGTCTTGAAGAAAACTCTGTATCGGGGAAAGCCCGTTCCCTTTGTAATGGAGCTTCCCAACTATCGTTTGCCCGGTCTTAAAACCACGGGGCGTCTTTTATGGGACAAAGCCAAGGATTTTCTCCGGCGCGCGTTCACGATAATTTTTATGGCGTCTATAATTGTTTGGTTCCTTCGCACGTTTGACATGCGCTTACAGGTCGTGTCCGACTCCGCGGATTCTCTGCTGGCTTATTTGGGCCGCGCAGCGGCGCCGGTGTTCAAGCCGCTCGGGTTCGGCGCCTGGCAGCCGGTGACGGCGCTTGTGACGGGTATCACCGCGAAAGAAGCCGTTGTATCGACCCTGGCCGTTTTATACGGCACGGATATCGGCGCTCTGAAGGCGGTGCTTCAGAATGTGTTCACGCCGCTGTCCGCCGCGAGCTTTCTCGCTTTCACGCTGCTTTACACACCGTGCGCGGCCGCGATTGCGGCTATAAAGCGTGAATTCGGCAGCGCACTTAAAACGACGGGAATCGTGATTTCGCAATGCCTTGTCGCGTGGATTGTTGCCTTCGCGGTATTTAATATCGGAGGATTATTCCTATGAGCGCGGTTGATTATATTATAATAGCTTCGGTAGCGGCCCTTTTTGTTCTGGCGATAATCGCGTATAAGAAAAAACCTCATTGCTCTTCCGGCTGCGGTAATTGCTCCGGCTGCTGCCGGGGCTGCGATAAGTGCGACAAGGCATAGCAGCACACGACGTGACGGGCGCGGGAAAATAGGGGAGGCGGCTCAACAAGAGCCGCCTTCCGATGTTTTTACAGATTATTAAGGCTTAGCTTATCATACGAGCGCGGACGCGCCCGCATTATGGGCGCCCGCACACGCGTGATACATACGCGTGACATATGCGAGAGAGAGGGCGACGGGGAACGGCTGGGGACGAGGGATACGGCGGGAGACGGCGGGGGACGGTGGACGGGGGGAGACGGCGGGACGCGGCGGGAAAACACAGTTTTCCCCTACAGGACGGGGGATACGTTGAAAAGGGGCCAAGGGGACGGGGGAACGAGGGAGACGGCGGGGGAACGCAGTTCGCCCGTACCGGGGGGCGGGGAACGGCTGGGGACGAGGGAGACGGCGGGGGACGGTGGACGGGGGGAGACGGCGGGAAAACACAGTTTTCCCCTACAGGACGGGGGATACGTTGAAAAGGGGCCAGGGGGACGGGGGAGACGTTGAAAAGGAGCCAGGGGGACGGGGGAACGCGCATACGGGGATGCTATGATTCCGGGTGTCATTTCAGAGGATTATTGTCTATGTATTGCAAGGTCTCTATGTATTCCTGCTCGCTGCGTATAATTCTGTCATTGAACGATTTTTGCCAGATAGAATAACCGATTTGTTTGGTTAGCGATCCTTTGAATTGTTTCATTACCCTAGATAATGTCGGGGTCTGTGTTCGCCCGTCCGCATCGCACGTGAATAATAAAATCATGTGAATATGATCAGGCATGATGCAATATTTGTCGACCGTTATATTTTCGTAGACAGTATTCAGGTTATGAATTTCGGCATCGATAATTTTGCCGATCGCGGACAACGGGGGTGCGTTATTCGGGGGAACGCATTGTGCCGGTACGGGATCCCATAACAGCCGACGTTTATCGGCAACGCATATCGTAACAAAATACGCCCCGTTGGAGGAATAATCAAAGCCATCCAAGCGAATATGTTTTCGTTTCGGCAAATCAGTCATGTCAGCACCCCGTAATTTATTTCGTTACAGCAAGTATATCAATATTGGCAAAAACATTACAAGGAGCAGAAAGAAAAACCCGATAATATACCGGACGCGTAATGGGGGACGCGGGGAACGAAGGGACGGGGGAGACGGGGAACGAGGGGACGGGGGAGACGGGGGAGACGCGGGCGAACGCAGTTCGCCCCTACGGGTGCGGGAGGTGTTATGTCAACCGCAAACGTAGAGGGGACGGGGGAAACGGCGGGCGAACGAAGGAGAACGTACGGGGACGGGTGGTGTTATGTCAACCGCAAACGTAGAGGGGACGGGGGAGACGCGGGCGAACGCAGTTCGCCCCTACGGGTGCGGGGGGTGTTATGTCAATCGCAAACGTAGAGGAGACGGGGGAGACGGCGGGCGAACGAAGAAGAACGTACGAGGATGCGAAGAACATTATGTCGACCGCAAACGTAGGGGAGGCGGCTCGATTTGAGCCGCCTCCCGA
>JAAYBW010000192.1 GCA_012729975.1 Clostridiales bacterium
AAAAGGCACGGAAGCGGAGGAATGATGAATCCGCTGCCGTGCCTTTTTCAGCTTTTTATAAACGTCCGTCTCAGCTGCCGACTTGTTATTGCCGTTATTTTTTAATGGGATAACGGCGTAAATGGTTTCGGCCGCGGACGCGTCTTCCTTTTTTACTTCTTGTAACCTGCGCGCCTTTTGGCGAGTTTCTTTCGGCGCATAATCATTATGAGAACAAGCGCGGCGGCGATAACGACAATTACGATGCCGCCCCAGAGCAGATAGCTGCCGGAGCTGTCGGTGGTCTTGACTTCAAGCCACAGGGAATCCATCAGCTGCGTGCTCTCGGTAGAAAGGGTAAGGAAAACCTTCCCGCGCTCAAGGGTCTCTTCGGACGGATATGCGACCTCGTTTTGGGTGAGCTCCTCACTCATATATTCCTTTGCGGCGCTGACGGGCGTGGAGTAGCCGAGGTAATCGAGGTTTTGTCCCGAGATTTCCGGTGAGCATAAAAAATTGATATAAGCCTCGGCCGCTTCCTTGTTTTCGCTGTTTGCGGGTATGCACATGGCGTCTATAAAGAGGTTGAAGCCCTCCTCGGGGAAGCAGAAAGCAAGAGCTTCGTTTTCCTGCACCATGAGAAGATAATCTCCCGCGTAATACGGCGCTATCCAGGCCTCCTCGCGCTGCATCTTTGCGAAGATCTGATCCATCACATAACTTTGAACCAGCGGTTTTTGTGCTACAAGCAGATCCGCCGCCGCTTTCAAAGAAGCCGGATCTTCGGTGTTGATATCAAGACCGAGCATAAATTCGGCTATACCGAACGCATCGCGGGGATTATCAAACATTAATATCTTGCCCGCGTAGTCCTCGTTCCACAACGCTTCCCAGCCGGTGACGTCTTTTACATATTTGGTGTTGTAGATAATACCGACGCTGCCCCAGGTGTAGGGAACGCTGTAGCGGTTTTCGGGGTCGAACGCGGTATTCTTGTATTGTTCGTCAACGTATTGATAATTGGGGATATTATCGAAATTAAGTTCCGCAAGCATGCCCTCGCCGATAAGGCGGGCTATCATATAGTCAGATGGTATAATCACATCGTATGAAGAGCCGCCTGTTTTTAGCTTTGTATAAAGCGTTTCATTGCTCTCGTAGGTCATATAGTTTACATTAATTCCGGTTGCTTCCGTGAAGGCCGCGTTAACGTCAATGTATCCGTCCGAACCGTCCGAAATATACTGTCCCCAGTTGTATACGTTGATGGTGGCTGATGAAGTGTCCTTTGAAGCGGCGCACGAGGCCGCTGCCGCCAATATCAGCGCGAACATAAAAAGCGCGGCTGCCCTGCGCAAGCGGTATGATAATAATCTTTTCATGATCCTGCTCTCCTCAGTTTTGAAATGATATCGGGTGGGCGAATGCGGCGTCGATTTTTAATGTCGCGCGCCTGCAGAATATTCATTAGTATCATCACAAGAAGGATAACTATGAATAAAAGCGTGAACAGCGCGTATATCTTGGGCTGTAACGGCCGCTTTGTATAGTTGTATATTTCAACGGGCAGGGTTATATATTTCGCCCCGTATACGAAGTAGCTGATAACGAAATCGTCCAGCGACATGGTAAAGGACATCAAAGCGCCCGAAATGATGCCGGGCATGATTTCCGGCATGACAACCTTGAAAAAGGCCTGGATCGGAGTGCAGCCGAGGTCCATGGCAGCCTCGGATAAGTGGATGTCCATTTGACGCAGTTTCGGCAGAACGGATAGAATGACATACGGAAGGTTGAAGGTGATATGAGCGATCAGAAGCGTAAGAAATCCCATGACATTGTTGGTTTTCATAGCGCGCCCGACAAAAGCGAAAAGAAGAGCCAGCGATACGCCGGTGACAATCTCGGGGTTGGTCAGCGGAATATTCGTCAGAGTCATGGTTATGCTCCGAAGGCGTCCGCTCATCCTGTGTATCCCGACCGCGGCGGCGGTACCTATAACGGTTGCCAGAAGCGAGGAGGATACGGCCAATATGACTGAGTTTAAGAGCAGAGGCAATAATACGGCATCGCGAAAAAGCTCACCGTAGTTATTAAGGGTGAACTCCTTGAAAACAGCCACATCGGTACCTGAGCTCAAGGAGGCGATTCCCAGAATGATCATGGGGATATAAAGGAAGATAAGAATAAGAACGGTAAACGCTCGGGTAAAAGCTCTCATAATGTCGCCACACTTTCATCATCCGTGGTGAAACGGTTCATAATACTAACGCATATGAGAACAATAACCATCAATACAAGCGATAACGCGGCGCCGAGGTTAGGGTTGTATGCCGTTTTAAACTGAGATTCGATTACGTCTCCTATTAACACGGTACCGGTGCTGCCGAGCTTTTGCGAGATGTAGAAGGTCGATACCGCGGGAACGAAGACCATAGTGATACCTGATACTATGCCCGGTACGGACAGCGGAAGAGTGACCTTTAAAAAAACTTTTCCGCTGCTGCAGCCCAGATCCTGAGCCGCTTCAACGAGCCTGTAGTCGATCTTCATTATGACCGTATACAGCGGAAGTATCATATAGGGGAGGTAATTGTAGACCATGCCTAGTATAACCGCGCCGTTGTTGCGGATAAGAGGCAGGGGATCGATGCCCAGAGAACCGAGGATATTATTTATTATGCCGGTATCCTCCAGCAGAGCTACCCAGGCAAGCGTTCTGAGCAAAAAGCTGATGGACATGGGAAGCATGACCAGCATATAGAGGAAGCGCTGGCGTCCGGGCTTTGCCTGCGCTATGGTCCAGGAGACGGGATATCCGATAATCAGGCATATCAAAGCCGACAAAGCGGCCAGCCAGACACTGCGAAGAAGGATAGGCAAATACGCTTCGATGGAAGTGATATTCTTAAGAGTGAAACCCCCGTTTATTGAGTCCGTGAAGGCGAAAAATAAAATGATTATAAGAGGAATGACCGTGAAAAGTGCCATCCATACGATATACGGACCCGAAAGCCATCTATTCTTCATACAGCGTTTCCTCTTCGATGTCCTCATACTCGATATCCGAGTCACTGATTTCGTCATATTCCGCGCTGTAAGAGGAATAGTCTCCGAACATCCCGGAGTAAACGCTCTTTTTCATTATGTGTATATCATTCGGATTGAGCCTTATGCCGATATATTCGCCGATCGGCTGGTAATCAGTTGACTGGATAAGCCACTTGAAACCCTTGAAGTCGACGATTATATCATAATGGACACCTTTGAAGGTTATGTTTGTTACCGTGCCGCAAAGATGTCCCGCGTCGGCGGGCACGATGTCTATATCCTCCGGGCGTATAACAACGTCGACCGGCTCGCGCGGTCCGAATCCCTTGTCCTCGCACACGAATTTTTTTCCGAAAAACTCAACCTGATAATCTGCGGCCATTATTCCGTCGATAATGTTTGACTCGCCGATGAAATCTGCAACGAACGCGTTTTCCGGCTCGTTATAAACGTCTTCCGGAGTTCCGATCTGCTGTATTTTACCCTTATCCATGACAACAACGGTATCGCTCATTGTAAGAGCTTCTTCCTGATCGTGCGTGACATATATGAAGGTTATGCCCAGCTGCTGCTGAATACGCTTGAGCTCGTTTTGCATATCCTTGCGCAGACGCAGATCCAAAGCACCGAGAGGTTCGTCCAGCAGCAGCACCTTCGGGCGGTTTACAAGCGCTCTGGCGATAGCCACCCGCTGCATTTGACCGCCTGAAAGAGAATCCACCTTTCGTTCCTCGAAACCCTTAAGGCCCGTCATCTCAAGCATTTCGCCGACCCGCATAGAAAGCTCCGGCTCGGGGAGCTTCGCTATACGCAGACCGAATGCTATATTGTCGTATACGTCAAGGTGCGGAAACAGTGCGTAGCGCTGGAATACCGTGTTTACCTGCCGTTTATACGGAGGGACATCATTAATCCTCACACCGTCGAACAGGACCGTTCCGGATGAAGGTTTCTGAAAACCGCCGATAATTCGAAGTGTGGTGGTTTTCCCGCATCCGCTTGGCCCCAGCAGCGTGAGGAATTCGGAATCTTTGATACATAAATCGATACTGTCGAGAACAAGCTCGCCGTCAAACGCCATTGAGCAGTCTTCGAGGCGTATGAGCTCTTTGGACATTTATCCTCCCCCATTCCGGTTAAGTTATATAAGAGCAGAAATTACAGCTAGAATATAGTCTTTAAGAAAAAAAGTCAATGATAAACATAAGAATCAAAGTATTTTTCGACGAAATCAACGGACCTCAGCATAAAGCATCTGCCCCGAAGATATTCCAATATACCCGAGGCCTCTTTAAATGAAAAGATCAGCTTGTATGAACTGAGCGCCTGGTGTTTTTCTGCATATACGCTTTCTCTGCTTCCGTACTTTCCGTCACCGAGCAGAGGATGGCCGTGTGAGGCCAGCTGAGCACGTATCTGATGTGTCCGGCCTGTAAGCAGGCGGCATTCGAGAAGGGAGAGTCCGTTTTTCGAAGCCAGAGTCCGGTATTCCGTGATTGAAGCCCTGGCGCCTTTTTCGGGTGCGCGGCGAACATATACACGATTTTTTACTGAGTCTTTGAACAGATAGTCCTCCAGTCTTCCGGAGGGAGGAGACGGGCGCCCGTGAACGAGGCAAAGATAATACTTGTCAATCTCGCGCATTCTCATTTTCTCATCTATAATGCGAAGAGCTTCCGCATTCTTTGCCGCGATCACTATACCGCCGGTATTTCGGTCGATGCGATTGCACAAAGCGGGTGCAAAGGAGTTTTCCGCCTCGGGACGCCATTCTCCGCTTTTATATAAATACGCCTGAATATTCGCTATGAGTGTATTTGAGGCGTCGCCGTCTCCCCCCGCATGGCAGAGCATACCGGGTTTCTTATCGGCAAGAAGGATATTTGCGTCCTCATAGACTATGTCAAGCTTAACCGAGTCGATACGGCGCCAGGCATTATCTTCGGTGGGAGCCGAAAAAAATTCATCGTTGATATAAAGGCTGAGAACATCGCCGACATTAAGCCGGGTCTCCCTTGAAGACGGACGGCCGTTCACTTTTACGCGTCCCGTGCGTATATACTTCTGGCAAAGAGAGGCGGGCAGAGAAGGGACTGCCTTAGACAAAAATCTGTCCAGACGCATATCGGCATCGTTTTTCATTATTGTGAGCTGTTTTATAGGGAACACATCCTTATAAATATAAAAAACTGTAAAACAATAAGATTATGCTTGCAATTTTTAAAAACATCTGATAATATAATCAAGCTGTTTACAGCAAAAGCCGCTCGCGGGGAGGTGCAATAAATGGCGAAATGTCAATTCTGCGACAAGAGCGTTGCTTTCGGTATCAGAGTCAGCCACTCACACAGGCGGACAAACAGAACGTGGAAGCCTAACTTAAAAAGAGTGAAGGCCCTCGTTAAGGGGAGTCCGGTTCATGTATATGCCTGCACGAGGTGCCTGCGCAGCGGGAAGGTAACCAGAGCCGTCTGATTTTATATTGCCAGCTTAAAACACGCGAGATTATTTCTCGCGTGTTTTCGCATGCCCGCAGGGCAGCAGCATTGTAACATAGATAAAGCTGGACCCCGGCTGCCGCATCAGAGTATGTCATTCAGCTTTCCGCGCTATTTTTCCTGAAGCTGAATTTCGGCTCTTTGTGCAGAATAAGGCGTATGATGTTTTTCCTGTGCATCACGATTATAAGCAGGCAGCATAATATAGACAGCAAGACCTGGAGCCACCAGCCGCCGTATGCCGCAATGCCTATAGGGAAAACTATACTTCCTACCATCGAACCCAGAGAAACGTATTTGGTCAGCACAGTGACCAGAATGAAAGCAATCCAGCATATCAGGCCGATACGCCAGTCAATAAACAAAACAAGTATACCGCAGCATAAAACTCCCTTGCCGCCCCTGAAACCGTACCATACCGGGAAAACGTGGCCCAGTATGAGGAAAAAGCCCGCAAATACTTCACCCGTCATCGGAAAACCGAAAAAACGCATCAGAGCGTGGCCGACAATAACGGCTATCGCGGACTTTAAAATGTCAATGGCGAGAACAAGGAGTACGCCCTTGGTTCCGAAAATTCTGTAGAAATTAGTCAGGCCCGCGTTTCCGCTCCCCATTTCCCGTATATCCTTGTGAAAAATATACTTTGAGGCAATAATTGAGCCGTTTACCCCGCCGATTATATAGGACAGCAAGGCCGTGAGAGTAAGACAGAACGTGATCATAATGAATTCCTCCGCTTAAATAGCAATCGGCATCCGGTCAGTCGCCTTTTTGACGGACCACAAGGCGAACGGGCGTTCCTTCAAGCCCGAAAACAGCCCGTATTTGGTTTTCAATGTAACGTTGATATGAAAAATGAAACAATTTTGCGTCGTTGACGAAGACGACAAAATTAGGAGGGCGGATACCGGTTTGTGTCATATAGTAGATTTTAAGGCGGCGGCCTTTGTCGGTAGGCGGCTGAACCTTTGATGTCGCGTCTGCCAGCACGCTGTTGAGCATACCCGTCGAAATACGCGTACATGTTTGATTATTGACATAGTTAATCAGTTCGAACAGTCGCGGGACGCGCTGCCCGGTGAGCGCGGAGATGAAAAGAACCGGAGCGTATGACATGTAAGAGAACTCGCTTAAGACGACTTCGCGGAAGCGGTCCATTGTTTTGGTTTCTTTTTCGACGGTATCCCACTTATTGACGACAATAACGGACGCTTTTCCCGCTTCATGAACAAGTCCGGCAATTTTCGTGTCCTGGTCGGTTACTCCCTCGCCTGCGTCAATGAGAATCAGGCAGACATCAGCGCGCTCTATAGCGCTTTTGGCGCGCATAACGCTGTATTTTTCAATGTTGTCATCGACCTTGCTGCTGCGGCGAATACCCGCTGTGTCAATGAACATATATCTGCCGGACTCGTTTTCATGGTAAGTATCCACTGCGTCTCTTGTAGTGCCCGCGATATCCGAGACGATGACTCGCTCCTCGCCGAGTATGCGGTTTATAAGCGAGGATTTCCCGACGTTCGGCCTGCCAACAATCGCAACCCGGACGATATCTGTATCCTCCGTCTGTTCCTCGGAGGGGGGAAAGGCGTTTACGCATGCATCCAGGAGGTCTCCCGTTCCGTGACCGTGAACGGCGGATACCGCTATCGGGTCACCGAGACCGAGCGAATAAAACTCGTATATAGCAGGATCGGCATAACCTACGCTGTCCATTTTGTTCACCGCGAGGATTATCGGCTTTCCCGAGCGCTGGAGCAGCCGCGCCACCTCATGATCCGCCGCGGTTACACCCGTGCGCGAATCGGTTACGAAAATGATAATGTCGGCGCTGTCTATGGCTATTTGTGCCTGATCGCGCATAAAGCTGAGTATTTCGCTGTCGGAACGGGGCTCGATACCGCCCGTATCCACCAGCGTGAAGTCGCGGCCCCGCCAGTCGGTATCCGCATAGAGCCTGTCCCTGGTTACGCCGGGCGTATCTTCGACAATGGAAAGGCGCTTGCCGACCAGCTTGTTGAAAAGCATGGATTTGCCCACATTAGGCCTTCCTATGATAGCAACAAGAGGTTTTGGCATGTATAAAGGCTCCTTTCCTTAAAGCTGATGCTTTTTATTCATTGCCGAAAGCAGAGACCGGCCGTCGTTGCTCACGAATACCAGCGGCACTCCCAGACTTCTTTCAACCTCGGCAGGGGTTATGTTATCAAGAAACAAATCGCCGCCGTGGCGCAGCATAACGGCAGGCAGCAAAAGACGCTCTCCAAGCTCCGCTCCGCTCAGGGATCGTATAAGGTCGCTTCCGGTAACAAGACCGGCTACGTCTATGCTTTCGCCGAAAAACCTGTTTTCCACAGCAAAAACGCTAATACTGCTATTATAACATATCTGAGAATAAAGTTGTGAAAGTTTTTTAAGCAGGGGAGCTGCCGCGATTCCCGTAGCTATTGAAAAATCCGAAGCGATAAAATCCGTCTCATCATTCAGACATTCGATAAACTCATCTTCAAGAGACCGCAGCATTCCGACGCCGTTTTCAAACTGAGGATAATCCGCGTAATATTCGGCCGGGGGGATGTCTTTGCCTGCTTTCAGATACAGCTCATCGGCACAGTAAAACAGCCTGTCTCCCAGCAGTGAGAGGCAAGCGGCGCCGAAAGAGTCAACAAGCGAGATGATCGCCTCGGCTTCGGCTTTTCCGCAGGGAGTAAGCTCCGGCAAGCCGGTGCGGTGGCGCGTAAGCCCGACGGGCACGACGGATACGCTCGATACCGCGGGATATAAGGAAGCGAGGTCGCGCATCGATGCGGTAAGCGCGTCCGCGTCGTTTAATCCGGGGCAGCAAACGATCTGGCAGTTCATCTTAATGTTTCCCTCGGCCAGACGCCGCATGAGGTTCATGCATTCACCGGCGCGGGGATTGCCCAGCATGGCCCGGCGGAGTTCCGGGTCGGTAGCGTGGACCGAAATATTAATAGGAGAGATGCGCATGTCTGTTATTCGGCGTATCTCGCGCTCGGAAAGGTTTGTGAGTGTTATATAGTTTCCCTGAAGAAAAGACAGACGCGCGTCATCGTCTTTAAAATACAGCGATTCGCGCATACCGGCGGGGAGCTGGTCGATAAAGCAGAATACGCACCTGTTTGCGCAGGAACGGGGGTTGTCCATCAGGTAGCTTTCAAATTCCAGCCCGAGCGGCGCGTTCCCCTTTACCTTCACAAGCTTTTTCCTGCCCGTTTCATCCTCCAGCTCCAGCATGGGACGCGGTGCATCAGACCAATAGCGGTAATCCAGTATGTCATAAACGGGATGCCCGTCGATCCCGACCAGCCTCCAGCCCGGCCTGATGCCGGCTCTGGCTGCGGGGCTTTTCGGAACAACGGACGTAATAAGAGGAGCCATTAAGCAGCCTCCCGATAAATATTATTAGAGGGGGACAAAGTCCCCCTCCGGCCGCAAAGGATCATTTTTCAGTTTGAACCTTCAAGACTTCTCTGCCGTTATAATAGCCGCAAGCTTTGCAGACCCTGTGGGGCAGATGAAATACCCCGCACTTGGGGCAGGGTACTATGCCGGGGGACTCGAGCTTCCAGACGGAAGAACGCCTCTTATCCCGTCTTGCCTTCGATGTTTTTCTTTTTGGAACCGCCATTTTGACACCTCCTTAGATTCGGCTGCTGTAAGCAGGTATTATTTATCTTCTAATAGCTGCTTCAAAACAGCTAATCTGGGATCCGTTTCTTTTTCGCAGGAGCAGGGGCCTTCGTTAAGATCGGCGCCGCATCGGGAGCAAAGCCCCATGCAGTCTTCGCTGCACAAAAGTCTGCTGTCCATGCCCAGTACGAAAGCCGTGATAATGATTTCGTCAAGATTTGCAAAGTTGCCGTCCAGAGGGTAGATGTCGCTGTTTTCCTCATCCTGCAGCTCATCGGAAAGTACGGCGGAAAGCGGGAACGATCTGTCCAGCTCGAATTCGCGGCCGCAGCGCCCGCATGAACAAAGAAGCGATATGTGCGCGCTTCCCGAAAGGGTAATACGGCCCGCGGAATTAGTTACGGTTCCCGATGCCGTAAGCGGCGACAACGCACGGATAACAGAGGGGAACTCCATATCGGAAACGTCGGTTTCAAATGTGAAGGGCAAAGCACCGGGTAAGTTGATAATATCATGCAAATCCAGACGCATTGGCACACCTCGTATTCAGTCGCCAAGTTATTATAGTGTAAGGTTACTTGTTTGTCAAACATTTTATCAAAGAATCGAACTTAA
>JAAYBW010000193.1 GCA_012729975.1 Clostridiales bacterium
GAGCAATGTAAAAAATCCTTCTCGGATTCTTGACTGCTGCGCTTTGAGCGGCTAAAGTGGATAATAGCGTTTAATTTTCGGCAAGGGACGCCGCGATGTGCGGCGTGCCCGAAAAATCCTTGCCGCGCGTTCTCTTCTTCGCGTTACGCCGCGCCGGAGCCGGTTAAGCCGACCGATGGAGAGATACAATAAAAAACAGTGCCGGGGTTACCCGGCGGAAAGGATACAGCATGAAAATAAGTCCTTATGATCGTATTGTGACCACACAGCAGGGAAGCTTCCGGGGTGTGCCCGGCGGCAACCCCACACAGACCATTTTCCGCGGCATACCCTTCGCGAAGCCCCCGGTCGGAGCTCTGCGCTGGCGGACGGCGCAGCCCGCCGAGCCCTTTGAAGGTGTGCTTGACTGCTCTCGCTTTGCCCCGATGTGCCCCCAGCGAGCCTTCGAGGACGATCCCATGCACGCCCTGATGCCCCCTCCGCCGGATCACGGCAAGGCCTACCGCAATGTAGACTGGCCCCAGAACGAGGACTGTCTGTACCTCAACGTCTGGACACCCGATATAGAAGGCTCCGCGCCTGTTATGGCCTACATACACGGCGGCGCGTATACAAACGGCTGCAGCTACGCCGTAGATCTTGACGGCGAGGCGCTGGCGGCACGCGGTGCTGTGGTCGTGACCATGGCATACAGACTGGGCCCGCTGGGCTTTTTCGCCCACCCGGACATCTCCGCCGAAAACGGCGGATTTTCCGGCAATCAGGCCATCGGCGACGTGCAGGAAGCCCTTCGCTGGATTCAAAAGAACATCGCTGCCTTCGGAGGCGACCCCGGCCGGGTGACCATCTTCGGGCAGTCCGCCGGCGGCGACATGACTAACCGCCTCATATGCTCCCCCAAGTCAAAGGGTCTTTTCCACCGGGCAATAGTTCACAGTGCCGGAGGAATTCACACCATAGAGCCGGAGCCGACGCTGGCCGAAGCGGAATCCATAGGCATCCGCATATGCGAGCATTTGGGCAAGACCGTGGCGGACTTAAGAGCCATGCCGCCCTATGAGGCGCTGATGGCCGTTAACAACGCAGGCCGGGAGATCGGTCTCGGGCTGCGTCTACTAAGCCCCATCCTCGACGGGGACATACTCACCAGGCCTACCTGCGAGGTGTTAAGAGCGGGCGAGGAACTCGACGTTGATCTGATGTGCGGAGCTACACTCGGGGATGCGTTCCTTTTCAGCTACGGCTATGACGGTTTCTCTCCGGAGGCCATAAGGAGGCGCCTGACCTCCGACTGCGGCGAGCGTCTGCCGGAGGCGCTGGCGCTGCTGGGAGACGACCCCAAGGAAGCGGAGCGGCTGCGTCTGGCGGCAAACACATACGCAAACGGCCGTGTGTGGGCGAAAAACGAGATTAAAAAGGGCCGCAAGCCCATGCGTATATTCAGCTTCGAGCGGCTTATGCCCGGTGACAACGCGGGTGCATACCACGCCGCCGACCTGCTGTATGTATTCGGAACGCTCGAACGCTGCTGGCGGGCCACCGATCCGAACGGGTTTGTGAGCGCCGACTTCGCTATGTCGCGAGCCATGGTGCACTACTGGGCTAACTTCGCCGCCACCGGCGACCCCAACGGTGAGGGCCTGCCGCAATGGCCCGTGTGCGGCGCGGACAGTGAGACCATGATATTCGACGATAAGGGCCCTCACGCAGAGAAAAACCCCGGCGGAGAGATTACCCGCCGCATGATAGAGATATACGCGGATAACATAAAGTAAGCTTCGGATAGACAGCATACTGATCGAGCAGGAAATCGCTCAAATAATGAGTGATCTCCTGCTCGATAATCACACATGTGGGTGCGTTTTCGCGTTTGCTGAGTCAGAACGCTATCCCTTTAGGTTTTTCCACAGCTCCTGAACCTGCGCGACGTCGCCGCCGGTTACCTGCTCACGCTGAGAGTACCTTGCCTTTATATAGGCTTCCCTGAGACCGGCCGAGGAATCTCCCTCGAAAAGACTTTCGTACTTAATAAGGACGCGTTCGCTGGTATCCGAGGGCAGAAGCAGCGCTCCTCTTGAAACGCCTTCTTTGAGATATTTCCTGTAATACCATCGAACCGCGAGTCTGGGTTCCTTCGGGCGGAACATAGCCGCGGATTTTTTATATGACATCTTTTCCAGCCGCTCCTGCCCGACCTGATACGCGCTTTCTTTTTTGGAGGACTGCTTATCTCCGAGCAGGCTGCGAAAAATCAGAAAGACTATCAGAACGACTGCCAATGCAGCCAGAGCAAGCAAAACCGCCTTAAGCCAGCCCAGAGAAGCACCCTGCGACTGCATGATCTCCTCGCCTATAATTTCCTGAGCGATCCCCTCGATGTCGACATCTATCTGTACGGGTTCTCCGCGGAAAAGGGAAAAGGCCGCCTTGAAAAGATAATACAGTGCGTAGCCGATCCCCGCGATTATCACCGCCAGGCCGCCCAGTATCCAGGCGATTACATACTTATAAAGATAACCGATTGCGGCTACGAATAAATTCTGCGCGCGAAACACCGTTATCAGGACGGCGGCGGCCAGCACAGAGAGCAATATTACGGCGCTCCTGACCGAAGAGAGCTTGCCCTCGGCGCGAAGAACTCTCATAAGAAAAATGCCGCTTAAAATATAAAGGGCAAAATAAGGGACAACCGCTCTGAGTGCCGCGGGAATCCTGATTACGAAGATCAACCCGAAGAAGAGCAGAAAGTAAAGCTTTCCCGTGAAGGCAAAATGTTCCTTAAACTCCGCATAATCAACGGCGGTGCGTTCGCTCCATATTAAAAAGCAAAAATACGCCCAGGCCGGAAGAAACTGCACGATCTGCCCCACGGCAGGGTGAAGCAGGGCAAACAGTCCCGGCAGCGCGCTGCAAATTATTTTAAGAGGCATTGATATCTGTTTTTTATAACGCTCGGATTTTAACCCGGTCAGCTTAAGAATCAGATAAACAATGTTCACCGCGATAATCAGCGGTATACCCCAGATTAGAGGCTGACTGACTGTGACAAGGCGCAGGAAATATCCGCTTAAAGTGTAATAAAAACAAAGATCGAACAAGAGCTTGACTGTCGATGTCATATATGGCCTCCTCTCCCGTCAGGGGCTGCCGGTTTTATCCGGCGCTGAACACCGGTCTGTTATGACTAAAAACTCGCGGCCCGACATTTGCCGCAGGCTTTCTACAAGCTGCGCGCCGGAAGTGTTATTCTCCGACATTACCACAATAAACGAGGTGTCCGGGTCGCTGTCCCGCAGGGCCTGCCGCAGGAGCCTTTCCGATGTGACTGAGGTTTCGTAAGTCGCTCTGGCGAGCCCGTCGAGCAGCGTCGAGATATGCCCGGGGGAAGCTTCGCATTTCCACACATCGCGCTTCTCCCTGCGCTTGAGCATTGAGTTTGTGTAAAAATCAAGCACGGCGCCTATGTCCAGGAGTTCCCGGCAAACCGAGCGCGTGAGAGAGCAGAGCCTGTCCATGTCCGAGTCTTCCTGACCGATCTCGTCCACATTTAAGATGACGCAGGCCGAGGGCTGACGGCTGTACTCGTATTCGCGAACCATGAGGCTTCCTCTGCTCGCGCTTTGGAGCCAGTGGATCTGCTTCATAGGTTCACGCCCCGTGTATTCTCTTGTTCCCGCCGTGAGGATGGGGTCGCGGATCAGAAATCTCCGCGCAGCCACGTCGCCGCAGAAGCTGCTCAGGGCTTTGGATATGTCCGGATCGTTCAGCTCCTCGGGGTATACCACGATCTCCCTGCGCTGCCCGATTTTTTTCGTGATAGAGCGAAAGCCCAGAAAATCCCCGAATTCTATGGAGTCCGCGATGAACACATGCACGCCGCGCTTATATATGGTAAGCTCCAGCTCCGGCTTTTTGCGCTGAAGACCTTTCATGCGGTATATGTTTTTTACAAGCAATCCGTTTTTTGCGGGCCGGGTTGTTACGCCCTCCGGGACTACGGCGCTCTCCGGGAAAATCTCCCTGACAGCGAGGTAGGAGACCGGAATGCGGCTCTTATTTGTAAGTACGGACTGAACGGTGAAAGGCTTGCCGGGTTCCGTGGCGTCCTTGGAAATGAAATATTCCATTTCCAGAAGAGACGGGTCGCGTCTGAGCGATAAAATCTCCAAAACCGCGCCGAGAATGACGAGTATTATCAGGAAGGGGAGCATCAGAGCTCCTCCAGGGGAACCGGGACGGAGGCGATAATATCCGAAAGCACGGACACATCCTCGCCGGAGGCAAATATGCCCGCGAGCATAAGCCTGTGCGGGATAACCTTCATGGCGACTCTCGCGACGTCCTCGGGAAGCGCGAATCCGCGTCCTTCAAGTCCGGCCGCCGCCTGCGCGGCGCGATAAACCGCGATAGCGCCTCTGGTTGACACGCCGATGCGGATTCTTGAGTCGTTCCTGGTGCGCTCGACAATATCCATGAGGTAGCCCGCCACCGCGGGGCTCACCTCGACTTCGCGGCACATAGCGCGAAGCTTCATGATCTCTTCAAGATCGGTCTGCGGCTCGAGCTCGTCGATTATATCCCGCGTATCCCTTCCGGAAATAACCGAAAGCTCCTCGCCGCGGGTCATATAGCCCAGTGAAAGACGCATGAAAAACCGGTCTGTCTGGGAGTCGGGAAGAGGGAAGGTTCCGTGTGATTCCAGGGGGTTCTGAGTGGCCATTATCATAAAAGGCTCCGACATATGATGAGTTACGCCGTCTACCGTAACCTGCTTTTCCGCCATGGCCTCAAGCAGGCTTGACTGAGTGCGCGGAGTCGCGCGGTTTATCTCGTCGGCCAGTATCATGTTCGCGAAAAGCGGGCCCGGACGAAACTCAAAATCGCCGGTCTTCATATTATAAAAATTAATGCCCGTAAGATCGGAGGGAAGGAGGTCCGGCGTGAACTGAACCCTCTTAAAGCTCCCGCCCATCGTTTTCGAAAACGCTCTGAGGAGCATTGTTTTTCCCGTACCCGGGATATCTTCGAGTAAAACGTGCCCCGAGCACATAAAGCAAATGAGAACGTCAAGAATTTCGGTTTCCTTGCCTATAATGACCTTGGAGCAGTTGCCGATGATCCTGCCGCGGAACTCGCGCAGGGCGTCCGGTTCTAGCATAAAACAATCCCTTTCTACTTCTACTTCTGGTAATATTTTGAGATTATATCACGGTTACCTTATGATTTAAAGTAAGAACAGTTAAATATTAGTTAAGATATGTTTTAATTGAATTAATATCCTTTATATGCTACGCTTCGGATATGCGGTGAGGATTATTTTACCAACGGCGAAATCATTAAAAGGAGGAGCGCTTACAATGCAGTATCTTTATGACCTGAACGATCCGAAAAACTTTATCTGGCCGGTTGAGCTCAAGGGCCCGGACGGAAATATCGCGGAGCATCAGCACACCGTTCTTTTTCCGGAGGGGCCGCGCAGACACTTTTGTATGACGGATTCGGTAATGCACGCGACCCGTCCGAATACAGGCCTGCATTTCCACGAGCATACCGTGGGATATGAGATATTCTTTGTTGACAGCGGCAGTATGGATATCTACATAACCGGAAAAAAAGCTTTTATAAAGCCCGGAAGCGTCCTTTTTATACAGCCGTTTCAGGCGCACGGCATGTTTTTCCATGAGGACGTAAAATACAGGGGATTTTTCCACGACCTGCCTTACGCCGACGGAGGCGAAGCCGCGAAAATGATGCGTGTGCGAAATCCCGATTATCTGAACGATCCTGAATTCCCGAAGGAGATGGCGCCGCTCAATGACTTTGCGTTCCGCGAGCCTCCGTATAATTTCAGAGAGGTTCCGCCGGATGAATGCGCTCCTATACGCCACAGGGAGCGCCCGATGGCGAGCTTTGAGCTTGACGGGGCAACGTTTAAAATGCTCACGGGACGCTGGGAAAACGCGGGCCTTTGCGAGCTTTGGTGCTTTGAGATGAAAAAAGGCTTCTACGCCGAATCTTATAAGTATCCGGTCAATCAGGATCTGTTTTATTTAACCGAGGGAAAAGTTAAATTCTGGTGTTACGACGAGGAGTTTACTGCGCATAAGGAGTGTCTGATCAAGCTGCCGAAGTTCGCCCCGCGCAGCTTTGAAGTGCTCGAGGACGCCGTTATGTACGACGTGGGCGGACTGCCCCGCTGGAACGATTACCTTACCGACAGGGAGTCTGTTATGGCGATTGATCCCGAGCGAGCTCAAAAGCCCGAAACCTTCGATGAGATGAGGAAAAAATTCGGCGTCCACTACAGGGAATTCGGCGTTAGGTAAGATAGGCTTACCGGGCACAGCAAAACATCGGGAGCGGCGTGATAATACGGCTCCCGATGTTCTGTTTGCATCAAAGTTTACTTCGCGATGACCTCCGTGAGCATCGTGAGGACGCAGTTTGCGCTCCACGAGCTCCACGTCCAGCCGTCGGTGGCGATAGGCGGAATCTGCTGATCGGCTGTTTTTCCATTGGCTTTGTATATGTTATACGGAGCGTAGCCGAGGATTATGCCCTCGCGCGCCGCGTGATCACAGAAGCGTCGGGCGATCATTTCGGCTTCCTTTTGCTTTCCCGCGGCCTGAAGCCCTACCGTGAGGATCATGTTCTGCGGCCCGGCGACGCGTCCGCAGACAAACGAAACGCCGAATGTGGCGCGCTCGCTGAGCATACTCTCCGAAGCAAGGCCGATTTCCGTGAGCCACTGTCCCTCCGCGGTGAGCTTTTCGGCTACCTTGTCGATTATTTCGGGAGGCAGACGTTTGCCGAGCATGATAGGCTGGAAATTCGCAAGGCTGAGCGAGTCGACCGGCTTGCCGTTTACCTTGGCGATGAATTTTTCTCCGTCCCAGTATTCGCTGATAAGCGTATCAAGCAGCTTTTTCGCTCTTGTCATCCACCCGTCATGCTCCTGCCTGTAGGAGGACGACTTTTGCGCGAGCCTGGCGATGACCTCCATAAGCAAGATCTGAAAAGCCATTGCACAGGGATCGACCGCCGGGAAACCGTCCTGGAAGAGCGAAGAGTCATCCCAGCCCGATTCATGGGTGCTGTGCAGGGCAAGAACATCGTCGCCGAAACCGGCGCTGTGGTAAGTTGTCCAGTAATTCGCCCAGGCGGCCAGCTTCGGGTACATGCGCTCCGCTTCCGATTCGCTGATAAAGGAGTCGCCTATGGTGCGGAACAAAAAGTCGAGCGCGAAGCCCTGAAACGCGGGCTGCAGCCCGGATGTGGCGGGATTCGCGTATGACATGAAGCCCGGGACACGGCCGGTTCGCGGATCCTGATTGCTGAAAACTACGCAGATCATGCGCCAGGCTTCGGCGGGGTCGGAGAGCATAGCCATAGCGTTGTAGCTTTGCTGCCAGGGCGCGGCGGAGCAGCTCCACGCGTTTTGGAAGAGTATCTGCGGCTCCTTAAAGCAGCCGATTGCTTTTGTGCGGTGGCTCCACACTACCCAGCGGGCATATTTCGCCAGCTCCTCGTAGCCCGGGGCGGGATTCCTGTAAATTTCGCTGAAACGCGCAAAGTCCGCGCGATTGTCACTGACCAGCTTGTCAAAATCCTCGTATTCGCCGTAAGGCAGTATATGATCGCGGTAGTCGTGGACTGCCGCTTCAAACTCGCCGGTTATAGCATCGGGCATAAAGTCGATCCTCACGAGCGAATACTCGTTTTTATCGTCGTCAAATACGGTGCTTACGCTGAAGTTGCCGGAAATAGCTCTGAAAAAGAGTTTTCCGAAATTCGCGAAATCGCCTTCCCAGCCGCTGCCGTCGGCAAGCGCGTATAAGCCGCGGCAGGCCCTCGCGCCCTTGCCGGACGCCGAGCGCAGTTCAAGCCTCAGGCCCGCGCCGCGGCCACGCACACGAAAATGTGAGCGGTCGGTCAGGGCGAACTCGAGTTCTGCACCGCGGGCGTCAAGCTTTAAGGAGCCTTCATCGGCGAAGTACGTGTATTTAGCCGGGGCTCCGTTTATAAGGAGGCGTATGTCAAACATGAAATCGGAAATGTTAAGGCTTATACCCGTCCAGTTGTTGCCCAGGCGCAGCAGGCCCTGCCTGTAAAAATCCTCGGCAATATATGTGTTGGAGCCGCAGCGAGCAAACGAGCAGCGCACGAGATTATATTTTTCATATGTTCCAAACATGTGTACGACCCTCCCTTACATTAAAACTTTGTGAGCAAGCGCCAGCAGGGAAGCACCGTGGAAGGGGCAGCCAATGCCGTTATCGCGGACTTCCTCGAGTGCGGTCCGGGCGATACTTTTTGCCGCGTCCTCTTCGCCCGCGTCAAACAGACCGCCCGCGAGCAGAAGACCCATGGCGCTGTCGGTAACCTGCGGGTTTATTTTCGCCGCGAGCTTTAAAATAATCTCACGCGGGAGCCGTTTGCCTAAAATGACGGGCATAAGGGAAAGCAGTTCGTCGGGCTTTGAGGCATCCCCGGTGTAGGCGTTTTTCCCTATGAAATCGTCGCCGTCCCAGAGTTCCGCTATAACCTTCGACATGAGTACCTTCGAGCGGGCTTCCCACTTTTTGCCCGCACCCATGTCATACTCCATGTTCGCGAGCTTTCCGAGCACTTCACAGAGGATTACGTGATACGCGTTAAGATCAGGCGTAATTACGGGCTCCCCGACCTTGAAAAACTCCGGTGAGCGTTTAAGACCGCTTTCAAAGCGGTACGCGTTAAAGCAAAGGCCCTCGCGGTCCGCCGTGCGCTCCTTCACGCATTTTGAGGCGGCTGCCTCAAGTGCGGCGTATACCTTATAGATTTCACCCCTGGAGTCACAGAGCATATTCTCCTCAATAAGCCGTGCCGCGGCGATTCCCGCTATCGGCGGCAGTTCAACAGGATAGGCAAGAAGCATGCCGATGGCCGTTTTAGCGTCTTTAAAGGCCATCGAGGCTATTGACATGAGCCGCGAGCCCGACATAACGGAGTCGTATTTGTTGGTTACAATGACTTCGGCACCGCGCCCCAGATCCCTGTGGCACAGCCAGATCGGATAAGCGATACGCTCTTTGACGTCGCCGTATTCGGAAGGAATGTCCACAAGAGAGTCGACAAAGGCTTTGAATTCGGCGCCGTTTTCGGACGCGCACTCCTCAAACGTATTTGTTATCGCGGGTAAAGGCATGTCCTCGGCTATATCGAAAGCACAAAGCTCAAACTCGCCCTCATCCGGAAAGACATCCAATACCGGGGTGACCGAACGGAATTTGTTCAGTATATATGTATCGTCGAAAACTATGCTGCCCTTTTTGGCCGCGATGAAGTAGCGGGTGGTTCCCGCGCTGATGAGCACGCCCGTTTCGGTTTTGCTTGTAGTAACAAATGAAGCGCTTGATACACCGTTTAGCCGAATCGGGGCATTTCCCTTTATCCTCAGCGCCCGTGCGTCCCCGTCAACGGTAAACTCCGCTGTTTTGCCGCTGTCGGTGACCAGTTTCAGCAGACTCTCGGAAGCGGAGTAGGAAAAGGGCTCGACCTTGCCGTCCTCAAGCGGTTCGACCCTTAACGTGCCCGGCAGGGGTGTCGCGCCCATCGGCAGAAATCCGCCCTGCGGCGCGGGGGCCAGCTTGAGCCACAGCTCTCCTTCGCGGTCTATGATAATGTGCCTGGTCCTGCGATGCCCGAATCCGAATAATGACATTACCGGTTTTATATCCATAAGCTCCTCCTTCACATGGCATGGGGCAGGGTTATCCGCCCTGCCCCGTACCGATTTTTTACTCATGCCCGGGATCGAAGGGGGCCGGCCGCGGGATTCGCCGCCTCGCTCCGATCGATCCGGTTTTATGATACACGGGGAAGGTTCAGAGCTTTATTATACGCCCGGCAGGGCATCGTGTCTACCGGATTACAGGAAGGATTAGGTTTTTTGTGTTGAACTTGACCGCCGCTTTGTGCTAGTATGTTTATCGTGCTGTGCGGTTATTCGCGCAGTTTCGATGTCCGCGCGCGTTGGTATGAGCTCAGATGCCGAAAAACGCGCGGGCAAAAAGGGAAACCGAACCGGGGTGAGACTGAAGGTGGCAAGATATATAATTAAGCGCACGTTGCTTTTCATACCTGCCATTCTGGTGATTTTATTTATTTTATACACTTTGATATATTTCCTGCCGGGCTCCAGGATGGCTATGATGCCTATAAGCAGAGGCGGCGACGCGCTCGATTCGCTTTTTACGTCGATAAGCGCCCCGGATAATTTCTTCACGAAATTTGTCAGGTATATTTACAACATCATTGCCCATCGTGATTTCGGCAGATCGACGCCTTCAAGCGCGGGCTTAATGAGCGATATAGCATATCGGATAAAAAATACGCTGTTGTTGCTGCTCACCGGCGTCGGTGCCACGATAGTCGTCGGGGTTCCGCTCGGCATATACGCGGCCTTGCGCAAAGGACGGGCTGCAGACCGCGTCGTCAGTGTCATTACGGTTTTTTTATCGGCTCTGCCGCCGTATACGGTAGCGATTGTGCTTGCGATCGTAATCTGTGTTCGCCTGAGCCTTTTGCCGGTAACTCATGTGGCTTCGGATCCGAAGGCTTATATTCTGCCCACTGTCACAATAGCGCTCGGAGGTATAGCCTCGGTAGCGAGAATGGCTCGCTCGAGCATGCTTGAGGTGCTTGAGCAGCCGTACATAACGGCGCTGCGGTCAAAAGGGCTGCCCGAAAGAAGCGTTATTTTAAAGCACGCGCTCAAAAACGCCATGATTCCGGTTATTTCGGCTCTGGGCGGACTAATCGCGCAGCTGCTTTGCGGGACATTTGTTGTCGAAAACTTTTTCATGGTCCCCGGACTCGGTTCGTTTATGTTAAACTCGCTGAGCGTCAGAGACCATTTCGAAATACTCGGGTGCGCGGTGATACTCATTATTATCCTCATGTGCATGAATCTTGTCTCGGATATACTTTATGGTTTTGTAAATCCGAAAATAAGGCTGCGATATGCCGAAAAACCGGCCCGCAGAAAGAGAAAAGAGGCCGCCGGGTGATGAATGGTAAAGTATTGCGCTCGGACAGGGCGGGAGGAATATGGAAGGACGCCCTCCGGCGGTTTTGCGCAAACAGGATCGCCGTTATCTCACTTGCCGTGTTTTTGCTGATCTGTTTATCCTGCGCCCTGGCCCCGTGGCTGACAAAATACAGCTATACCGCCATTAATGTGCATAATACGCTCGCGAAGCCTTCCGCGGAGCATTGGCTGGGTACGGACAACCTGGGAAGGGATATATTGACACGGACTCTTTACGGCGGAAGGATGACGCTCAGGATCGCGTTTGCTTCAACCGTTACAGCGCTGATCATCGGCAGCGTTATAGGGCTCGCGGCCGGGTATTTCGGGGGCAGATTTGATTTTTTGATTTCGCCTGTTATGGATATTGTCGCGTCCATACCCGTAATACTGCTCGCACTGGTTTTTGAGGCGGCGCTCGGCTGGGGCAGGGGAAATTTCATGTACGCGATAGCAATCGCCGCCATCCCGCAGTTTGCGCGGCTTGTCCATGTCTGCGCGGCAAGCGTTATGGGAAGCGAGTACATACAGGCCGCGAGGGCTTTGGGCGTTGGGCCCTTCGGCATTATTTCCCGACATATAATTCATAATGTCGCACCGGCGCTGATAGTGCGATTTACAGGCGCTTTGGCGGAGTCGATGCTGACCTGTACGGTGCTCGGGTACCTTAGCATAGGCATTAATCCCCCGACCCCCGAATGGGGCAATATTATCTACCATGCCAGAAACTATATCAGGCTGGCTCCGCATCTGATGATAATACCCTGCGCTGCAATTTCGCTCACCGGCATCTCCGTGAGCCTGGCGGGAGACGGGCTGCGCGACGCGCTCGATCCGAGAGGAGAGCTGCCGGCCGCGCGGGGATTGACAGCCGGGTTTTTATCTCTTTTCAAAAGAAGAGGAGCGGCGAATTGAGGAGTAAGGAGATGCGCCATTTTGGATAAGGACTCTATGTCTGATATATTGCTGGATGTCAGGGAGCTTGACGTGTCTTTTGACACTCACACCGGTAAGCTGCACGCGGTTAACAAGATAAGCTACGCCGTAAGAGAAGGCGAGGTAATGGGCCTTGTGGGGGAGTCGGGCAGCGGGAAAACGGTTAGCTCGTATTCGATTCTGGGGCTGCTTAAGCCTCCGGCTGTAATAAACGGCGGGAGAGTGCTTTATAAAGGGCGGGATATCCTGGGCCTTTCCAATAAAGAAGCGGCGGCGATACGGGGCAGGGAGATCAGCATGATCTTTCAAAATCCCATGAGCTGCTTTGACCCTGTGTTTACTATCGGCAGCCAAATGACTGAGACGGTTCTGGCAAACGACAAAACAGCGTCCAAGGCCGAGGCCGCGGCGCGTTCGATCGATATGCTCCGCGAGGTAAGCATCCGAAACCCCGGGCAGCTGATGCGCAGATACTCGTATGAGCTCTCGGGCGGAATGCTCCAGCGCGTTATGATCGCCATGGCACTGCTGTGCAAACCGAAGCTGCTTATAGCCGATGAGCCTACCACGGCGCTGGACGTGACGATACAGGCCGCGATTATACAGATTCTCAAAAAGCTGCAAAAGCAGCACAATATGGCAATGCTCTATATAACCCACAATTTCGGGATAGTCGCGGAGATTTGCGACCGGGTTTCGGTCATGTGCGGAGGGTATATCGTCGAACAGGGCTCGACCGACGATATATTCTACAGTTCCGCGCATCCCTACACGCAGCTGCTTATGAAAATGGTGCCCCGGATGGACACTCCGCTCTCAGAGCCGCTTCCGTATATCGAGGGCCTGCCGTCTGATCCGACAGCGCTCGGCGAGGGCTGCGTATTTTGCACAAGATGCCCATACAGCAGGGATATATGCCGTGAGAAAAAGCCGCCGGAGGTGAGCCTGGCTCCCGGCCACACGGCAAGCTGCTGGCTGCGGGCGGATAATGCCTCGGCGGAGAGCGGGAGGCCTTCGGTGTGAAAGAGTTTACGGAAAGGAATCGCGTCCGCGCGGATGCCGTGCAGGTGTCGTTCGCGCGTTTAAAACGCATATGGGAAGTTTTATGAATGCGAGCGATCTTTTAGTTGTCGAAAACCTGAAAAAAAGCTATAAAGTCCGAGATAAGACCGGGCGCAGGATGCTTATAAAAGCCGTGGACGGAGTTAGTCTGGCGGTTCTGCGCGGAGAAACGCTGGGGCTTGTGGGGGAATCGGGCTGCGGCAAGTCTACCTTCGGAAGAACGATACTTCGCCTGACGGAGCCGGACAGCGGAAGGATCATATACGACGGCGCCGATATAACGCGTGCCGATATGCGCCCGTACCGCCGGAGAATGCAGATTGTTTTTCAGGATCCGTACGGAAGCCTCGATCCCCGCAGCCGCGTATATAATATCGTCGAAGAAGGACTCAGGGCGAATTTTCCTAAATACAGCGCGGACCGGCTGCGGGAGATCGTTATGGAGCTGCTTGAGAGCGTAGGACTTGAGGCAAGCCACGCATACCGTTACCCGCATGAGTTCTCGGGCGGGCAGCAGCAGCGGATAGGGATTGCAAGAGCGATTGCCGTCGAGCCGGAGTTTATCGTATGCGACGAGCCGGTTTCGGCTCTGGACGTGTCTTATCAGGCTCAGATTATCAGTCTTCTGAAAAGACTGCAGGACACGCTTTCGCTGACTTATCTTTTCATTTCCCACGACCTGTCGGTGGTGCGCTATATATCGGACAGGATAGGCGTTATGTATCTCGGCAAGCTCATAGAGCTCGGGACGAGCGAGGAAGTAACCTTATATCCGGCGCACCAATACACGAAAGCGCTGCTTCATGCGGTTCCCGCGGCAGACCCGAGAGCAGGACGCGCGAAGGTATATAAGCTCACGGATGATATAGAGGACTTGAGCATTCCGGAAAAAGGCTGCCGCTACTGCCGGTTATGTGAAAAAGCCGCGCCCGTCTGCTTCGAGGAGGAGCCGATTTTAAGAGAAGTTGCGCCCGGCCACAGCTGCGCCTGCCACATACTTTAGATACGATAATAGTATAAGCTCCGCGCCGAACCGGCGCGGAGCCTTTGTGGTGCGCCCGGCATGGGCGCGGTCTAACGGGTGAAAGTCCCGAACGCGCCCGGTAGCGGGAAGTGTATAGCCAAGGCCAAAGGTGTCCGTGGCGACGCGGAATCTGAAGGAAGGTAAAGAGC
>JAAYBW010000194.1 GCA_012729975.1 Clostridiales bacterium
GCTCCCATATCGAGCATCATACTCTTAACAATGGACACCGCCTTTGCCTGCCGTCCGGGAAGCGCGGCTTCAAAAACGTTGAAAACACGTCTGGCTATTGCGTTTATATCTCCCTTTTCTATGGCTTCGAGCATACCCGCGGTATCTGGATGCGCCGTTATCTTCAGGCTGTCGATAGCTGTGAAGAGCTCGGGAGTCGAAACAAAGAAATCAGGACGGCAGATTACAACGGAGCAGGACGGCACCGGTCTTAGTTCGGTCAGCTTTTCGCCCCTGCCCTCGGCTAAAACCGTACCGCCGCATACGCAGAACGGGACATCGCTTCCGAGCTTCTCCGAGAGTTTTTCAAGTTCCTTTGAAGTAAAACCGACATTGTATTCCCTGTTTAAGAGTCGCAGCACCGCGGCAGCGTTTGAACTGCCCCCCGCCATTCCCCCACCGACGGGAATTTGCTTATCAATCATTATCAGACCGCCTATTTTAATGCCCGCTGCCCGCGCGAACAGCTCCGCGGCCCGAACGGCAAGGTTTTTCACATCGGTCGGAAGCCATGGAAGATTTGACTGCGCGCGAATGCCAAGGTCGCCCGGTATGTACCGGACCGTGTCTGCGAATTCGACGGTTTGCATAACGGTTTTCACACTGTGGTAGCCGTCGGCCTGTACTTCCAGCACGTCCATCGTCAGGTTCAGCTTGGCGCGGGCACGCTCAATGGCATTAGACTTCAAGTTTTCTGCACTCCAAATAGTATCTTTTATCGTGGGCTTCTCCCATCGAGAAGGTCTTTCGCGGCAGCGCCCCGTCGATAACTATGCTGCGAAAGAAGCTGGACTTGTCAAGGGCCGGAAGAATGAAGCCCACGGTTTTTTCCTTGCGCGCGAGCTTTAATACGACATTGTCACCATGCACATAGTCCACAACACCCTCGTGTTCCGGGAAATAGCTGTCAAAGAATTTGCTGAGCGCGCCGATGGCGAGCTCGGCGCAGCACCTCGGCAGCGTCAGTTCCTCTACCGTGTCCGCATAAGCGCAGACGAGCTTGAGTCCGTCCGAACCGCTGCCTGTCTCGGTGCCGGGGAAGAATTCGATTAAATCACGAACCAAAGCTTCCGGATCGCACTCGGTTACAACGCGGTTTATCGGGAAGAACTCGAGAGCTTCATCCATGATATTAATCAGCTCCACGAGCGCGAATCGAGCCGGATGGATCGCAAGCTCATCAGCCGAAAGCGAGGGTTTAATTGCCTCCCAACAGGCCTTTGCGGTCGCCAGCGAGTGATTGCCGTCTCCCACGGCAAACACGAGCATGGAGGAAGGCCCCGACCCGTAGCGCTCATGGCAGACCTGCGGCTGCGAAAGCGCGTCCACGGCCGAGCTTACCATATCGATGAGTTTTCCGCTGACACGCCATCCCGCAATTCTTCCGCCTTTTTCCATAAGCCGGAAGTCGTAGAGCTTTTCCATTTCGCTCTTGTGTTCCCCCAGAGGTTCTATGAGTGTACGCATAGGATCGTCCACAAGCACCATGACATGCGTGAGTTCGGCCTTCGCTCCGCTCCTTAGAGCGATGCGGGGGGGCATTTTCTCGGCCACTATCCCCTCTGTGGCCCTGATCGGCGCTTCGCTCTCCGCGGCCGGCGAATACTGTTCAAGATCTATAACGCCTACCAACCCGCGTCTGACAGCGCCGCCCAGAAGTGTCCGCTCCACGTATACGCAGGAGTTTTCAACAGTCCTGAACACACCGGCGTCCAGATATTCGGAAATCTTCCCACGCGCTTTCTCCGCGAGCTGATAAAAGTCTTTCCTTCTGTATAAATGCTC
Organism: Clostridiales bacterium; assembly: GCA_012729975.1. Lineage (GTDB taxonomy): Bacteria > Bacillota > Clostridia > Oscillospirales > Oscillospiraceae > JAAYBW01. The sequence continues at coordinate 1,825 of JAAYBW010000194.1, forward strand.
GGGAAGCATCATTCGCAGCGTACTGGGCGCGTCGCCCACATACTCATCCACGCGCTCCCAGTATTCGGGCTCCGAGGTGTGCTGGTCGCAGGCAACCACGCTCCACTTTTCAAGGCCGGATTTAGGTATAAGCATGTCCGCGGGACCGAATATCCTCGGTCCCGCCTTAATATTAGCATCTTCTTTCATATCTTCACCCACCGAACAGAATATTCATAAGCCGGGTTCCGTTTTCTATATAACGCCCTTTCGCGCCGCCTGCCTCGCAGTAACCTTCCTCGGGACCTGTTTGCGGCAAGGTACTGTCATAAATGATAAACGGCACGGGCTGCGCGCCGTGGGCCCCGGTCGCCATAAGCGTCATATGGTCGCTGAGTATGAGCATGCGGTAGGCCTCCCCGCGTTCCTCCAGCTCCCTGCATACACGCATGACCACGCGCGAGTCGATATTCGCTATGGCCTGCAGTTTTCCCGCGAGGTCGTGGTTATGAGTGCACTCGTCAGGCGCTTCTATGTGAATGGCGACAAACTCAAAGCCCTCCTCGCACAAAGCCCGGACCGCAGCGTCGGCTTTTCCCTCGTAATTGGTGTCAAGCTCGCCCGTGGCGCCTTCCACTTCGATGCTCTGCAGACCTGTCATAGCCGCAATCCCACGGCAGAGCGGCACAGCGGATATGACCGCGCCCCGCTTTCCGTAGGCATCCGCAAATGACGGAAGCTCGCAGGCCGTACCCTCCGCCCAGAACCATATGCAGTTGCACGGAAGCTTGCCCAGCGCGATTCGCTCCTCGTTTATAGGATGGCCGGGCAGCAGCTTGTTCGAGAGCTTCATGAGCTCGGCGAGCACACCGGCATTTCGGCTGCCGCGGGGCATATTGTCTCCGACGCGTTCACCGAGATGGTCGTGGGGCGGGAAGAGAACGAGTCCGAGGCCGTCGCCGGGCGTCTGCACGCATATATGCCTGTAAGAAAGACCGGGCTTTACTGCAACACCGGCTTTTTTTGCGGCGGCGGCAAACTCCGGCTGACTAAAAAGCCATTCGACAAGTTCCTTGGACTCCTCCCCCTCTATGCCTCCGCTGCTGTGCGATATAATGATCTTGTCCTCGAAGGGCACGTCTTCGCCCCCCAGGCTCGCCATATTACAGCGGAAGGCAAGATCGCCTTCGCTGAGCTTTATACCCTGCGCGGCCGCTTCCAGCGGCGCGCGTCCGGTGTAGTATTTAAGAGGATCACAGCCGAAAATCGATAGAATGGCGGTGTCGGAACCGGGGGGAAGTCCGTCAGGACAGTTTTTTACGCTGCCTGACTCGGAGCGTCTTGCAAGAGCGTCAATAAATGGTTTGTCGGCGGCTTCGAGCGGCGTTTTCCCTCCGAGCTCGGGCACAGGGAGGTCCGCCATCCCGTCGCCTATAATCAGCAGATATTTTTTGTCTCCCATGGCGATCACAGCCTGCCTAAAAACCGCTCTATGCGCGTGAGTGCCTCTGTTATCTGCTCGTTTGAGGCGGCGTAACACATTCGCACGAATCCCTCGCCCCCCGGTCCGAAGGCGGATCCGGAGATCACGGCGACTTTTTCCTCGACAAGAAGCCTTTCGCAGAATTCATCCGAGCCGAGTCCTGTACCGGCTATGCACGGAAAAACATAAAACGCGCCGAGCGGTTCGTTGCATGGTATACCGATTTTCCTCAGCCCCGCTACCAGCAGGCGCCGCCGTTTGTCATACTCGCTTCGCATGCGCTCTATATCCGCATCGCCCTTGCTAAGCGCTTCTATCGCAGCGTACTGTGCCGTCGTCGGCGCCGACATGATGGCAAACTGATGCAGCTTTATCAGCTGGCGGATTATCTCCCGCGGACCGCACACATAACCGAGGCGCCATCCGGTCATAGCGTAGGACTTGGACATGCCGTTAATGACTATCGTGCGATCCTCCAAACCGGGAATATTCGCCGGAGAAACGTGTTTTCCCGAATAGGTAAGCTCCGCGTATATCTCATCGGATATAAGGACTATTTGGGTGTCCTTTACCACCTCTGCCAGAGCTTCGAGGTCAGAGCGCCGCATGATACCGCCGGTGGGGTTGCACGGGTAAGGAAGGATAATCGCCTTTGTTTTCGGCGTGATAAGTGCCTTTAACGCTTCCGGAGTTACGCGGAAGCCTTCCTCATGCTTTGTTTCCAGAGTGACAGGCACTCCCCCTGACATTTGTGTCAGCGGAATATAACAGACAAAGGACGGAACAGGGATAATTATTTCATCTCCCGGATTAATAAGCGCGCGAAGCGACAGGTCTATGGCCTCGCTTCCGCCGACCGTCACAAGTATCTGAGAAGAAGGATCGTATTGAAGCGAAAAGCGCCTGTTCATATATGCTGATATCTCGGTGCGCAGGGTAAGCATTCCGGCGTTGCTGGTATATTTGGTGTAGCCCTTTTCCAGCGACCAAACTCCCGCATCGCGAATGTGCCAGGGGGTAATAAAATCCGGCTCGCCCACCCCGAGAGAAATCGCGTCCTTCATTTCCTCGAGGATATCGAAAAATTTGCGTATGCCCGAGGGCGCTACGTTTTGAACCTTCTCGGACAAAACCTTTTCGTAGCTGATCAAAAGAACACCATCCTCTCCTGCTGCTCCGGCATCTTTTCAAAAACCAAGTGCTTTTCCTTATATTTTTTAAGTATGAAATGAGTGGCAGTGCCCGACACTCCGTCGATTGTGGAAAGGCGGGAGGAAACGAATGCCGCTACTTCCTTCAATGTGCGTCCGGAAATAATAACGCACAGATCATATGCTCCCGACATCAGATACGTGCTTTCCACCTCTTCATACTGGTAGATACGCTCTGCGATACGTTCATATCCGTCGCCCCGCTGCGGCGTGACCTTGACCTCTATGAGCGCCGTGACCGCTTCACTTCCTGCTTTGTCCCAGTCGACCTGCGCCATATATCCGATGATCAGGCCGTCTGCCTCGCATTCTGCAATGGCATTGACTACCTCATTTTCGGATGCGCCCAACATCGAGGCGATCTGTCCCGCCGTGAGCCGGCAGTCTTTTTCAAGCAGTTTGAGTATTTCGGTCTTCATAGCTGAAAGCCTCCCGCGATAAAAATGATTTTTTATTATATAACACTATCAGGTCAAATGAAATAGCAAACCATTCGAAATCGGGTCTTTTCACGCTCTGCTGCGCGAAAGACCCGACAGATACGTTTATTCACGGCATCCCGCGCCGTTCGGTCAGTTCCTGCCGCCCAGCGGATACATTTGCGTTATTATACGCCGTATATTGTCCGCAGCAACCGATTTGCTGCGCTTCGGCCAGGCAATCACGGACTGGAACTCGGCGTCATCACCATCTATGGGTATTGTCACAACATTCGGGCAGTTGTAAAAATCGCGTAGGGTAACCGGAAGTATCGCAAGCCCTACCCTTGCGTTCACCGATAAAACAACGGCCTCGGCACGGTTGTGGAAATTGACGTAATCGGGCTCCCACCCCCGGTTTTCGCAGATTATTCGTATGTTCCGCGTGAGCATCGCGTCTTCCTGCGTAACCGACACAAAGCTGAAGTCCCGAAATGTTGACCAGTCGTTTATATCTATACCCGGTGCGTCGTCCTTATGAGCAAACAGGTGAAGCCTGTATTTTGATGTGAGCGTATACTCCAGAGCACTGCCCGCGGGAAGAAGTGCCTGCGGCGTGAAATAAAAGTCATACTCGTCGCGGCTCATAGCCTTTGTGGTCTCCGGCACGTTGAGCATGTCTATGTCGGTCTGAATATAAGGATAGCGACGGTACATCTCGCCCAGACAGTCCGAAAACTCATAAGCCGATGACGAGAGCACCGCAACGCGAATATGGCCGGTTCGTCCTTTTGAAATGCCTTTAACACGGTGCTCCGCGGCGCTAAGCTCCCCGAGAATCCTGCGGGCGTGCAGAACCAGCTCCTTTCCCTCATCCGTTAAAGAGACATTATGACTGTCGCGCTTTATCAGCAGAGCACCCAGCTCGTTTTCAAGCGCCTTTATATGATGGCTCACCGTAGGCTGAGATATATAGAACCGTTCGGCGGTCTTCGAAAAGCTCAGCGTCTCGGAAACCGATACAAATAGTTTAAGTTGTAATATGTCCAAAACTCCCACCTCTGATATCTATTCTACTATTAATTATTTCTATTTCAATACAAACTTTTTTAGTCCTCCATAAATACTACTTATATCTGACAAATCCGCGGAAGGCCGCCGGTCTCTGTCGGCGGCCTTCCGCGGATTATTAGCGGTATTCCATTATGAGATGAGCGCTTGTCACGGTTTCCCGAGAATTCTTTCAGCGATAGCCGCGTACATGTCGGCCTTTTCCGTGTTTCCGAGCTTTCGGTAGGCAAAAGAGCAATTGCGGCAGCTTATGGCATACTCGTTGTTTTCACCGAAAATCAGCTTTGTCAGCTCTATGGCTTCCTCAAACAGTTCGGCGGATTTCTCGATATTGCCGGCATTAAAGCAGAAGAAAGCCTTTGTGTTGAGAGCACCCGCGTAGTGGGGGTTTTTCCCTTCGTCCAGTTTTTTGAAAATCTCAATAGCTTCGTCCAGCTTCATTTCGGCACTTTGAGGATCCCCGGAAGCGTAATGCGACATCGCCAGATTACTTAGGCCGGTGGCGATCTCCGCAAGATTCTCCGGCGTGCGGGGCATAAGCTGCAGCGCCTTTTCAAAAAATTCGACTGCTTTCGTGTAATCCTTCATATCCTGATATACAAGCCCGGCGTTATTGTAATAGCTCGAATAGCTGTAAGCGTCAAGTTTGCCGTTTTTGTCTAGTATTGCCTTTGCTTCTTCGAAAGCTGCCAAGGCGTCCTCAAACCTGCCCAGCAGCCTGTAAGCTCCTGCCAGATTGAGTGTGACAAGCGCGTAGCTGTCATCTCCCGTAAGGCCGCAAAGTTCAATTTCCTCCTTAACCCGGGAAAACGCGCCGAGGCACTCGTCCCAACGGCTGATTCCGCGGTAAAAGCAGGCAAGCTCATTTAAAACGGTTATCTTGGCCTCCGAGAGTCCGATCATCCACTTGAGTTCCTCTTCGGTCGCTCCTTCGTCCTCACAGTCGCCGTCGGCGCAGCAGCCGCAGCCCGAGGAGATCATCATGGCATTTTCCAGTTCTTCCAGCGTATCCAGCAGGAATTTTTCCGTCGCTTCATTGTCGTGTCCGGCGTAATATGAATCCAGCTGCTCATGGAACGATTTAGCGTCCGTATACATATTATCTCCTTTTCTTCGGTTCCCGCAATATTTTAATTTGCCGTCGGGGCTCGGTTTGGAACGATGAAGCCGACCCCGTCCTCGCTTAAGTAAACACTGCCGCTCATCGGACCGTCGGAAGCTTTAGGGACAAGCTTTCCCGCTTTTTTAAGCTCCGCCGCCTTTTTCAGCTTAGCCGGCATATCTGGAGGGTTGGCAAGCGTTCCGTGAGCCCCGTAAAAAGCATCGATCAGAGGCGACATTTCGATGAGCTTGTCCATCGTTGCAATATACTCGTCATAATCGCTGTCGCTCCCCATCATGAACACAGGCCTGTCGGAGAGCATGTCGCCGGTAAACATCATCCTGTTGTCCCTGTCAAAGAGCGCTATGCTGCCCGGAGTATGTCCGGGTATTGATATAACCTGAAGGCTGCGTCCGCCCAGCTGAAAAACATAACCTTCTTCCACAGGCACGATCTCTTTTCCGAGCTCTGAAAGGCCGTCAATTTCATAGGGATGTGCGTACAAACAGTCGAAATACCGGGCACCGCCCGTATGGTCCGCGTGTTTGTGCGTGAGCACCACGATTACCGGATGTCCGGTAATCTGCGTCACCGCTTCTTTAACATTTGTCACGCCCGGACCGGTGTCTATCAGCAGCGCGAGGTCACTGCCCGTGACAAGGTATGACGCGGACATACCGGGCGTTACATTCCACACTCCGCGCGCGATAACCTGCGGAGCGCCTGCGTTTTGCATTGGGCTGTCCATATTGCTCCTCCTTAGTTTTTTATCAGATTCCGGCAACTCTGCTGTTGCGGGCTGCCTGCGCCACCGCCTGAGCTACCGCGGGCGCAATACGGGGATCGAAGGGCTCCGGCAGAAGCCTGTCCGCCGAAAGGCCGTCCTGAACGGCAAGGTCGGCAAGGGCATACGCTGCGGCGAGCTTCATCTCCCCGTTTATATCCGAAGCCCTCACATCGAAGGCTCCCCGGAATATGCCGGGAAAGGCCAGCACATTGTTTATCTGGTTGGGATAATCGCTGCGGCCTGTGCCGACTATAGCCGCTCCCGCCGCTTTTGCCTGCTCGGGCATGATCTCGGGTACAGGATTAGCCATAGCAAAAACGATGGCGTCCCGTGCCATGGAGGAGATATCCTCCGGAGTAACGAGTCCGGGCGCGGAGACGCCGATGAATACGTCCGCTCCCCGGAGCATCTGCGAAAGGCTTCCCGTTTTATTTTCCCTGTTGGTAAAGGCCGCAAGGACTCTTTTTGCCGGAGTCAGATCGCTGCGGCCCGCGCTTATGACTCCGTTTCGATCGCAAACGATTATATCACCCGCACCGCTTTCTTTAAGGAGCCGCGCCGTCGCGGTTCCCGCCGCTCCGGCACCGGAGATGACCGTGCGTATGTCGCAAAGCTCCTTGCCTACCAGTTTAAGTGCTCCCATCAGCGCCGCCAGAGCGACTACGGCTGTACCGTGCTGATCATCGTGAAATACGGGTATATCGCATCGTGCCTTAAGCTTATCCTCAATCTCAAAACAGCGCGGGGCGGATATGTCCTCAAGATTTATGCCGCCGAAGCTGCCCGCGAGCATGGCCACAGTTTCCACTATAACGTCAGGGTCCTTGCTGCGTATGCACAAGGGAACGGCATCAACCCCTCCGAAGGTACGAAACAGGGCACATTTACCCTCCATGACGGGCATACCGGCCTCGGGTCCGATATCTCCGAGTCCCAGCACCGCGGTACCGTCCGTAACAACGGCAACGGTGTTTCCCCGCCATGTGAGATCGAAGCTTTTTGAAAGGTCGTCTCTTATCTCAAGGCAAGGCCGGGCGACACCCGGCGTATACGCCAGAGAAAGAGCTTCCTTCGAGTCGATCTTCATTTTGGTAACGGTTTCAATCTTCCCTTTCCATTTATAGTGAAGCTTCAGAGATTCTTCGGCATAGTCCATATCTTAGTCCTTCCGGCGCGTCGCGCTTTTTTTCTGTATTTTACATTAACCGGGCCGAAAAAACAAGTTGTTCAGATATGCTCGCCGTCACCCGCAGCCGCGGTCATATCCGACAGTTCGGCGCCCGGATAATAGTGCGCCAGTATTTCTCCGCAGGAGCTTCCCCGCTTAGCCATTGCGTTCGCGCCATACTGACTCATCCCGACCCCGTGTCCGTTGCCTGTGACATGAAAAACAATCTCCGAATCCGTTTCTCCCCAGCTCACATAAGTGCTCCTGAGCCCGAAAAGAACACGAAGCTCCGTGCCGGTGATCTTCACTCCCCCCACCCGCACGGCGGCCACCCTTCCGGAAGAGGTGTACTCGGCCTGTGAAAGCCAGCCGGACGGTTCATCAGCGAAGACAGCGTCGGGATAAGCGGCGAAGACTGTATTTTTAAATTGTGTAAAGGGCAAGGCGACCTCTGTAACATAATTCGGGACCTCCTGTTCGCCTTCAAACGTCGGCACCGAGATCAGATACGGGAGCGACGCCCCCCATATCTCCCCGCAGGCCTCGGTTGATCCCGCCGAAGACGAATGGAATGCCGCTAAAATCGGCTTGCCCCCGCTCGTAAGGCATAGGCCGTCAGTTGCAGCGACGGCGGCGCTGATTTTCGCCATATTGGCCTCATACTCCCCGCCCCAGATACCTTGCAGTTCTTCGGTAGTTTTCCTCGCCTGACAGCACGAATAGTCGTCGCAGACCTTTCCGCCGTCGTGCGCTTCCGAGCAAAGCATGCGATAAAGCGTGAAGGTTCGCGCCGCGACAGCCTGCGCTTTCAATGCCTCCGCTTCAAACAGCGCTGGCATTTCGGCCGCAAGCACTCCGACAAGATATTCGCGCATCGACAGAGTCTGCTCGCTGTCCGCGCTGATAAGGCAAACCGGGACCCCCTCATCGATCCCTGCCGGGGACGCGTACGGAGTCTCCCGTACAGGTTCTCCGGAATTTTCAGTCGGGGCGATCTCCGGTTCGGTGTTATTTTTGCCTGAGGCGAAAAATACCGGCGAGATCACCGCCAACAGAGCCAGCAGCACCGAGAGCGCATACATTAATTTCATGTCGGCACTTCCTTTTCCTCGTTAATCGTTATATAATCTATGGTGTTTCGGGCAGGTCATATGTATTTATACTATCCGTATCGCCGCCGTAGAAGCCCGGGCGGCGCAAAGGGGTTTGCATGTTGAAAAAAGCATTGGCGCTTACAGCCGTTACAATACTCGCGGGCGCTGCGGGTGCGTTTATACGCGTGAAAGAGCTCGCCACGGTTTTCGATGATCAGGGACTTGCGCAGCGTTTTGCTCCGGTAACAACGGCACTGATCGTGTTATGCGCCGCATTCGGGGTATTTCTTTTTATCGTATGCTTTTCGGGACTCAGGGGCATGACCTGCGCGAACGGCTATGAAAACGCCTTCCGCGCGAGAAGCCCGGCCGTGGTCATTATATCCTTTATTCTTGCCGCGGGTATGTGCGCCGGCGCTTATATGTGCTACCGCTCCGAGGTTCCGGTTTTATCTCACGCTATTGCAGTCGGAGTCCTTGCGCTTTTCGCGGGCGTATCGGGCATAGCCTATCTGTGCCTTTCAATTGAAGCCCGCCGAGGTAAAGGCTCACAGACCGCGCTCTGTTCGCTTGTAATTGTGGTTTTCACATGTTATTACCTGATTATTTCATATAAGAAGAAAGCCGCCGATCCGGTTTTGCTTGACTATGTATATGATTTTCTGGCGCTTTGCTCTTCTGCTATGGCAAGCTACTATGTCGCGGGCTTCGCTTTCCGGCGGGGCGCTCCGCGCAGGACGGTTTTTGCAGGTCTTCTATCGGTGTTTTTCTGTATTGTCGCGCTGCCCGGCAAGACCGACACGCTGTATGAGGCGTTCTTTCTGATTTTTATCGCCGTGCATCTTCTCATAAGCGTTTTTCTGCTCCTTAAAAACGCTTCTTTTCCCGGCTCTGCGAATTCCGCTCATCCCGCCGCTCCTAAAACGCCGGAAAGCCCCTCTTCAAAGGAAGCCGCGCCGACACCGCAAAATCTGCTTACTCCCGATTCCCCTTTAACACCGGAAAACGAAATCGCCCGGGAGTCCGAATCGAGCCCCGGATCCGATGATGCCCCGGACATCTGATGAAGAGAGCGGCGCTCGGCATAATCAGCTTCGCTATCTGCGCTGCCGCGCTTTTGTCTCCCGAATCGGCACGAGCCGCGGCATCTGAAGGTATTAGGTACGTCGCCCTGGGCGACAGCATCGCTGCGGGTTATGCGCTGCCGGGTTATACCGGCAGCGGCTCCACACCCGACAGCGGTTTTGTTTCGATTTTGGCGCGTTCGCTGGGCGATGACGCCCATCTTATCGATTTGACGGAGTCCGGGCTTGACACGGGAGAGCTTTTATCTCTTCTGCAAACCGAAAAATGCCGCTCGGCGCTTTTTAACTCCGGTCTTATTACCGTTACCGTCGGAAGCAACAACCTTCTGGGGCCCTGTGTTCAGCTGCTTTTAAAGTCCGTGGGTCTGAGCGAAGGCTCCTCCGAAACGGTGATTTCTCTTTTGAGGGATGACCCTTCTTTGATAGTCTCTTTTACACGGGCTATGATGGGTGTAGAAGCCCGCATGGCAATGAAGAAGGGCGCAGACCGCTTTAAATCCGATTGGCCGCTGATAGCCGCGGCGCTCAGGGAAATCGCTCCGCACGCGGTGGTGCTTGTAACGAGCCTTTATAATCCTTACAGGGACTTTACGATATCCGCCATGGGAATGACTATACGAGCCGGGGATTTGCTCGGCCCTTATCTTGAAGAAATGAACGACTTTCTTCAAAGCTGCGAATACGGCTCAGATTATTACACCGTAATAGACATCACCGGCGCGCAGATCGCCGCGACGATGTCGGGCCCCGCCGGGGTGGACGTTAATCCGCACCCCTCAGTTGAGGGCCACAGGCAGATTGCCGAAGCGCTGCTCGCGGCGCTTGATATAATGCGTCCGCATGTAAATCCTGCTTTTCCGCCCAGGCGGAAAGCGGGCATGGCACCCAGGCCCGGCCTCGGCATAAGTCCCTGCCCTGCGCACCGCGTCGGCGCGGCGCTCCTCCTATAAGCTGATTCGGCATTAATCGGGTAGGATGTCACTCAACTAATGAGTGACATCCTACCCGATTATTTGCCGGAGGGCAGTTTTACTCCCCAAACATTCATGTTCTCATCTGTTTTGCGTTCAGTGCAATAGTATCTTTTTTCGTAATCATTAGTAAACCGAAATAAACATACAAATATTTGTGCTAATATTTGTGAAATGCTTACAATGTAGTGCAATAAACATTGCAACAGATTTTCTTTGCCAGTATAATACAGTTACAATTTGATTAAGAGGAAGGAGAAAACATGAAGAAAGTACTGGCACTCACACTTGTGGCTATGCTGCTACCGGCTCTTTTTGCCGGCTGCGGAGACAGCTCGAAACCAACCCCGACGCAGGAACCCCCCGCCGCCACGCAGACTCCGGCAACATCCGCTCCCACCGCGACCGGTTCCTCCGAAACCTCTCCCCCGTCAGCTGCCGCCGAGCCGGACTCGCCCTACAAATTCGCCGCAGGCAAATATGAAAAAGATGAAAGAGGAGCGGCTAATGACTTTTATGAGTACGAGCTTCCCCTGAGCACCACAGACGAGGTCTTTACCTTCCTGACCTACAGCTTCAACCTTTCCGCCTACCCTGAGGAGGGTTATGAGATCATGGCGCTTCCCACCGCGGACAGGGAGATGACCGGTGTAAACGTCGAATACATAATTACCCCCGTTATGACCAGCGTAGAGAGCTTCCGCGTGCTCGTGGCCTCCGATGATTTACCCGATATGTGCTCCAATGCCATAATGAACTATAACGGCACCGCGGAGGAGATGGTGGAAGACGGATACTTCGTCAACCTGTATGATTACCTTGACTATATGCCCAACTTCAGCTATATGGTATGCAATTATGACCCCTCCGACACGGTATTATACCAAACCGTCTTCTATCATGATGACTTCATCCCCGCTTTCTACTGCATCACCCAGGAGCCTGTCCGCCTCGCCGGATACTGCGTGCGCGAGGACTGGATGCAGCAGTTCGGAATGACCGCCTCCGATTTGGTAACGTGGGACGATTTGCACGAGGCGCTCCTGCTGGCGAAGACCCAGATAACCTCCTGTGAATACCCCTTCATACTGCGTCAGAACATTGACCTGACCACCGGCGCCTGGTTTATGTCCCATGATACCCTGCCATTTATCATAGACGGCTCCGCAGGCAGGAATTTCGTTATAGACGGCAAGGTCAAGATCTCCAACAGCAACGATTCCGACCGCGACTTCATGAGAATCATCTCCGGCTTCTACTCCGAAAATCTCATCAACCCCAACTGGCTTGCATTTTCGAGAGCCGCCGATACAAACGCCGAAATCAACAATGGAGAGACATTCTACGCGCCCATGCATACCGGCGATATCACAAACTATGAGGCCTCTTCCACCCAGCCGGGTACCCTGTGGCGTCCCACCAGTCCCCCGCTGCGTTATGAGGGCCAGATACTCCATCTGGGCGGTCAGCTGCCGCGCGAGACCAGCTCAACCATGAGCATTTCCGCCAAGTGCGCCAACATCCCCCTCGTTGTAAGCTGGATAGACTGGCGCTTCAGCCCTGTGGGCGGAGACTTGTGGTACTGGGGCGTAGAAGGCGAGATATTTGAGTTTGATGATAAAGGCGAGCGCGTCCTCACCGATTTCGCCATTAACAACCCCGCCGGACTCACCCTTAACTATTTGCTGCTGATTTACGCTCTCAACCATTCAGCCAACGTCGGTCTCATTCAGGCCGACAGGGAGTTTAAATATCCCGGCGGCGACATAACCTTCGGCTATGCCTTAGACTGGACCAACTGGTTAAAAGAGAACCACGACGGCGCTTATCTTTACCCCGTGGGCGCGCGCCTTACGGTTGAACAGAGCGCGGAAATAAACTCCTATTTAAGCGACGTATCCACCTACATGAATGAAAACTACGCTCAGTTCGTCGACGGCTCCAAGAACATTGAAACCGATTGGGACAATTATATAAACGGCCTGAACAGCATAGGACTGCCGGAAATAAAGGCCGTATATCAGGAAGCCTACGACGCTTTCATGGCCGGATAAGACTTATACCGATATGCGATTAATCGATAGATAAAATCCATTGACTGCCGGTGATGCTTTTTGGGGTTTCCGCGGAGCGTGCTGTCTCCCTGTAAAAGTTTTTGATGCGGGCGCCGTTTCCCCGGAAAAAAATTTTTTTCCTGCGGACGCGGACGTGGGCGCATAATGCACACACACGCATCCGCGCAATGCATCCGCGCAATGCA